>PNLN01000132.1 GCA_013823055.1 Cyanobacteria bacterium DS2.3.42
GGCTGGGCTAGGTTATTCGAGAGAAAGTCTGGTCACTTTGCGCGGAGAATTTAGTATCAGGGGCGATATTATCGATATTTATCCGTCCAGCGGATTTCCGATGCGCATCGAATTGTTCGGCGACGAAATCGAATCGATTCGCCAATTCAATATAGACAATCAGCGCTCCATCGACGAAATCAAAGAGGCTCTAATACCTCCGCGCTTCTGGATCGTTCTTGAAGATTCAAAAGAATTCAAAGACGATTTGATAAACAAACTCAGGCAATCAGCTGAAACATCAGCAGAAAAGCTGGACGAAGGTGCGCGCGAAACGCTGCTTTCGATTATTGAAAATGACCTGACTGGTTTTGCTTCAGGACAATATCCTGAGTCTTGCGAATACTACTATCCTTTTATTAGCGACCGTTTCGCAACGCTTGCCGATTATTTTCCTGAGAAATCGCTGGTATTTTTCGACGAGTGGGATTCGCTCAGCTCCTCACTTTTAGGCTACGAAGAAAAACTCAATGAGACTGTTAAGGAGGGCATTTCCACAGGCCGCCTTCTGCCTTTGCCGCGACCGCTGCACTCATCTTTTGAAGAGTTGAAAACGCGTATTGGTAATTTTCAAAAGGTATACTTGTCCAGTCTGCCTGCGTTTCCCGATGAAGCCGAGCACGCGGTTGTGCAATTCGATTGTCATCCGATTGAGAGATTCGGCAATCAAATGCAGGCTGTCATCGACAAAGTGCGCTCGCTCAGACGCAACGAATATCAAATTGTCATTTCGACCGAGCAGCCGCAACGTATTCTTGGACTGCTGCGCGAATGGGACACACCTTCCAGATACCTCGGTGCAGAAAGCGACATCAAGCATCACGAGCCTGGTTCGCCAGAAGCGGCCGGCGCGTCGGGTAATCTGAATTCGCCCGAGTCGGCAGCAATTTCTTTTGCCGAAATGGTGGCACGTGGCAAAGCACCAGGAGGTGGCAGCGAAGTTTGGGTGACCAGACACGGCTTCGTTTCTGGTTTTCGCATGGACGACACCATGCTCGTCTCGATTACCGATGCGGAAATGTTTGGACTTAAGCGGCGACCGACTGTCTATCGCCGCCAGGTTGCCGAGAAGACTTACGAACGTTTCACTTCCGTTTCCGATCTAAAAGTGGGCGACTATGTCGTGCATATGAAACACGGCATCGGGCAATTCGTCGGCGTGCAGCGCATCGCCGTGGACAATCAGCAAAGAGAATATCTGAGTGTTCAATACACCGGCGAAGACAGACTGTATGTCCCAGTCGACCAAATCAATTTGCTCAGCCGTTACCGAGGAGCAGGCGACAGCGCTCCAAGACTTTCACGTTTGGGTGGAGCCGAGTGGGAATCAACTAAAAAGAGAGTCAAAAAATCGGTCAAACAAGTTGCCGAAGATCTGGTCAATCTTTATGCCATCCGAGCCAAACAAGAAGGCTTCATGTGCATACCGGACACGCCCTGGCAATACGAAATGGAGGAGGCTTTCCCATATGAGGAAACGCCCGATCAATGGCAGGCGATTCTCGATGTTAAAGCTGATCTGGAAGCCAACAAGCCGATGGACAGGCTCATTTGCGGGGACGTCGGATTCGGCAAAACAGAAGTGGCGATTCGCGGTGTTTTCAAAACAGTCATGTCCGGCAAACAAGTTGCAGTGCTTGTGCCGACCACAATTCTTGCCCAGCAGCACTACAACAATCTCTGCGATCGATTCAGCTCTTATCCGATAAGAGTCGGACTGCTGAGCCGCTTTCGTACAGCAAAAGAACAACGCGAAGTAGTGCAAAAACTTTCGCTGGGCGAATGCGATGTCGTCGTCGGCACACACAGAATGCTGCAAAAAGACATTGCCTTTAAGGATCTTGGACTGCTCATCATCGACGAAGAACAAAGATTCGGCGTCGGTCACAAAGAAAAATTGAAACAGCTGAGAGTGATGGTCGATGTTTTGACCATGTCCGCGACACCAATTCCGAGAACCTTGCACATGGCACTCTCCGGTGCCCGCGACATGTCCTTGATTCACACGCCTCCGGTCAACCGGCTTCCCATCAAGACCTTTGTTGGTGAATACAAATTGCCGCTGGTGCGCACCGCCATTTTGCACGAGATGGAACGCGGCGGTCAGATCTTCTTCGTCCACAATCGCATCGAGTCGATTGAGCAAATTGCCTTTGAAGTGAAACAGCTGGTGCCGGAAGCTCGCCTCGTCATTGGGCACGGGCAGATGTCCGAGCGCGACCTCGAAAACGTAATGCTCGATTTTGCCGCTCACCAATACGACATTCTAGTCTGCACAACAATCATCGAGTCCGGGTTGGATATTCCAAACGTCAACACGATTATCGTCAATGAAGCCGACAAATTCGGTCTTGCCCAGCTCTATCAATTGCGTGGTCGGGTCGGTCGCTCCGACGTGCAGGCATATGCTTATTGCCTGTGCCGCCCACAGAAAGTTCTTACCGAAACAGCGCAAAGCAGGCTAAAAGCGATACGCGAGTTCACGTCACTGGGCTCTGGTTATCAAATCGCTTTGCGCGATATGGAAATTAGAGGAGTCGGTAACATCCTCGGTGCAGAACAGCACGGACACATGATTTCGGTCGGCTTTGAATTGTATTGCAAACTTTTAGAAGAATCTGTGGCCGAGCTCAAAGGTCAAAGTGTCGCCTCGGATGCCGATGCGACCATCGATATCAACGTTTCGGCATTCATTCCTGAAACCTATATACCTGATTCCGACCAGCGCTTGATTGAATATAAGAGACTTGCCGATGTCAAAAACGACAGAGATCTCAGTGTTCTCAAAGAAGAATGGAAAGACCGCTTCGGTAAGGCACCGGAAGAAGTGGACAGCTTGGCAAAAGTTGTCAGATTGCGCTTGCTTGCTGCCAAGGCGCAAGTTTCTGCAATCAAGCCTGACGGTATGAGTCTCAAACTCTCCGTGTCCTTCCGCTTAAATGAATGGATGCCCATTCAAAGTCGGTTGCCAAAACATCTGGCCACCCGGACTACATATAAACCTGGTCAAGCTGGTGGCATCGGACCGGCCCCCTGCATTCTGGTCCGCTCGCAGGGGCTCTCTCCTGTAGAGCAACTGGATTTGCTTGAAGAGTTGCTTGGTGCTATGGTTCATACCTCAGCAGCCACTGCAAAATAATGCGAAAAATCCGTTAATCAGCTTAAGAGGCATTTGAACCGCATCATGAAGAGAGAACTAGCATTATCACTGGTGCTTCTATCGGTAGTTTCCCTGCAAGCTTGCACGAAAAAGCCGGACACTGACACTACCAGTGATACCAGTGTCAAAACCGACGACAAAGGCACTCAGACAGCAGTCGACACCGGTAAGGATCCGGCAAAAGCTGCCGGCGAGTCCCAACAAAAGCCAGTTATGGACTTACCGCAAGTAGCTGATGCGATGAAGGTAATAAAGGCTAAACCGCTTGGCGATGAAGTAGTTATCTGCTATGTCGAAGGCAAGCCGATTACCATGGGGACCTATAGGCGGCAACTGAAGACAAATCTGCAAAAGTTTCAAGACACGATGGCCATGGATCCTGGCGTCATCAAACCATATCTGCAAGAAGCTAAACGCCGAGGTTTGACCCTCACGGCGGACGAACGTGCAAAGTTGATCGAAGCGGCAAAAGTCGCCCGTGGAACCACACCTGAAAAATTCCGTGAATTTCTCAAAAGCGGCAACATGACTGAAGCTGATTTTGACCGGTTGATACTGGAAGAAGCGCTCGCCAATAAAATGTTCCGCACTCTTCAAGAAGAGGGTCTCCTGGACTCGCTTGTCGATCACGAACTCTTCCTGGCTGAAGCCCGCGCCCGTGGTTTTTCTCAGAAAGCCTTCAACAATTACATGGAGTTGAAAGACTCTCAAGTTTATCCAAAAGCGCTCAAGCAGTCAGGTTTGACTCCAGAGCTTTATCGCGATGACATCGTAAACAACTTCATGGTGGTCATGGTTCAAGACAAAATTGTCACCGATGCCCCTGTGACAGACGCAGTCGCCAAGAAGTTCTTTGAAGACAACAAAGAAAAATTCAAACATGGCGAGCGCATTCGTTTGAGCCAAATTATCATCGCCGCACCCGAAGAAAACGTGGGCAATCTGGAAGGCATTAAAAGCCAGATTGTACGTCTCAAGCCAAATATCAGCCCGACCGAACTCGAAGAAGCAATGAAAGCAAAGAAGATCGAGATGGCAAAGAAGGCAGAAGACATTCTCAAACGAGCACAGAAGGGTGAAGACTTCAGGCTGTTAGCAAATGAGAATACCGACGATCTTCAAGCACGTGCAGCGAAAACTGGTGGTGATGCAGGTTTTCTTGAAGTAAGCATGCTTACGCCTGCAGTTAAGGAAGTGGTCGAGAATTTAAAAGCCGGCGAAGTCGCATCCAAAGTGATTCCTATAGAAATCGGATACGTAATTGCAAAAGTGACCGAGCGCCAACCAGCCGGTCTATTTACTTATGCAGACGTCAAGGATTTCATCAAGCAAAAAATGCAAGAACCCAATGCTAAAGCGGCTCTGGAAAGATGGCTCAACGCCAGAAGAAAGAGCGCAAAAATTGAGCTTTCACAATCAATTCGCTCAGAGTTGAAAGACAACAAACTGTTCAAATCAACCAGCGCAGCCGCTCCGTAAAAATCGACGGCAGAATTTTTCGTTAGCGCCACTGCATTTGATACTAGAAATGTTTACTGGTGAAGTCAATTGTGATTGCGCGAGCAAGTTTTCGCCCAATTTCAAGTGAAAATAAGTTGTAAGATCTGGGGCAGGCGTCTTTTATCTCTTGGAAATTTAGTCAGATATGGTCAATGAGACTTGGGAGAATTTAAAACGGCAAGGCCAGAAGGCTTTCAAGGCACAAGACCATGAAGAGTGCTTGAAATGCTGGACCTCTGCTCTTGAAGAAGCGATGAAGTCAGGTCCCGACAACCTGAGAATCGCAACCAGTTGCGTGGACCTCGCTCAGCTCTATATCCACACAAATCGGCACGAAGAAGCCGAGTCGCTATTGACTAGGGCTCTTAAAATCCGCGAAGCTCAACAAGGTCCGGAACACCTGCATGTTGCCGAATGCCTCTCTCTGTTAGCCCGTACCCATCTGGCTCAAGGCAAGGTCGATAATGCCGAGGACCTTCTCAAGCGCACGCTGACTATTCGAGAAAAGGCACTCGGTCATGACCACCCGAAGGCTGGCGAAAGCCGCCGCGCACTGGGCAACTACTATTCATTGATTGGACGCTTTCCCGAAGCGGAGCCGATTCTCCGGCAATCTCTCACACTGAAAGAAAGCCCGCTCGCACCCGACAACCTCGAAGTTGCAGACAGCTTGAAGACTTTCGCTCGGGTTTTGAGAAAACTCGGAGAGTATGAGGAAGCGACTCAATACTACGAAAGAGCTTTGAACATCAAAGAAAAGGTTCTGGGCTCCGACCACCTGGATGTTGCAGAAGGCCTGCGCAGCCTGGCTAACAACTATTCGTACATGGGCGACTACGATCGAGCCGAGCCGTTGCACAGGCGTTCTCTGGAGATTTTCGAAAGAAATCTCGGCTCCGACCACCCTGAAGTGGCAACCGGTTTGCACAATCTGGCCGTCCTCTACCATCGCACCAACAAGTTCAACGAAGCAGAGCCGCTCTTTATTCGCGCCCTGCAATTGTTCTCATCAGTACTCGGTACAGAGCACCCAGAGGTAGCAACCACGCTCGTTTCCATGTCGTTGTTCTACGAATCCAAAGGACGCATGGAAAAAGCGGAATCGCTTTCTCGGCAAGCGCTGGGCATCTACGAGAAAAATTTCGGCAGCGACCACGTCAATGTCGGAATGAGCCTGCGCAATCTGGCCAATATCTGCAAAAACCAAGGGCGCATGACAGAAGCAGAAGATCTCCAAGCGCGCGCCGATCAGATATTAGGCGCTGCACGCCACTAGGAGAATTACCCTTTGCGGGTTAAGCGAATTGTTCTCTATTTCATAACAGCTTTGGCTCTGAGCACACTTGGTGCGGCAAACGTACTGGCCAAAGAAGACATCAGTTACGCTCGAAGACTTGCTGATTCATTGCGGGAAGCCTACTTTCCAGTCAAAGGATATGAGCACTGCTCTTCTACTGCGACCTTTAGGCTCCTGTTCGACGGCTCAAAGAAACGGATCAGGGTTGTTCAACGACCTTATAGCAATGTGACTTATAGACCATCGACGAGCGCGGATTCAGCTGTTATAGGTGCAGTCAAAAACGCGAAAATTCCCACACCAATGGAAAACTTTGATTACCCAACCAAAGTTGAGGTGAAATGGATTGGGCTTTCCGACGAGCTCGAATTCATTCCTTGTGTTGTAAAAATTAGTGGTAAGAGCGATTGTGATTCGAAATCAGCGCAGGCTGGTCTGTCTAAATATATCTACTGAACGAAGGGATTCTCGCGCTTTTCCGACCAGATGTCGGTGTTTGGTCCATGACCCGGAATTACTTTTGTCGAATCATCGAGTGTAAAAAGACGCTGCGAAATCGATTTGATAATCTCATCAAAAGAGCCGCCCCAGAGGTCGGTTCTGCCAATAGACCGCTGAAACAACGTGTCACCCGAGAGCAATGTGCTTTCCTTTTCTTTGACTGAAAAGCAGAGACTGCCGGGAGTATGACCGGGCGTATGGATAACAGACGCCGTCAAATTGCCAACTTTGACTTCTTCTTCATCCTGCAGATAGTGATCGATCGGCAACGGATCGGTAGCCTTGAATCCGAACAATCCGCACTGTTTATGCAGGTTGTCGTAAAGCCACTGATCGCCTTCATGCAGGCAAATCTTGGCGCCGGTCTTCTCTTTCATCTCTCTTGAGCCGAGAATGTGATCGAAGTGCGCGTGGGTGTGAAGCAGGTATTTAACGGTTAATCCTTGTTTGTTCAAGCGCGCGATTATCTTGTCGACATCACCGCCCGGATCGACAACTATCGCTTCTTTCGTTTCCGGACACGCGATTATCGAGCAGTTGCACTGCAGTGGGCCGGCTGGAAACGTTTCAATGATCATTCGAAAAGTTCGCTAACTGATGAATCATCGTGGATACGCGCGATTGCTTCGCCAAGTAGTTTCGCAACGCTGACCTGAATGATTTTCTTGGAAATCTTCGAGGGATCGTGCGGAATGGAATTAGTGACGATCAGCTTTTCAATGCAAGAGTCTTCCAGACGCTTATTGGCCGGTCCTGACAAAACTGCATGTGTCGAGCAAGCAATAATCGACTTGGCGCCTTCGCGCTTGAGCAATTCAGCACCTTTAACCAGAGTGCCGGCAGTGTCGACCATGTCGTCGACCATGATTGCAACTTTGCCTTTGACGTCGCCAACCAGGCTGAGAGACTCAGCTTCGTTGTGCTTAGTGCGGCGTTTGTCGATGATAGCCAGAGGAGAATCGTTCAATTTCTTGGCGAAAGCACGGGCTCTGGCCACACCGCCTACGTCAGGACTGACGAGAACGACATCTTTGAGATTGAGCGAATTCATGTAATCGATAAGAACGGGGCTGCCGTACAAGTGATCGACCAGGATATTGAAGAAACCCATTATTTGCGGCGCGTGCAGATCGAGTGCAACGACGCGGTCGGCACCTGCGGTAGTTAGAAGGTCAGCTACCAGCTTGGCGGTGATTGCTTCACGTCCGGCTGCCTTTCTGTCTTGTCTGGCATAACCAAAATAAGGCATTACGACGGTAATTCTGCCTGCCGATGCTCTCTTCAGTGCATCCAGCATGATCAAGAGTTCCATCAGGTTTTCATTGACGGGCGAGCAAGTCGATTGCACAACGAAGCAGTCGACGCCGCGCACGCTCTCCTGGAGCTGCACGTATATCTCACCATCTGAAAAAGGTTGAATCTTGACCGGCGAAACCGAAAGTTCTAAGTAGTCAGCGACTTCTTTTGCCAAATCAGGATTGGCTGTGCCTGACAGAATCTTCAGGTCGAAGTGTCCGCTAGTCTCCTGGGCCCTACTCACGCCCACTGAAAGACTGGCTCTGTTTCGTATCTGAGCAACCAAGACTGTCCCCTCCAAACCGCGCCGTCATATGGCAGAACTTCAATCTAATTTTAGAGAAGAAAAGGGGATAAGGAAAGGCGATAAGCAAATGTTTACCCATCATACAAATGGCAATTCTCCGCTCCTGCTGCGGGTTATAGCCCCTTCTAGCATGCACTTAATATGGAGATATGTAAGGCCGCCCTGCAAAAAGGCCGCATAAGGCTCGCGTAATGGCCCGTCAGCGGACAGTTCGATGGTGGAGCCCTCGACAAATGTGCCCCCAGCCATCACAACCTCGTCCTCATAGCCCGGCATGCCGGCAGGTTCAGGCGCAACATGCGCATTGACGGGCGAGAAGTACTGAATCGCCCGGCAGAAATTGATCAGCTTTTGCCGATCGCCGAATTTGATGGCCTGAATGATATCGAATCGACGATCCTTGGGCGCCGGTTTCACTTCGAGTCCCAGGTCACTGAAAACGATAGCCGAGAGCATGGCGCCTTTCACAGCAGAGGCAACTACCGAGGGAGCCAGGAACAAGCCCTGGAACAGGAGCCTGTTTTGATTGAAACTGACACCCTGATGCCCGCCTATACCAGGCGCAGTTAAGCGAAACAGAGCTCGCTCAATCAAATCTTCGCGACCGGCGATGTAGCCGCCGGAGATGGCCAGACCGCCGCCCGGGTTCTTGATCAACGAGCCGGCGATGATGTCGGCGCCGTGGCTGGTCGGTTCAGTGGTCTCGACGAATTCTCCGTAGCAATTGTCGACCAGGACCAGGACTTCCGGATTGGTATCCTTGACCAGCGCTATCATCTTGCCGATTTCTTCGTTGGACAAGGTGCTTCGATCAAACGAATACCCGCAGGATTTCTGGATAGTTACCAGCTTGGTCGGTGGCTCGAGCAGAGTTTGAAGTTGGCGAAACTTCGCAGCTGCTACCTGAGCATCGATTCCGGCAGCATGATATTCGGAAACGTTCAGCCAAACAGGTTCAATATCTATTTGATCGTAAAGAACACCAAGCTCTTTGAGAGAACCTCTTCCGTCTCCGGTTAAACCGATAACCTGTTGAAGCGTGTCATAGGGCGTGCCCGTGATGCTCACCACTCGGTCGCCCGGTGTCAAACACCCAAACAGGCAAAGCGCCAGAGCATGCGTTCCTGAAACCACCTGCATGCGCACGGCCGCAGCCGGGGCAGCGAACACTTGAGCAAAAATGGCGTCGAGAGCCTCTCTTCCGGCGTCATCGATGCCATAGCCAGTGTGCTCGGCAAAATGCTCTTCGGTGAGCTTGTGGTCTCTAAATGCGTCGAGAACTTTTCTTTGGTTGGTGAGAGCAGTCTCGTCGACAAAATCAAATTGCTCGGCCAGCGATTTTTCCGCCTGGCGAATTAAGTCCTTGGTTACTTTGTCGACTGTACTGTGCATTTTTGATTTCGGTCCCTGTGCCTCTTCAAAACTGGAATGCCGTTCGTTCCGAATGCCTGGTTATCTTAGCCTTTGTTCGCGCCTCTGCCAGTTTTTCTTTGATTTTGAATAAACAAGTGTGAATCTTCCGGAGATTTGAACTTTTTTTCTGCGGCTGACGTCTATTAACTCGTCACCAAAATTGCGCATTTCTGTTTACCCTACGACCGCCTTAATTGGAGGTGATTTTGTGCAAGCATTTTTAGACGTCATGTCACTTGCCCTGTGTCAGGAAAAATGTCGCGCCTGCAGGGAAGATCTGAAAGTCGATCTTGTTGGTGTTCTCAACGGTCCGAAACGTTGGAAGGCGCTCAACCGCTCAACTCTATGCGACAGTTGCTTCTTCAAGCTGGAACTAGAACCTTCGGTTTTGAAGATAGTGAATATTGAAAATATGGCACCGCTTTTGGTGGCAGCGCGATTGCCTTATGTGGGTCCGTTAAAGAAGATCTTGTATCACTTAAAATACGATGACGACCGGTTGGTAGTCGACGATCTCTCTGTGTTCCTAGGCCAGGCGCTCGAAGATCTCGGCAAAATGGTGAGAGTGAAAGACTGTGTTTTAGTGCCTGTTCCCCTGCACTGGAAAAGGATGCTGAAGCGCGGTTTTAATCAAGCAGAGCTTTTGGCAAATCGTGTTGCATACAAGTTTGACGTAAGAATTGATACTCGGCTTTTAACAAGAACTCGTCAGACCGCAAGCCAGCATAAATTGGGAAAGCAGGAAAGAAAACAAAACGTAGAAGGTGCCTTTCAAGCAAAACGAAAGTACGCCGAAGGTACTCATGTTATTTTGGTCGACGATCTGCTCACCTCGGGCGCAACACTGGCGTCATGCGCAGGCACGCTGATGGACAACGGAGCACTTAGCGTCAACGCAATAACACTCGCCTACGCCACAGCAGGCAAAGCTCAACAAGTAGCAAATGGGCAAGATTAGTCTAAGGAGCCTTCACCAATTTGCGCTTATCCATAAGCACCATTCCACATCGACTTTTGGGCGCTGGTGTCGTACTGATGTGAATATCGTAGCCCAGCTTTTGCAGATACTCTGTGATTCTCTCAATTGAAAATTCGTCAAACTTACCATTCAATATTTTTGAAACCTTAGGTTGATCAGTGCCAACTGTCTCAGCAATATCTTTCTGGGTCATACCGCTATTGCGAATCACTTCTTGCAGAGACATGAAAAGATAGGCCTTCAATTTAAGCCCAGCTGCTTCTTCTTCATTGAATCCAAAATCTTGAAATACATTCTTGCTCATTTCTTTTTACTCTTTTGCCTGTGTGCAACTATTTCACTGTGTCGCTTCTTTGCTAGTTGTATGTCTTGAGTAGTCGTTTGTTCAGTCGTTTTCTTGGTGATTACGTGAAAGACATACACTGCGTCGTCAAAGTTCGCCGTGTAGATCAGTCGATACTGACTTTTATCTTCGTCCTGCAACTTGATCTCACGCACGCTCACCGCAATCGTGGTCATCGGACGAAAGTTGTCCGGGTCGAGTCCCTGCTGCACGCGACTTAGCTGAAATCCGCCTTCCTTACGCATCGCCTCGGGCCAATCTTTTTTTATCTCATCTCGAAGGCGGTCTGGCCAAAAAATGACCTACTTTTCTTCGCCAGGGTCTATTTCAAGCGCTTTAGGCTTATTTTTGATCATTGCTAACATCATATGCCAAAACTGGCATACTGTCAATTTCCCAAGCGTAAAGCCCTGCCAGGCTACGGGCATTGCTGCGAAATCGTGTTGCCTACAAGCACAACAGCAGAGCGTAAAGGGTACCTTTCAAGCAAAACGATGCCTGAAACAGCCTGATCTAAAAACTAGATCGAGTCTGCAAAAGCCTTCACTGTTTCTTCGATGTCTTTGCTCGAATGCACCGTGGATACGAAAGCAGCTTCGAACTGCGAAGGAGGCCAATAGATGCCCTTCTCCGCAAGTTTGCGCCAGACTTTTGCAAACTTGTCCGTGTCGCATTTCTTGGCAGTTTCGAAATCGACAACCTCTTTATCTGTGAAAAACACAGTAATCATGCCGGTTATGTGAGCTACCCTCATACCGCCTTTCTTTTCCGCCAGTTCTTTCAAGCCGGTGGCAAGCAGTTCGGTTTTGTTGTTGAGCTTCACGTAAGTCTCAGCTTGTTGCAGCATTTTGAGCTGCGCAATTCCTGCAGCCATCGCCAGAGGGTTGCCTGAGAGTGTTCCAGCTTGATAGACGTTGCCTTTGGGGGCAATCATTTCCATGATGTCTTTACGGCCGCCATAAGCGCCAACTGGAAGGCCACCACCTATGATTTTGCCCAAAGTGGTGAGATCGGGCTTGATGTCAAAACGAGCTTGAGCGCCACCCAGAGCTACTCTAAATCCAGTCATCACTTCGTCGAAAATGAGCAAAGCACCTTCTTTTTCAGTGATATCTCGCAATCCTTTGAGGAAGCCATCTTGAGGAAGAATCAAGCCGGAATTACCGACAACTGGCTCTAGAATAACTGCAGCAATTTCTTTGCTGTGTTCTTTAAATGCTTTTTTGACAGCATCGAGATCGTTGAAAGGCACAGTTACCGTCAACTTAGAAGACTCTTCAGGAACTCCCGGACAGCTGCTGATGCCGAGTGTCGCCAATCCAGAACCAGCTTTAGTCATGAAGGAATCGGCATGACCGTGATAGCAACCCTCAAACTTCAAGATGATGTCGCGCTTCGTAAATGCTCTTGCCAGACGGATAGCCGACATTGTCGCTTCAGTTCCAGAATTGACCATGCGCACCATTTCTATAGATGGAACGAGATTACAGATCAACTCTGCCATTTCAACTTCCTGACGGCAGGGAGCGCCGAAGCTCGTGCCATGAGAAAGCGTGCTTTCAATTGCTTCCAACACACGTGGATGGCAGTGACCAAGCACCATCGGGCCCCATGAGCCAACATAATCGATGTAGCGATTGCCATCGACATCAGTTAAATAAGGACCGTCAGCTCGATCGAAATAAATCGGATCAGCACCGACGGCTTTCAATGCACGAACAGGAGAATTGACTCCGCCGGGAATGACTACCTCGGCTCTGTTAGCCAGTTGCTTAGAACGGCTTACCAGTAATGTGGTGGACATGATCGTGCCTCAATGCATTGAGTGTTAGTACCTGACCCTAGGCTTTGGCGCCTTCTTTCTTCTCGGTGTATGCGTTAATTACCCGTTCAATTGCCGATTCGACAAGTTTCGCCGCTTTTTCGCCGGCGTTGAATTGGCGCATCTTTCCTTCTTCATCGAAGAGATAGAAAGCAGGGACATACTTATTTTCAAAACCGTCAGTGATCTCGTGCCAGTTGTCGACGACACAAGGTTGTTTCACTTCGTACTCAGTTATAGCTTCTTTTACCGCGTCGATGTTGGTATCCGTTTCCTGCCTCGGCATGTGAACGGATACTATCTTCAATCCTTTACTGCCGTATTTTTCTAACCAGCCGGAAATCTCAGGCAGCGATTCTTTGCAAATTCCGCAGCTGATTGCCCAGAAATGGATGAGTACTGGAGTACCTTTCAACTCATCGTTTTTCATCGGCGGACTATTGAACCACTCAGTACCTCCTTCAATTGAAGGCAGGGCGGCATCCATACGAAGTGGCATCAGAACCTCCTTTTAGCTCTTAGCTTTTTGCCGGGCTCAGACGACAAGCGACAACTCTTGACGCACAACGGGAAATTCATCCGTCCGGCATAGGATGCTTATTGTATCGCTACAGCGGCCTATGTCGTCGCTAATTTAACTGTTGCGAAGCCAATCC
>PNLN01000031.1 GCA_013823055.1 Cyanobacteria bacterium DS2.3.42
ATATCCGGCGCTCTGAGATCGCCGGGCTGACTAAAGGAGCAAGAGATGATGACCCTCACTTACCGAAACATTCTGACCAGCACTGAAGATCATATCGGCATCGTGACTCTTAACCGTCCGACCGTTTTGAATGCACTCAGTCACGACTTGATGGACGAGCTTGTCAAAGCTTTGGAAGAGTTCGACAAAGATGAAAACATCCGGGTGATCATACTCACTGGCAGCGAGCGTGCCTTTGCCGCCGGCGCTGACATCAAAGAAATGTCTGATGAAACGACGATATCGATTTTGAACAAAGATCGCTTCGCTACATGGGACCGAGTTCGCTCTATTAAGAAACCGATTATCGCTGCAGTGAGCGGATTTGCTCTGGGCGGCGGCTGCGAGTTGGTAATGACATGCGACATGATCGTCGCCTCGGAAACCGCTCAGTTTGGTCAACCAGAAATCAACATAGGCGTCATCCCCGGAGCCGGTGGAACGCAAAGATTGACCCGTGTCGTCGGCAAGCACAAAGCAATGGAAATCATCTTGACCGGTCGCTCCATCACAGCACAAGAAGCACACGCGATGGGATTGGTTAATCGCGTTGTCCCAGTTGAGCTTTACCTTGACGAAGCAAAAGCATTGGCTAAAGAAATCGCCAAGAAATCTCCGGTGGCAGTCAAACTGGCCAAAGAAGCAATTCTCAAAGCATTCGACGGCTCTCTTTCTGAAGGATTGGAATTCGAACGCAAGAACTTTTACATGCTCTTCTCTTCCGAAGATCAAAAAGAAGGAATGCGCGCCTTCCTCGAAAAGCGCCAGGCCACCTTCACCGGAAGGTAATTGCAGGGGCGACACCATGCGTCGTCCGGCATCGTAGTGGCGCATTGCATGCGCCTGCAAAAGTTTGAATCAATCGATCTGGAGTAAAAAGATCATGGCTGAAGAAACAAATTTAAATACTGTAATTCTGACAGACATCAAAAACGGCGTCGGTATCATTACTTTGAACCGCCCGGAAAAACTGAACTCGTTTACTGACGAACTTACATTCCGCCTGCAAGATGCTTTGAAAGAAATGGAGAAATCCAAGGACGTCAAAGCGATCGTGATCACTGGAGCCGGACGTGGCTTCTGTGCCGGACAAGACTTGCAAAGCCGCAGCGTCAGCCATGAAGAAGGCGTTCGCCCATCGCTTGGCGATTCGATCCGCCGCCGCTACAACCCGATTATCACAAAAATCCGCAGAATGGAAAAGCCGATAATCGCAGCAGTAAATGGTGTCGCTGCCGGTGCCGGTGCATCGCTTGCCTTTGCTTGCGACTATCGCATCGTTGCCGAAGGCGTCAGCTTCATTCAATCATTCACAAAAGTCGGATTGGTGCCTGATTCGGGTGCAACATTCTTGCTTCCGCGCCTGATCGGTGTTACCCGCGCATTCGACTTGATGCTTTCAGCAGACAAAATGGAAGCTAAAGAAGCGTTGGAATTGGGCGCGATTAACAAAATCGTAGCAGCCGATGCTCTTATGAAAGAAGCGACGGAACTGGCAGAGAAACTGGCTAAAGGACCGACCAAGGCCTTTGCCCTCACCAAGCGCGCCGTCAACCGCTCCATCTTCCCCGACCTGGAAGAATTGCTCGAATACGAAGCGCAATTGCAAGAAATTGCCGGACGCTCTGACGATTTCTCCGAAGGTGTAAAAGCTTTTGTGGAGAAGAGAACTCCTGCTTACACTGGCAAGTAGTTTCGCATTGAGAATCAATCTGAGAGTTGAAACGTTCCTTCCGAACGTTGATTTGTTCCGTTTCTCTACCGCAATGCTTTTGCTTTGCGCTGTCCTTTTCATTGCTTCACCATCATTTGCTCAGGTGAAATTGCATGCTCCGGACAAGAAGAAAACCGTAAACGAACTCTCCTGGCTGACCGGGAAATGGAAATCAAAAAACGCCAACCCATCTTTTGAAGAGCATTGGATGTCGCCCAGAGGCGAGGCTATGATCGGCATGGGAAGGGAAATGAATGGCGCTAAATTGGACTTTCATGAGTACCTACGCATCGAGCAGAGAAATGATGGAATAGTCTATGTCGCTCAACCGATGGGAAGAAAAGAAACCCAATTTCGATTGACGAAGGAAAACAAAAACACTCTTGTGTTTGAGAATCCCGAGCACGACTTCCCTAATGTCATCGAATACCAAAAACGTGACGACGGCTCACTTTGCGTGCGCGTATCCGGATTAGGCAAAAAGAAGAACAAATCCTTTCAGCACATCATGTACAAGTTTTAGAAACCTGATTCGTGCGGTTGCAATTGGTTCGTTTCTTCTTGCTTTTGCTGTTCTTGTTGTTGCTTGCGCATGTATGGAGAAGGAGCCGGTGCCTCAGGAGCAGCTTGGCTCGGCTGAAGCATTTGTTCGAGCATGGCAATTCTCTGCTTAACTGCAGAGGTTCGCTTCACTTCATCGCAAGTGCGGCAAAACTCTTTGTACTCTTTGATTGCTGATGATATGTGACGTTCCTGGTCAAACATCATAGCCAGGTTCAAGTGAGCTTCAGCATTGTCCTTATTCATACTCAAAGTTCTATGGAAATCTTCCAGCGCGCGCTGGTGATCACCAAGGGCGAGCAGGCACTTGCCGCGACTGGTAAAAATTGTCTCTTCATCCAGACCATGCAAAGTCTTCTCGCTTTCGAGCATTTTGGAGAATTGATTGATCGCTGCCGGCCATCTTTTCGCCCACATCAACATATCGGCATAATTCATCCAGGCTTCCGTGTAGCTCCAGGGCGCCTCTCCAAGCGCTTGCAGAAACCAGCCGACGGCACCATCGTAGTCGTTTCTTGCTTTCGAAACCAAACCGTACAAGTTGTAGGCTTTCGGACATTGTCCTTGATAATCAGCAAGGGCTTTTCGCGCTTCATCTTCCGCTTCATTTAGACGGTTGTTGCGCAGATAGATGTGCCCCATGTGGATGTGCGTTTCCCACGATGTGCCTACTGTTTGCTCGAGGTGTTTTTTGAAAGCCTCGAGTGCTTTCGTGTCCTCATGCTTGACCATGTACGTGACGCCCAGCCAATACCACGCCTGAGGCATGTACTCGTTTCTTGCAAAATAAATCGACTGCTTGAAGGCATCAACGGCGCCATCGTAGTCTTTGCCTTTGTACTTGCTGAGCCCGATGTCGTACTGCGCTTCAGATGGCAAAACGTGTCCCTTGCCTCGCTCGGACTTGGCGTCAGACGGGACGACCGTAGTCGAGGAAAGGCAGAGAAGAAGAGCAAATGCAAGTGCTGTTCTGTGCATTCTGTCCAAAGATCAGATCTCCCAAAGATCAGACTCCCATCATCTCTTTGAATTGAGCCTCATCAAGAACTGTTATACCAAGTTCTTGCGCTTTTGCCAGTTTTGAGCCTGCACTGGCGCCCGCGACCACAAAATCGGTCTTCTTAGACACCGACCCTGAGGCTTTTCCACCTCTATCTTTGATCATTTTCTCGGCTTGTGCCCGATCCATTGCCAACGTTCCGGTCAGAACAAAGGTCTTGCCGGTCAACGTCTTTTCAATGGCGTTTCTGGCACTAATCTCGCTGTCGCTGACTTGCATCTGGACGCCCAGGCTGCGCAAGTCGGAGATTAACTTCTTACTGAGGTCGCTTTCAAAAAACTCAACTACCGACTGCGCGATAGCTTTCCCCATGCCGTCGATAGAAAGAATGTCCTCGGCTGTAGCGCTTTGAAGTTGATCCACCGAGTTAAAACGATCAGCCAGCAATTCGGCTCCGGATGAGCCTATGTGGCGGATGCCGAGGGCATGGATGAAATTGGCAAAGGGTCTAGTCTTCGAGTCTTCCAAAGCAGAAAGGACGTTCTCAATCCACTTCACGCCTTGTTTTTCTTTGCCTGCGTCTCCGCTCTTCTTATCCTTCCACTTGAGCAGTTTCAATTTCTCTGCGTCCAATCGATAGAGATCGGCGACGTCTTTGATCAGATTTTGATCGACCAGGAGATCGACCAAAACCTCGCCGACGCCCTCTATGTCCATGGCATCGCGACTGGCAAAGTGTTCGATACGGCGTTTGGTCTGAGTTGGGCAACCGTAGGTATTAGGGCAGCGGAAGGCAACCTCATCGCCTTCGCGCTCGAGTGCGTGACCGCATACAGGGCAAGTAGTGGGATACTCAAACGGCACGCTGTCGGCTTTTCGCTTGTCGAGTTTTACCGAAAGAACCTCAGGGATTATCTCGCCGGCTTTACGAACCAGCACCGTATCGCCCACTCGAACATCAAGGCGGCGAATCTGATCGGCGTTGTGCAGGCTGGCGCGCTTGACTGTTGTGCCGGCAAGTTTTACCGGTGAGAGGATGGCAACCGGCGTCACCGCTCCGGTTCTTCCGACGTCAAAATGGATGCCTTCCAGCAAAGTTTCTGCTTCTTCGGGCGGGTACTTGAAGGCAATTGCCCAGCGTGGACTGTGCGAAGTAGCTCCAAGCGCATTCCATAGCGAACGCTGATCGAGCTTCACTACCACACCATCGGTTTGATAGTCGAAGCTGTGCCGCCGGCTGTCTATGTCTCGGCAGAATGCTTTTACTTCATCGATGCCGACAGCTACTTTGCTGTTTTGCTCAGTTGGAAAACCGAGCAATTTCAAAAGTTCCAACTCGCTGAAATGGTTAGGCGGATCCACCATTTCCTTATCGGTGACGAAGGCGGTGTAGACGAACAGCGAAAGCTTTCGCTTAGCTGTTTTACGTGGATCCTTCTGACGCAGAGATCCACTGGCAGCATTTCTAGGATTTGCAAAAGCCGGCTCATCTTCATCGATGAGAGCTTCATTCAGCTCTGTAAAACTGCTGACCGGCATATAAACTTCGCCGCGCACTTCGAGCATGTCAGGCACGTTCAAAACACCGCCGGAATACGTATTTGCCTGCGCCTTTAATTCTTTTGGCAGGGCTGAAATGGTTTTCAAATTGTGCGTGACGTCTTCACCAACTTCACCGTTGCCTCTGGTAGCACCTTCGACAAACTTACCGTCTTTGTATGTTAGTGCAATCGACAATCCGTCGATCTTGAGTTCGCAGACGTACTTGAGCTGTTTGAGCTGGCTTTCGTCTAACTCCAAGCCTCGCCCGAGACGTTCTTCCCACTTATCGAGATCGTCTTCAGACATCGCATTGGCAAGACTGAGAAGTGGCACACGATGTTTGACTTGCAAAAATTCAGTAGATGGAGCAGCCCCTACTTTTTGGGTCGGGCTGTCAGCTGAAAAGTACTCAGGATGGTCTTTTTCGAGCTTCTCTAGTTGATGAAAAATGACATCGAAATCGGCGTCGGAAATTTCAGGGCTATCGAGAACATAGTACTGAAAGCGGTGATGTTCCACTTCCTTTCTGAGCTTCTCAATTGTTTCTCTAACATCGAGATTTAGCTGTTTGCTCACCAATTACACTCCAACCGAGAAAGGCTTGTCTTGAGCTTATTGCATTTTCCCTACGAGAAAACCTGTTAGATCTTCTTGCGAAAATCTAACAGGTTTTAAGTCTCTTCTTAGTCGAGTCCTTCGCGAGAAAGAATCACGGCGTCACCCTGGGCGGTACCGGAGCAGATTGCCGCAGCGCCCAACTTAGCGCCGCGCTTTTTCATTTCCATCGCCAGAGTGAGTAGAATACGAGCACCGCTGGCTCCGATCGGATGGCCGAGTGCGATAGCGCCGCCGTTCACATTGACCTTCTCTTCAGGAATTCCGAGCATACGCATCGACTTCAAAGCAACCGACGCGAATGCTTCATTGATTTCCATCAAGTCCAGATCCTTAGCGTTCAAGCCGGCTTTCTTCAATGCTTTCTCTGTGGCCAGCGCCGGAGTCGTTGCCAGATAGGGAACGTCCTGTCCGATTGAGGCATGGGACACAATTTTAGCGAGCGGCATGAGACCGAGTTCTTTGGCCTTGTCGGCGCTCATGATCAAGAGCACTGCTGCACCATCGTTTACTCCCGGAGCATTACCGGCGGTGACAGTGCCTTGCTCATAGAATACTGGTTTCAGCTTTGCCAGTGCTTCCAAATTGGTGTCGCCACGCGGACCTTCATCCGCAGAGATGCTTTTCTCTTCTTTGCCTTTCTTGACCGAAACAGGCAAAATTTCTTCTGCAAAACGTCCTTTCGCTACTGCTTCCAGCGACTTGAGGTGGCTTCGGAGTGCCCAGGCGTCTTGATCTTCGCGGGTGATGCCAAATTCCTCAGCGACCTTGGCGCCGTGCACGGCCATGTGAACATTGGCGACCGGGCATTCCAGACCATCGTGGATCATCGAGTCCTGAAAGGCAACGTGACCCATGCGCTTACCGAAGCGGGCCGCATTCGCGTCTACAAAATAAGGAGCCTGGCTCATCGACTCCATTCCGCCGGCGATGATGATTTCACCGTCATTGGCGCGGATTCTGAGGTCGCCCAGGGTAACTGCACGCATTCCGGAAGCACAAACTTTGTTGATAGTTGTCGACTCGCAAGTATTAGGCAAACCGGCTTTCAAAAGGGCTTGGCGGGAAGGAATCTGCCCGCATCCTGCTTGCACGACCTGTCCGAGAATAACTTCGTCGATTACTTGGTCTTTCAGGTTGTTGCGCTTGACCAGCTCAGCGATCAAAGATGCAGCCAAATCAACTGCTGATACCGTGCTCAGCCCACCGCCGAGCTTTCCAAATGGAGTGCGCAAACCGTCTACGATTACTGTCTCAACCATCTCAGCGAACCTCTCAGAAAAATACAGCCTCGCCGCAGTTAATCACTCGGCGTAGTGGTTAAATCCTACATTTCATCGAGCCTTAACCTCGAACCCATCACTATTTGTTCAATTTCCGAGCGAGCTTGTCTCAAGAATGCAGGGTCAGTAGTTTAAATACGGGTATAGATACCAAGAGAAGGAGTTTCATACATACTTCCAACATGAACTATGTATGATTAGAAAAGCCCGAAAGGCGCAACCCGCTTAAGACTGCCAGGTCTCAGCTAAAACCCAAAAGGAAGGAAAGCAAAAATGAAATCCTTTGGCAACCGAGGAGGTAGCCCGGATAAGCAGCCTGGAAAGCCCGTGGGCCGGCAGCCGCAAGGTCAGCGTGCCTATAATCGCGCCTATTTGAACGAAAATTATCAGCAGGACGACAATCAATCGCCAGCCCAATTCCCCAATCAACAAGGGGGTCAGGGCATGCAAGGTCAAGAGCAATGGCAAGGTCAGGACCAGTGGCAGGAGTCCGACCAGCAGGAGGCGTCAGCGGTCCGAATTGAGCCTGGCAAACGTGCTGGTGCGCTGCTCATTGATTTCGTTTGCGCCTATTTTATCGGCGTCTTGATTTCTGTGCCCATGACATTCATCCCCTACATGAATCAGTTTTTCAACGCACAAATAGCCATGCCGGTGATCGTCCTTTTCAAGGACTCACTTTTCAACGGGCGCGGTTTCGGCAAAAACCTGATGGGATTGCAAGTGGTTGATGCACGCACCGGACGGCCTTGCTCGGTCATGCAGTCTTTCAAGCGCAAT
The DNA here is from genome assembly GCA_013823055.1 of Cyanobacteria bacterium DS2.3.42. GTDB lineage: Bacteria > Cyanobacteriota > Vampirovibrionia > Obscuribacterales > Obscuribacteraceae > QKMZ01. The sequence continues at coordinate 7,535 of PNLN01000031.1, forward strand.
ATCATCCTGTGCGCGCCCTACATCATTCTTCTGCTCGTACAAGTGGTAATGAGCCTGATTCAGCTGGTAAACCTGCCGTTTCCGTGGTGGCAGCAGGCTCACAAGATGGTGCACGATTCGATTGCCGGATTAATCAATATCGTCGGCATGATTTATGTGGCGGTTGTTTTGCCGATGGAGTGTTATAGAGTCTGGCGCCGGCCGGACAGCTTGAGGAAAGGCGATGAAATCGCCGGCACGATGGTTGTAGATTCGGCAATGGACTTCTCCAACCCCTTGCCAAGGTAAGACAAATAGCCAAAACGTTAGTCAAGCAGCGGCAAAGGCTTAACAAGCTGGCATGCCATGACCATTAATTGCTACCATTTATCCTTGCAATTTCTAGCTGCCCACTTAATTAAGTGGACTGCCGGTAACTATCGCTGCCTTTTGGGCACGACCAAATGAGACCTCACGGCCGGCAAATTGTTCAAGGGGTTATTTCGGATGACGCAGAAAACAGCCTATATCTGGGGCCCGGTATCCAGCTTTTCTGGACCGCTTGCGGCGACCTTGGTGACGCGCGGCTGGACTGTGCACATACCTACAAAATCTTCCCTCAATCTCTTCAGCCTTTCACCGCTCGATTTGCGGTCTTCGGCAAGGAGTGCGCTTGAGCAAGCTTTCGGCGGACGCGAACGTTTTCGTATGTTCCAAGACCGAATCAAGTTTATCGATCAGGCTGAAGGCGCAAAACAGGGCACCACATATGATGCTGTAATTTTCTGCGGATTGCCTCCGAATTTTGACGAACCAAGAGTACCGAGAGCACCGTGGGCTGCTACAGAATTGCCGGCAATTCTCAAATACTTCAAAGAAAAGCCGATCTTCGTCATCTCCTCAATCTGGGGCGGTGTACAAACCGACGGCGTCGTTCCGGAAGAGTTCGAGTTCGATCGTCGCAAACCAACAAGCCATTTCGAAAGCATCTGCCAGCAATACGAAAACAAGGTCATGGAAGCGCTCGAGAAATCCGAGGCGCCCTGGTATTTGATTCGCCTGCCTTTGATTGCACCGGATTCGCAGTCAGCCGACTTCGTCAACTACTCGGGTCCGCTTACTTTGTTCAGAGAGTTGGCACTGGTACATCGCCAGCATGAATCGAAGAACAGCAATAACAACAATCGCGACAACGGCGAACTGAAAGTCTCTTACAATCCTGATTACACACTGTGGTTTTCCCCATCCGATCAAGTGGTGAATACTTTTTGCCGCTATCTAGAGGATGAATCTAGACCACGCGTGCTTAATCTGGTCTCTACAGAGTCCACTTTGAACAGAGAGTGGCTATCGGCGCTGGCTTCCGAGATGGGCTTCAAGACAGTCGTTGAAAGCGAAAAGGATGCGCTGAATCTTCCCGGCGTGTTGCGCAAAATGCTCAACGACAATTTGCAAGTGAAGACGCGCAATTTGTTCGAAGTAGCTGGACGCTATGGAATTCAACGAGCGCGCATCGACAATCAATATTTTCAAAAAGTCGCAGAGAAAGCGGAATTGACGGGCTGGGGAGTCCCGCAGGACAAGGAAAAGCGGAAGCTCTTCAAATTTACGGAACGGCTTGCAGCTTATTACTTTGAAGAGTTCATCCCCCAGCATTTCGATGAAGGACTTTTGAAGCGCGCCACCTCCAACGGTACCACCATCGGTTTCATCATCAAAGATGCCGACGGTTTGGGCTGGATATTAAGAGCAAGAAAGGGCAAAGCTGTTGTGGAACGCTTCGATCCTGAAGACGAGCGCCCGCGCATCTGTTTCCACCTCACGTCAAAGACTATGTCCCAGATGATTCAGAGCAAATTGCCTCTGCATCGCGCCCTGCTTTTAAGAGAAGTCGAAGTAGAAGGTCCGCTCTTGCATGCACTCAAAGTTGCCAACACGATCGAGCAGTTCCTCAAGGAACATCCACTTGCAGAGCAGCAGATCTTGGAACTTCAAGAAGCGCACTAAACATCAGCAGCTTCGAAGGCTCTACCCCAATAGTCCTTTGGAAGTAGGGCCCCAAAAAAACTTATACAGTAGAATGCAAAACAGAATCAGCCAGGCAAAAACGCTGATGATTTGCAACTTTTCTCTAGTCATCTTCAACTGCACGAGATGAGTGAAGAACAAAAGTGCGCTACTAGCAGTAGCAATAAAGAAGTAAATTTCTCTCGCTACGTGCCACTGCTCTCTCATTTCAGAAAGCGCGTATGCTAGAAAAAGAAGGCTCCAGCCGAAGGGCTGAACCACCAAATTCAGCATTTGCATCTTTCGCTGTTCGGCCGGCACAGACTCAGGTAACTTGTTTATTCTGCTGAGACCAAACCAAACAAGCGCAGCAAATGGAATTGCCATGGCCGAATATGTGACTGTTTCAACCTTATGTTCATCCCAGAGTAGAGTATTCTGCGCGTAATGCAACCAGGCATGCGCGCCGAACCAGACCAGCGTTCCAAGAACTGCCAATATCGCAATAACTACGAACCAAACCTTCGCTGAAATAGTCGGCGACGATTTAGGATCTTGAACCATCGTAGCGAGTAAACCTGGACTACTTCGCGACCACGTGATTGGTTTTTATCGACGAGATCAAATTGACCATTTCAATTGCAGCCAATGCAGCGTCGGCGCCTTTATTACCAGCCTTGGTTCCAGCCCGCTCGACTGCTTGTTCGATGGTTTCGCAAGTCAAAACACCAAATATGGTTGGAACGCCTGTGTCCATGGAAATGCGGGCGATACCTGATGTGGCTTGTCCGGCAACATGATCGAAGTGAGGGGTGGAACCCTTGATCACTGCGCCCAAGCAAATGACCGCATCATAAGCCTCTGTTTCCGCCGCGATTTTTGCCACCAGAGGAATTTCGAATGCCCCCGGGCACCACATCACATCTACTTCGCCGATGTCGGCTCCATGACGGCGCAAGGTGTCGAGGCAGCCATCCAGCAAACGTTCGGTAATGAAGTCGTTGAAGCGGCTGACTACGATGCCGAATCTCAGTCCCGTAGCGATCAGGCGTCCTTCCACTGTGCGCGGTTTCATATCTCCTGCGAAATTTCCATTTTCAGGTATAGAACCATCGTTACGGCGTGGCATGAAATTCTCCTTTATGCACAGCTAAATTGAATTGAGTGAAAAGCCTGCAGGTGTTGTTTTCTCCTGCCAGTTTTTATCGAGCCCTTCCAGCCAGTGACCCATCTTCTCTTTTTTGGTGAGCAGATACTGCAAGTTGTGGCTATTGCACGCTGGCGGCAAGCCGACTCTGTCGGCAACTTGCAGACCGTAGCCTTCCAGTCCGACAATCTTGCGTGGGTTATTTGTGATGATGCGTACTGAAGTAAGTCCCAGGTCGCAGAGAATCTGAGCGCCCACACCGTAGTCTCGCAAATCAGGTTTGAAGCCCAGAGACTCGTTGGCTTGGACAGTGTCTTGTCCTTTGTCTTGCAGTTGATAGGCGCGAATTTTGTTAAGCAGCCCGATGCCTCGACCTTCCTGTCTGAGATAGACCAGAACGCCATTTTCATGCTGGGCGATCATTGCCATCGCCGCTTCCAGTTGTGGACCGCAGTCGCAGCGCAAGCTGGCGAAGACATCGCCGGTCAGGCATTCGCTATGAACGCGAATCAAGACGTCTTTCTGGTTGGTCAAATCGCCTTTGACGAATGCCAGGTGCTCCTGACCGTCCAAGGTGTTTCGGTAAGCATGCACCTGAAATATTCCATAGGCTGATGGGAATTCAGCCGTCGCCACACGCTCCACGAAACGCTCACGCTGCAAGCGGTAAGCGATGAGTTGAGCGATGTTGATAAATTTGATGCCGTGCTTTTTGCAAAACTCTCGCAGTTGTGGAACGCGAGCCATGGTTCCATCTTCATTCATGATTTCGCAGATCACGCCTGATGGATTTAAACCGGCAAGACGGGCGAGATCGACGGCTGCTTCAGTGTGTCCGGCACGCTGCAAAACGCCGCCGGGTTTAGCGATAAGCGGCGAGACATGACCGGGACGGCGCAAGTCGGAGGCTTTGCACATCGAGTCGACGGCGACACGAATTGTGGTGGCACGGTCGTAAGCACTGATTCCGGTAGTGACACCAAATTTGGTATCAGCATCAATTGTGACGGTAAAGGCGGTCGACTGCGACTCAGTATTGTTGTCCACCATCATCGGCAGGTCGAGCTGTTGCGCTTTTTGTTGCGTAAGAGCCAGGCAGACCCAGCCACGGGCTTCCGTGACCAGGAAATTGATCATAGCGGGGGTGACTAGTTCGGCGGCGCAGATCAGATCGCCTTCGTTTTCGCGACCCTCATCATCGGAGACAACAACGAATTTGCCCTGGCGAATATCGTCCAACGCATCTTCAATCGAATCGAAGTAATCTTCTTCGCAAACAAGTTCAGAATTCTGACTTGGATCTACATGCGCTGATTCTTGGGTGTGCGCTTCACTAGTCGCAGCAACCGTGGTCAGGTCGAATTCTGCCTTCATTATCATCGCCTCATGTCACCAGGATTCCGTTTTCAAGCCCACTGAAAAGTCTATCCTTTCAGGGCTCCAGAAGATATCTTCGCCGCCACTTTCTTAAGCTTCTCGTCCAGGTGAGGTTCGAGCCAACGCGCCACGTAGCGGGCTATTACATCGGTTTCGATGTTCACCTTCGAGCCAGGCTTAAGAGACTTAAAGGTAGTTGCTTCCAGGGTGTGCGGAATGAGGGCGACGCTGAAGTGCAGATTGTCCTCGCCTTGAGGCACCGGGCAATCGACCACGGTCAAGGAAACGCCGTCTACAGCGACAGAACCTTTAGGTACGAAATATGGCGCCAGTTCTGCCGGCAGTTCAAAAGTAATGAGCTTTGAAAAACCATCGTCTTCTATCTTTAAGACACTAGCGACAGCATCAATATGACCGGTGACCAGATGTCCGCCCAGGCGGTCGTTTAGCGTCACCGCGCGCTCTAGATTGACGCCGTCTGCAACCTTTTTCTCACCCAATTTGGTGCGGCGCATCGTCTCCAGCACTGCTTCTACGGAGAAAGACTCAGCATCGAAGCTGACCACCGTCAAACAAATTCCATCTACAGATATAGAATCGCCGAGATTGACGGGGTTCACAACTTTCTTTGCGCCGATGGTCAGGCGGCATCCGTCTGCGGTTTGGGTTATCTCAGTAATCCGACCAACTTCTTCAACGATTCCGGAAAACAATTAAAATTCCTCGCTTTGATTGCCTTGCTGGCAACTGCCAAATTGTCCGCCCCATGGACCTTTGGCGTAAAGGAATATGTGTAGATCCGTAACGACAGCGCCTTTGAGGGGGAAAATTCCCATATGCAAAACGCCCTGCCGGTTATTTAATACTCCCAGCGGGCGTAAGCCCTTCCCTCTCGCAATCTACCTTAAGTTACTGGACCTCAAGTCCAGCAGCTGAAATAAGGGTCCTAAAATGAGTACAGAAAATGGCGCCTGGCAAAGCAACGAGAAGAATTGCCCACCTGAAGATTCTGCCGCTTGCAACTTTAAGCCAGACTTTGAACTCTCCACTCCGCGCGCAAAGCAATGGGCTGCCGCTTCAGAAGTGCAGAGATCTACACCTTTAGACTTGAATCAAAACGGCGAATACAAAGTGAAATTTGGCGACAGTCTCTCGACCATCGCAGAACGCGCACTAGCCGGCAGCGGAGCACCTGTAAA
>PNLN01000203.1 GCA_013823055.1 Cyanobacteria bacterium DS2.3.42
GAACCTTTTGCGCAATTGTCCGCAGCGACTCGCAGCATTTCGCAGGTCGACGCGTGGGTGTTCCAGCGCGAGATAAAACCAATCGATCGCCGCAGATGATCGTTTTGCCAGTGCTTTGCCAGTGCTTTGCGCAGTGCTTTGGGCAGTACTTTGGGCTGTACTCTGCGCAGTACTTTGCGCAGTGCTTAGTACGCGAGCACATCGCTGTAATCAACTGGACGGCGTGTCATCGCGTCGATCCAATTTTGCATTCTATCGCCAGACATAATTTCCTTCTCGGTGACCTGCATTCCAGCTTGCTCGCCAATTCTCCAAGCTTCTCTCTCATGGTACCAGCCACGGTATTCACCTTGATTTCTATAGACTTGCGCAAGAGCCTTGGTTTTCTCAGCATCCAGAGTTCCGGTAATCACGTCCTTCAAATTCGCAGCCAATGCTTGTTGCTCTGCGTTGTAGTTACCCTTGTTTGGCCTCAGGAGATTTTCAAACAAATAACTGTAAGTCTCAAACATTTCAGGAACTTTGCCACCTTCAAACAGCTTAGACTGATGCGCCGCAGAAAAGAATTCGGGTGGAACATCACCACCTGATTCGAGGCTCTCTAGTTCGTCCTTCAAGCGCTGGAAGTGCGCTCTTTCCTCACGGTGCCGTGGACCTTCAAAACGATTTGCCTTGTCGGAAGCTTCCAGTTTTTCCGCACGTATAACTTCCTCCTGCCGCAAGACTCTTCCCGAACGCTTCACGTTGATATCTTCTACCAAGTCTTTGGGGTACCGTGCACCAATTCTATTTTCGGCTAATTGAACAACGGCATCAAGTTCGCGCGGCGTAAGCGGCCTTACACTGGTATCGCCACCGGTGACAATGTCAATGAAATTCCGAATCATCAATCCATCCTGCTCACCATGCGTCATTTCATGGACATAAGAATCGATTGTTCTGCTCGCAGTACCTTCCGGCAGCTCGTGGGTGGGCTTGTATAGGACCTCATCCTTTACTCTTACATCCCCTCTTCCATAGGAGGCTTCCGCAGTCGAATCTTTGTCGAGCTGCCTAACCGACAATTTGGGAACAACACTATTCGGAAACAAAGATTGTGCATGAGAGTTGAGAGCGTCTTCAACAAGCATGCGCCGTATGTTCAATTCCCTTTCTATCGCATCAGTCAAATCACGTTTCTGTCGCCAAAGTGAAAGGAAAGCATCATACTCGTCCATTTGCGGCGTATCTTTCAATAGCTCGTAAGCCTTACTTGGTTTATAGAGCTCTTCCTTGGTTAAAGTCCTGGTACCACCGGCAGAGTCACTAACGATAATCTCCGGATCCGGCTTAGACTCGAGGGCATCATACTTTGCCTTTGCCGATCCAACATCGAATGTTGCTTCACGCTGTTCGATTACCCGATCGATTTTAGCAAGCACTTCTGGTGCTGTATCCAGCGGGAGTTCGCGCACCGAGCCGGGAGCTCTTTCAGCGCTCTTAAACCACATGGCTTCGCCCCTCCGGCGAACACGCCTAACTTCGTCCATCACCTCTGCTCTTTCATCTGCGCTTGTGTATTTTTCACTTTCGCTGCCAAACTTATTCTTAGCTGAAGTCTGCGCTGTTTCGGTCACCATCGCTGGAGCTTCATCTACCACCGCCAATGTCTTTTCCGCTACGGAAGCCGGTTTGACTTTCAAATAATCTCCTGCGCCCTTCACCAGCCGTACGCCATTACCTACAGACAGTCCTGCCATTGTTAGCGTAAAGCCCGCCTCAATAGCCGCGGCGCCGGTCACTCCTTGAACTTGCTCTCTCGCTGCGTCGATTTCGGCGATGCTGTATTCCGATTTATTCATCAAAATATCTGCCGATGCAGATGACTCTTCAACCGCCTTGATTACGCTATGACCCGCGTGCGCAGCGCCCATGGCAGTCAATCCAACAACCACCGCATCTGTCGCAAGCGTCACGCCGCCCAATATTGCAGCGCTACTGGTGAGCAACCCAGCTACAGGTAGGGCAGCTCCTATGCACACACCAATTGCTACGCCGCCGGCGAGCATGCCGAGCGTCTCCATCGGACGCTCCGTAACTGCTTCGACGACGCTTTCTGCCGCGCCCACCACTACCTGCGTCGCCACATCGACCGCTCCACCCAGCCAGTCACAAGCACCCTTAAACCAGTCGTCGTTTTTCTCTTCGCGTTCCCGCCGCTCCCTACGCTCTTTCCTTTCTTCGCGAGCCTCGCGTTCTTTATCTTCATCCGAAGCTTCGTTTGGCTGCGTTTCTTCGGAAGCTTCACTTACCCGCGTTTCTTCGATTTCGCTCGCTTTGTTTTCAACTGGTTCAAACAGGGACGGAAAGCTCAGTGTTTCCGGCTCAGATTGCTGTTCCTTCGCAAATAACAACGCGCTTGTGCCCTTGCCTTCTCTGGCGAAAATATCATCAAAAGATGCAGCGGGAGACAATGCAGCGTGGTCGTTCCACAGGCTGCTGCCCGAATCGAGTTGTTTCATTAGTAAGTGCCAGGTGGTCAGTGCCCGGTAAAACCGATATCGCCCGGATTGTACATCAGCGGGTGTGACTGAACTGCTACTGCGGGCAACAATGAATCACTGTGCAATTCCACATACTAAGCCTCTGCCATCTGCCCTTTACTTGAAGATAAATCAGTAACGCCGTAGATATTCTGCACAAGCGTTATGTTCGAGGAGATGCAAACCGACTGAAATCAGTCGAAGCCGAACGCCTCAGTGCAGAAATCGCAAAAATGATCTATGACGCTAGAAAAGATGCCGGACTGAGCCAGAAGGAATTAGCAGCTCTGATTGAAACCACACAGTCGGTGATTAGCCGATTGGAGAATTCGGACTATGAAGGACATTCACTGCCCATGCTGGACAGGATTGCTAAAGCCTTAAACAGCCGGGTCAAGATTTCTTTTTTCAAGGATGCGTAATTGATTCCTTTTTACCGCCAGATCCACTGCATGCGATTCGGAACAAAGTGTCCGCGAGCGTGCAGCTGTTCGTCGAGGCTCGCGTCGTAAGTGATGCAGTGCTTGAGAATTTCTACGCTCGAACGATTTGAAACAAAGCCTTCTTTGTTCAATGACCAGCAGCGCAGAGTTGTTGTGCAAGATTTATCGTCAACCAAGTTAGCCGCCAAAACCTTCTTCGCCAATTGACGTGCCGTGAGTTCTTGACCGCCGATCAGTTCATCCAAAACTTCTCTATCGATCAATTCACCGGCGATGAGCATTTGCGCAAAGGAAAGGGCTTCCTGCAGTGGTACCGCCGGTGGGTCCAATTCGCCCAACGCCTGATATATAGAAACTTGCTTTCCATGAGCGTTTTTAAGAGCCTCCGCTGCGTGAAATGCCTTTATCGAATTACCGGAGATCATACTGAGCAGGAGCATGGCATTGTCCAAAATCTCATGAGTGATAAGACCTTGTTCTATATAAATCTGACCGATCTGCCGTCCACGCAAGATGTGAATTTCCATGCATTCCATCGCATCACTTTCGGAAACAAATCCCGCCATCGAAAAAAGCTCATTGAGTTTGGGTCCTTGATCGGGTTCGTCCCTATGAAGGTTGTATTGGAAAAGCACCTGTTCTATAGACCATAAGGTGTTTCGCACCGCGCGAATCGCACTGATAGCCGAGAGCGTTCCAAGTTTTTCTTCCTGCAACATAAGAGCGCACGTCAATGCCGCCTTCATAACCAGACTGGGCACCTCTCTCTGGAACACCAGGACGCGCCCCATTTGCATGCCTGTTTCCAACGATGTGTTGAGCGCGCGACCAATTTGCTCGATGTTAATGATTCCGGCTTCCAAAAGTAAATCGGTAATTTCATTGGAGGCGCTGGGCATATTGCCAGTTTTCTTATGCTCGTCACCCAAACTATCAAGCGCTTGCTGAAAGGTCAATTGCTGCGTTGCGGCAATGCGCAACGCCTTGACCGCAAGGTCAGTAGACAGCTCGTTAGCATTTACCATAGTTTCGGCTTCCAGCGCTCTGTCCATCTTGTACTGGCTCACGTGTCCGAGCATGACCAGGACCTTATGCAGTGGCGTGCTGAGACGCGCAGAGGCAGCATATCCTTGCTCCAGGGTAGGCATCTCGATAAGGCGAGCGCCCGTCAAAAGGAGCGAAAGGATGTCGTTATTTCGGTGTTTGGTATTGAGCATGTGTAACTCCCATCCAATGCAACGCCATTGGACATAATCTGACTTAAGTTCTTTCCCTTATGATTCCCGCAGCTTAAAGGGCTTTACCGGCACTTCGTAGCCGGTTACCCCATATAGACGTACTTGCATTCTTATCAATTCGCGTTTTGGGGCGCCCAGTCCGGGTTTTCAAGCAAGACTTTCACAAAAATCTCACAACTGGAGACGGAAATGCGTTACGAAACGAGAGTTAGATATCACGCGTGACCACCTACGTTTCTACTTCGGGGCTATACTCTTCTGACTCCATTGCGAACGTCCATGCGACCGCTTCCTTAGCAGTCGTAATATTTGGTGGCACTCGCAGAAAATAGTGCCGAAAAGTACCATCGGATTCCATGGTGGAATTCTTCACGCGTACCATTGTCAGCGGTTCGTCGTCAGGAATTACCCGTTGATAGAGTTCCCCATATTCATCACTGTGAATCATGCGTGACCCGCTATCTTCGAGATATCGCGAGGCTCCATACATCTCAATCATGATCCGGCGGATGTTGACGTTGTCCGCATTATTGATGTCTTCAATGGTGAGCGTTTCAGGTGCTTCGACCAGGCGCCTTGGCACCCGGTTTCCATTAAACGCCCACATTCTCCAGCCATCAGAAAATGTAATCGCGGCGCCGGTACGGTTGTTCAACCTGAGTTGTTCATCCAAATGTAGTTCGACTGGATACATCCCAACCAAACAAACATTCTCAAAGAACGAAAACCAGGGAGCTAGGCGAAACAAACTCAGCCATTGTCGCAGCTCTTTCTCAGATGATGCGAAAAAGGAACCGCGCTCGCTCATTCTTTCCAATAAAAAACCAGCACCAACTAAAAAATACCCCTGCCAAAATCCCCAGGTTTCTCGATTGAACGCACTCATAGTGGACATCATTCTCGCCAGTTGCCTCCAATGCGGATTGGACTCTGGCGTGGTGAAATAAAAATCGATATCAAATATGGTGCTCAAACGCCTGTGAATTGGTTCGAACCTGTGGTACAAACCTTGGTCAAAAAAATCAGCCGAATCAGTCCCAAGAAAGCTGGCAGTCTGGTTTTTGATCTCTGCATAAAACTCTTGCAAGACGTGCTCGAGCAGCTGATAGTTCAACGACTTTCCTTTTAGTTGAGGTCCTTGCTCGGCGTTCAATTGCTCGAACTCATTCTCCAATGGGGTTAAAAATTCACTTTGCTCATCTGGCGTAAAATCAGACACGACCTGCTGCGCCAGGGTTCGAAATTCTGTGGCGGAATAGATTGCAGTGTCTCCTTTTCGCGCAAGCAACACTTTCATGTATATCGCCAACTTTGCCGGACTTTGGCAAAACACAATTTTGGGCGGCGTCGAAATTTTGAAGGTGTCTTTGTAGAAACTGTTGACCAGTGGCTGTATTTGATTCGTCAGTTCGTGAAGTGGAATTGGACATGGACCTGCGACATCCACCAAGTTAAACCACTCGCCAATGTACTCATCAAGCATGGAAAGCTCTGCCGGCGTTAGCCCGCTCATTCCCATTTCGCGTTTTTCGACTATCTTTGCTTCGACCTCATCCGGGCTGATGCTCAATTCAGTCATCAGCTCTGCGAAAACTTCGCGCCACCGCACGCCAGCAAACGATGCCCGCACTATGGTTTCAAAAATGTTCGATCTTCGGATGCTGTCGGAGTTCATTGGCTCCTGAAGACTCTAACGCATCGCCACAGGTCTCGCCGACTTCAGTGATGGATCAAGATCGAAGCGATCGTTATTCATCACTTTAGTCCACGCTGCCACGAAGTCGTTTACGAACTTCTGCTGCGCATCGTCAGAGGCATACACCTCGGAGATGGCGCGAAGCTGCGAGTTCGAACCGAACAAGAGATCAACAGAACTGCCTGTCCATTTGACCTTTCCAGTCTTACGATCGCGTCCTTCGTAGATGTTTTTCACTGCATCGGCTTTCTTCCAATCGGTATTCATGTCGAGCAAGTTGACGAAGAAATCATTGGTCAACTTCTCAGGGCGACTTGTGAAAACGCCGAGTTGCGAATTACCAAAGTTGGTATTCAACACTCGCATGCCACCAACCAGAGCAGTCATTTCCGGAGCTGTGAGCTTGAGCAATTGCGCTCTGTCCACAAGCATTTCTGCGGCCGATCTGTCTGCATTCGCCCCACGATAATTGCGGAAGCCATCGGACTTAGGCTCAAGCACAGCAAACGACTCTACATCAGTTTGCTCCAACAATGCGTCCATGCGCCCCGGGCTGAAGGGCACTTTCACTTCGCGTCCTGCGTTCTTCGCCGCGGCTTCAACACCTGCGCATCCGCCCAGAACAATCAAGTCTGCCAGTGAGACTTTCTTGCCACCAGACTGTGAGCTGTTGAAGTCTTGCTGGATCTTCTCATATGTCTTCAAGACTTTTGCCAGCTCGGCAGGATTGTTGACCTCCCAATCCTTTTGTGGGGCGAGACGAATGCGGGCACCGTTGGCGCCACCACGCTTGTCACTTCCACGGAATGTTGAGGCTGATTCCCACGCGGTCGAAACCAATTGTGGAACTGTCAAACCAGATGCAAGGATTTTTCCTTTGAGCGCAGCCACATCCGCATCTCCAATCAACGGGTGATTGACGGGCGGAATAGGATCTTGGAATATCTGAGGCGGGGCAACCTGCGGTCCGAGGCACCTTGTGACTGGACCCATATCGCGGTGCGTCAGCTTGTACCAGGCTTTGGCAAATTCTTCTCTCAACTCTTCCGGATGTTCGTGAAATCTCTTCGAAATCGGACCATAAATCGGATCAACTTTAAGTGCGATATCCGTCGTGAACATCATTGGCGGATGCTTCTTGTTAGGATCTTGAGCATCAGGCACGATCTCTTTTGCGCTATCAGAAACCGGTGTCCACTGATTCGCACCACCCGGTCCCTTTTCTAACTTCCATTCGTGACCGAACAGATGATTGAAATATCCGTTGGACCATTTCGTCGGCGTGGATGTCCAGGCGCCTTCCAAACCGCTGGTGATAGTTGCGTCGCCATTTCCAGTTTTATATGAATTCTTCCAGCCGAGCCCTTGCTCTTCGAGCGGCGCGCCTTCCGGCTCGCGTCCGACATACTTACTTGGATCAGCGGCACCATGTGCTTTTCCAAGCGTGTGACCGCCGGCAATGAGCGCAACTGTTTCCTTGTCATTCATCGCCATGCGGCGGAAAGTTTCACGAATGTCTTTGGCTGCTGCAAGCGGATCCGGCTTGCCGTCCGGACCTTCCGGATTCACATAAATAAGTCCCATCTGAACAGCGGCGAGTGGGTTTTCAAGCTTCCTGTCGCCTTCATAACGCTTGTCTCCAAGCCATTTGGTTTCAGGTCCCCAATAAATATCGTCTTGCGGCTCCCAAACATCCGCGCGTCCGCCGGCAAATCCAAAGGTTTTCAACCCTGCCGACTCGAGCGCGCAGTTGCCGGTGAATACCATCAAGTCAGCCCACGAGATTTTGTCGCCGTACTTCTGTTTAATCGGCCATAACAGGCGACGCGCTTTGTCGAGGTTGGCGTTGTCCGGCCAGCTGTTTAGTGGCGCAAAACGTTGCGTGCCATACGATGCACCGCCACGTCCGTCAGCGATGCGATACGTGCCGGCACTGTGCCATGCCATCCGAATAAACAGTGGACCGTAGCTGCCGAAATCGGCTGGCCACCAATCTTGCGATGTTGTCATTAACGCGTCGATGTCTTTCTTCAGTTCGGCGAGGTCGACTTTCTTGAATTCCTCGGCGTAATTAAAATCCTTGCCCATCGGATTGCTCATGACCGAGTTCTGATGCAGAACCTTCAGATTCACCTGATTCGGCCACCAGTCGGCATTGGTAAAAGCACGGGCGGCCGGCGGAGCACTTGCCGGTGCTGTTTCCATAACCGGGCACTTAGCAGTGGGCTCGACCTTTTGCTTGGTCGGCTCAGATGTCGTTACCTTGCCGGCTGCGAAAACGGGGGTTGCCATGGATAGCGCCACGAAACTCGTCAATATGCGAGCGAAGTGAGTCTTTGAGGTCATGTGGTCTCCTGAATCCGGTAAAAGTTGGCACTTGTAATGTGGAAAGGGTAGCTAAATCGCATCAGTTTATGCGATACAGCAGCATTGAATCAATGCTTTGGCACTGCCTGGCAAAGAAAAGCAAGGTTGCCAAACAGATACTGAAGCCCCGAATTGCATTCGGCAAAAACGTCGAATATCTGTGCGTTGCTATTTCAAGATTTTTTGAAAATTGAGCGCCTAAGATACTGCAGAGCCGGCACCCTGCGCACGGCGCCTTAAAAGAGATGAGTTATGGAACTATTCACGCCACAATTTGCAACTAATCGAGGCTATGGACTTGCGGAAGCGCAGCAGGAGTTTCCGCCGAAGTCGGAAGCACCTCTCAATAGGTTGACTCACAAAGAACTGAATCAAATCCGCGCGATAAGAGAGGAGATCGAATTACGACCTCGGCTCACTCGATTTGAAGAGCGCTATATTCGGGTGCTGATAGTTGGAGAGCAAGAATTCTGCGGCATCCGCACCGATTGCATCGAAGGAATTACTGCAGTGCGAGAACTGCTGAAAGAATTGGAGTTCAAAACTGAAGTCGCGGAACGTTCTATCTTTATCGCATTGCTTGTTGGCGCGATAGCCAAAGTCACTAAACCAGAAAGTCGCTAAAGGCGAATCTTGCACGGCAGAATCACGCCACCCAGACTCACGATGATTCTGAATTGATTAAGACCGACGTCTAAACTGAAAACTGCTCGAACTTCCCCACAGGTGGACGCTTTCAGCATTTAATCTTGGCAAAAAAAACGCAGATTAAAAGACGCGCAAAGCAACAGCAGATGGATTTTGCTGTCACAGCAGGCTCGGCGGTGTTCTTCCTGACATTCCATATATGCTGGAACAGTCAGTTTCATTCTCGGAGTTTAAAAAAAATGTTTCGCATAGTAGGTGTGTTGGCTCTCCTCGCTGGAGTTGCATGGGGCATCTTCTACCTCTGGACTTCAACGCCGGAATATTCGATTAGCCAGGTCAAAGATGCGGTCAAAGCTCACGATAAAGCGAAATTCGACAAATTCGTAGATACCGAAGAATTCGCCGACGGCATGGTGGACGATATGTTGACGAAACCCATCAAAGAAGCGATGGGCGGAAACACGATCGGGCGCTGGGTGGCCGCCGGGATGTCGGGAATTTTCAAGCCACAATTCGTATCACAAATTAAGAAAGACTTGTATGACTTAGTCGAGAAGGGAAGCATCAGCCAATCAGTTGGTACTGACGTGGTCGATCCTGATATGACTCTTGGTGCTGTCGACCGCCGGCTGTGTTTGAGCCAGAACGATTTCAAGAAAATTGAAAACATCAAAAGCGACGGCAAAGTTGCCACTGTGACCGTGGTGTTGCACAACAAAGAACACAACAAAGATTTCAAACTCGACGTGCAAATGCAAAAAACGGAAGGTTATTGGCGCGTCACTAAAATGCTGAATTTCCCAGAGTTTGTAGCTCGACTCATTGAAGTGGAAAGCGTCCACCAAAATGAGCAAACCAGAACGACAGAACCGATCAGGCGGATATAGCGTCCATTTCAATTTGCAGCTGCGCAATTAAATCTGCCGCCGGTATGAAGCGAGCTCGCGGTGCCCCTTGTCCAGCCCAGTGAGCACCATATCCGCCTTCGCCTGCGCCCTGCGCCGCTGCATTCAACGCTTTGCCTGCGTCGTACGCAATTGGATAGTCAGGGACAATCGACGGATCGATTCTTTTTCCGATCGCTGTAAACATGTTCGTTAGACATCGTGCTGGACGACCTGAAATTGCATTAGTCATTACGGTATGATTAGCCGCGCTTGATTGCAATGCGGCTTTGAAATACTTATCCGCTGACGACTCTGGACAACCGATGAATGCAGTTCCAAGCTGAGCAGCCTCTGCTCCCAGATTAAGTGCGGCAATGATTCCAGCACCATCCATAATACCGCCAGCAGCAATCACAGGAATGTCCAATTTGCTTACGAATACGCGTGTCAGTTCTGTTTGACCCAGGCAATGATCGGAAGTACTTGGATCAAACATTCCCCGGTGCCCACCGGCTTCATACCCCTGCGCAACGATCGCATCCACACCGGCGTCTTGCGCTATTAATCCTTCATCGAGCGTAGTCGCACTAGATAGAAGCAAGATTCCCGCATTTTTCAATCGACTTATTTTGTCTTTCGATGGAAGACCGAAGTGAAAACTAACTACCTTCGGACGCAGCTCCAAAAGTACTTCCAACTTATCATCGTCTTCAAGGAAGCTCTTGTAGATTTCTTGCAATTTAGTTGGAGGCTTCGCATCAAATTCAGCAAAATATGGTGCCAGATATGATAGCCAAGCCGACTCGCGTCCGGCATTGGCAGTCGCATGCTTGTGGCAAAACACATTCACATTGATAGAACCTTCAGTGAGAGCCTTGGTCGCGCAGATCATTTCACGCGCACCATTCGCATCGACAGCACCAATACCAATCGAACCTAGCGCTCCAGCATTAGAAACAGCAGCAGCCATTTCCGGAGTCGACACACCAGCCATTGGTGCTTGAATGATCGGCAGTTTGATACCTAATCTTTCAAGCAGCATTTTCACAATCAAAACCTCGACACACATTTCTCCGACAATATTACAATGCGGACGCAGATTAACTTCTGCATTGCACTGACGCAAATTTGAAAAGTTGTGGTATGTTGGACGAAGTCGGTCTTCGGGCCTACCATTTTGGAAATACAGCTTATGAACAAATCACAATACAAACAAACGATTAGCAAACGCGCATGGCGAGCCATTTTTGGCGGACCAGTGTTTTGCGTCGGCACGACAGTGGGCGCAAAAATCCCAGGTATGTGATGAGACAGTATTGTTTCTAATTTCACTGAGCCTGGGTAAAGAGCCCAGGCATTTTTTTCTTTAAGGCTCTTTTCACATACAAATAGCACGCTATCTTCGATCAGTTTTTGGCTGATTGATTCGTGATTGCGCGCAGCCCAACACATTGCTAACTCAGTAGCGAATTCTTCGCAATTCGCTGGCAACCGCATTGATTCAAAAGCAAACACAGCGCACCCTGAAAATTAAAAACACCTGGGGACTTAGCTCAGCCGGAAGAGCATCTCACTTGCAACGAGAAGGTCATCGGTTCGACCCCGATAGTCTCCATTTGCCCGATTAGCTCAATTGGAAGAGCGGCTCTCTTACAAAGAGATGGTTGTAGGTTCAAGTCCTCCATCGGGTACCAAAACAGCTGCATAGCTCAATAGAAGAGTGCTCGCCTGATAAGCGAGTGGTGTAGGTGCGAATCCTGCTGCGGCTAATATGCCTGCCTGGTTCAGTGGTAGAACCCCGTCTAGCCAAGGCGGTGATATCGGTTCGATTCCGATGGTAGGCTCTCATTTCTACGGCGGCCGCCGAGAAACCCGGACCGACACGCGCAAGCTGCTCGGTCCGGTCTTGCCCTTGTAGCTCAACGGATTGAGCATCTGGCTACGAACCAGAAGGTTCCAGGTTCGAATCCTGGCGAGGGCTTTTGTTTTCCCCTGTAGGGGCGATGCCGTGCATCGCCCTCGAAAAATGGAGGTATGGCAGATTGGTTATGTATCCGGCTTTTAACCGGCTCGATGTAGGTTCGATTCCTACTGCCTCCAATTTGTTTTCTTAAAATGGCACATCATTCTGTTTCTTCAAAATGTCAGCCATTTTGTTTTCATCAAAAGGTCACGTCAACTTGTTTTCGCCGTTATAGCTCAATTGGTAGAGCAATCGCCTTGTAAGCGATCGGTTGCGGGTTCAATTCCTGCTGACGGCTCCATGCACACGTAGGCAAGACAGCAAGCCGGCGGATTGCAACCCCGCTATGCAGCCGTGCAAATCGGCTCGTGTGCTCCATTCATAAAGCGGGCGATGCCTGGGATCGCCCCTACAAAGCAATATGCGTCGATGGGGTAACGGTAGCCTCTCAGTCTCCAAAACTGATTGTCCTCGTTCAAATCGAGGTCGACGCGCCATGCCAATGTGGTGATTGTGGTCAACACGTGCCGCTGAAGTCGGCGAGAAACTGGTTCGATCCCAGTCGTTGGCATTCTTCAAATAGTTCTTTTGAAAACATGGAGATGATCCGAATTGGAAAGGGACCTGTTTTGAAAACAGGTGCGCGCAAGCGTTGCAGGTTCGAGTCCGTGCCATCTCCGAAGTTTCTTTCTGCCGACGCCGAGCGCGAGATTCTGAGGGCATTATGATATTTATCGCGGCAACGTTCGAACTAGCTCTGCCAATTCCCATTTAGCTTGATCAATACTGCCGGCATCAGTAACAAGAGTAAAAACGTCAGTGCGATTCTGACGTGGAGCGAAGCACGACACAGCATAGAGATTTAGTCCATTCGGATTTGGCAGCGTGAATTGAAACGAATAAGCGCCCGCGCTGTAGCGATCCCATGATTCTATCTTGGTGACTTTTAGCTGCAGATAGTTAATCCACTTTTGCATAAGTTTCACAACACACGCAGGGTCAGATTCCAAAGACATCAGTTGAATCGTCGCCTTACTGCCCAGTTTTTCTCTGGTGTACGTTGATATCACAGGGTATGGTGCCTTAGCCGCCACAGTTTCCTTCAACTTCCAATCATTAGCAATAGCAACCGCATGCCCGAGTGACGGAATTTCTTGCCGGCTGAATGTTTTAAATGTCGGCGAGAAACAGCTATAAATGCAGAAGAGTACGGCAGAAACGGACGCTAAAACTCCCGTTGCACGATAATCAAGAAGAGCATCAGAAGGGCGAACTGCTGCGACCCCTCCGGTGGCTTGGTGTTCGGCTAGCGGGTGTTCGGCTAGCGGGTGTTCGTCCACGGTTAATGTCTTCTCAGTAGATGATTCCAGTGCTCGCAGCGTAAATAAAATCAAGACTACCAATATTGCAGCAAGAA
>PNLN01000246.1 GCA_013823055.1 Cyanobacteria bacterium DS2.3.42
AAACTAGCTTTCTTGGAAGTGGTTGTCGTCGGTAAGGTAACCGAGCACCAGACCAGTAATTGCGCCTACGATTGCACCCCAGGCCGCTCCGGTGAATCCATCGAAATACGGGTCGACACTGGCAGGTAGCGGATAGTATTTGATTACTTCAAAGCTGAACCCGACAACCACTGCACCTGTGAGCGCCATATAGAAGCTGGCGACGAGTGGGAAACTGGAACCGGTCTTTTCAACTTTTTTCGGAGTCATTGCTACCTCTTGGCCTCGTGTGCAGGCTCTCTGTCCTACGTAAATCGCGATTTTTCAATCGGAAAATTTGGCTTTAGTATACCAAGACGGTCGGGAAATGAATTAGGCGTGTTGTGGCTAGTAACGCCTTCTTAGGGGCTTTCTGATTAGGCCGGATTCATCAAGAGTCCCAAACCGGCGACAGTCTTGGCGTCACGGATTTTGCCGTCGAGCACTAACTGCCAGGCGTCCTTCAATGACATGACAATCACTTCCGCTTCTTCGTCGTCGTCAAGAGATTGCTCGCTGAGTGTGACATCGGTAGCTTCGTACATGTAAAGCATCTCGTTGCAAAAACCCGGCGCAGTATAAACCCGCGACAATTCCCGCCAGTTTTTTGCTGAGTATCCGGTCTCTTCGGTCAATTCCCGCCTGGCTGCCGGCATTGGCTCTTCGCCTTTTTCGATGCGACCGGCTGGCAATTCGTACAGCAATTCATCGACTGAATATCGATATTGCTTGATGAGGACAATTGAATTTGCATCAGGTTTGCAGCAAATCGTCACGCCGCCGTTGTGCTCGACAAGCTCGCGGATGACTTGCTTGCCTTCCTGATTGCGCAAATAATCGACGCGCAGATTGATAATGTGACCCTCGTGGATCCTCTCGGATTTGTATGTATGCTCGCGTGTAAATAACGCCACAAGTAGTCCTCGCTGCCGGATGCCTGTTTGAGAATAGCATCATCCCATCTGAGCTTTGATTTATGGTTATAATTTCCCGCCCACCGTTCAGCAACTTTTGCCGATTGCGGTTGCTCAAACGTATGTGGTCGTCTACGGAAAGCGTTTCGATGAATTATCTCGAATCGAAAACATATCTGGAGAGTCTGACTCCGACTACGACGCGTCCAACTCTTGAGAGGATGCAACGTTTTATGGAAGGTCTTGCTACTCAAGCGGATGTTCCGTGTATTCACATCGGCGGGACAAACGGCAAGGGTTCTACAGTTGCAATTGCTGACAGCATTCTTCGCTCTAGAGGATTCAAAGTCGGACGTTTTACAGGTCCGCATTTGTTGCGGTGGAATGAGCGCTTTCATGTCGATGGAAAAGCAATCAGTGATGAAGATTTTGCTCGTCTAAGTACTGAGCTTCGTGCACATTCTGAAAAGTTTGCGCAAGAAAATCCTGACATGGGCACGCTCACATGGTTTGAATTTCTCACTGCGATTGCATTTATGTATTTTGCAGAATGCAAAGTTGATGTTGCGGTAATGGAAGTTGGTTTGGGCGGCAGATTCGATGCCACCACTGTGCGCACAAACCCTTATGTGACGGTGATTACCAACGTTAGCCTCGACCATACTCATTTGCTCGGTGACACAGTCGAGAAGATTGCCTTTGAAAAAGCAGGCATCATCGAGCCGGGAATTTCAGTTGTGACTGCGTGCCAGGACACTGCTCTGGATACTGTTTTGCGCGTCGCTCGCGAGAAAATGTCGCCCGTATATCAAGTCTCTGCCAGCGATCAAATTACGTTGTTTATAAACGGAAAGAGGGAAGCCTCAAGCTCGGACGCTCCCATTTTGAGCTTGCTTAAGGAAAATCTTTCTCTCAAAGGAAGTCATCAACTCCAGAATGGTTTGGTTGCATTGCTGGCTTGCGCGAAATTCTTGATCGTCGATCGAGAGGTGCAAATGGGGTCGGCAAGGCAGAGTTCGGAAGTTGCATCAGGAAAAACTCCACCCAGCCCGCAAGACTTGATGGATGTTGTTTACAAACTTGATATTGAAACATTAAGCGCCGGACTGAGAAATGTTCGTTGGCCTGGACGATTGCAATATTTGCCCGGCGCCGATTTGCTCCTGGATGGAGCGCATAATCCAGCCGGAGCGCAGGCTTTGCGCGCTTCTCTGGACCAGCTTTATCCCAGTTTGAAGCCGTTTTTTGTAATATCGAGTTTTGAGTCAAAGGACGCCCAGCGTGTGCTGACTAGTTTGGTTCGCCCCGGGGAGCGGGTGTTCGTCGCTGAAGCGCAAGGCCGGAGATCCAGTCACAGCAAGGAATATCTGACAAACTTCTTGAACGAGTTGGGGGCAAAGGGAGAAAGCTTTTCCACAATTCCGGATGCAGTTGACGCCGCCCGAGCCAGGCGGGAAAAGGATGAGTTTATAGTCATCTCCGGCTCCTTTGCGGCAATAAAGGAGACCATGCAGCACTTCGGTTTTGCTTGTGTCGAAGACAGCTATCTCAGCGGTGCTGAGGCTTGAGGCGCTCCGTTCTGGTCTTTTAAATTCGATATGTGATTGATACTCGAGCTGTATCGAAGGGCCATCGCAAGCATAGATTTGGGCGCTGATGACCCTCTCGGGGTATGAATTATCGCGGCTAAACGGTAAAATCTTGCGTTGGGTGAGAGTTCGTGAGCAAAACGAGGTTCTCTTGACATCTTCCGAAGTGACATACAATCTGGCTGGACAAATACGCCACCAGGGTTTGCCGGTGCAAAACGTACTGGTCCATGTCTATGATGTCTATCAACAGATGAGCGCTGGAAACGGCAATGGCGGCGACAGTCCGGTCGCCGAGCAACGCACTGGGACGCGCGGAGAATTCAGCTTCGATGTCCGCTCCGGCTTGTATCGCCTCGAAGTAAGCCCTGATTCTTCCACCAGATTTCTCAAGCAAGCAATTGCCGAAGCACGCGTAATAAGCAATACAAGTTGCAATATCAATATGACGACAGGCTGTATCCTCAGTGGAAGCGTTACTTCTTCCACCGGAGAACCTGTGCGCCGCTGCGAAGTAATTGCACTGGGTATCGAGCCATCTTCATACAAAGCCTCGGCGAAAACCGATGAAGAGGGCAATTACAGCCTGGTTTTGCCCCGCGGCAAATATCACGTTGCGGCGCGCTCTACAAAGATCATTCGCACAGAAGAAGATGAAGATCTCGATGACGAGATCGATGAGGAAGATGAAGAGCAAGAATCTTTCGAACCGCCAATGAATACTGACCCGTCGCATTCATTTGTAAGTACGACTGTGGAGGTTATGACTTTCGGCAATGATGACGAGCTCGATCTTGTGCTTCCACCGTTGGTTAAATTGGACGGTGAAGTACACGATGTATTCGGACAGCCCGTTGCACGCGCTCATGTTTCAGTCACTCCTTCAAGATCTTCCATGGACTTCAAGGATAAGGTGCTGGCTCAAGAACTCGATTTGACCGGACATTGCCTGACTGATTCTCTCGGCCGTTTTCGTGCTCTGGTATCACCCGGGCACTATGATGTTTCTATCGAGCCGGATGATGGCGCGCTTCTCTTTTCCACAAAAGAAACCGGCATTACCGTTGGAGACAGCGTTTTCAAAAAGTTCACAGTGTCCGAAGGTCATCGACTGAGAGGACAGGTCATCTACGAAGACGAGCCCATGTCGCAGGCTCTAGTACGTATCCGTGCCGCAGATCGAAAGACTGAATTTTTGGCTAGAACAGATGCGTTGGGCAATTTCTCCGCGGCTGTTCCGGGCGGCAGTTACAAACTTGTCGTTACTGCACATCCTAAAGATGCGCCGACAGTAATAATCAACGATCAGGAGCACAACGGTCTGGCTCCGTGGACAAAGATGGTTGTGGTTGGTGGTGATACTCACGTTGCTGTTAAAATTCAGCAAGGGACTGCTCTTCAGGGGCGCGTTTCCGATGAGCAAGGTCAAGCCCGTCCAGGTGTTAGAGTTTCTGTTTATTCCGATTCTGAGAAACAATTGGACGCCGACAAAGCTACCCGCGCGCTGGCAAGTGGTATCACAGACGGTGATGGTCACTATTGCATATTCTTGCAGCCCGGCAGTTATTGGCTCGTCGTGCACAAAGACTTTGTCAATGCGCGTATGGTCGAGATAGAAAATGAGCCTGTCAATGTCGACATTACCTGGCACGGCTGGTGCCAAGTTCGCTTCGAGGTTCAAGGCGAAGACGGGCACGCAGTCCCACGCTGCCGCGTCTCGTACGCGCCCTATGGCAACGATGAAACAGAGCCTCCCGAGGACGACGACGAAGGTCACGAATACGAACGCCAGCATTTCAATCAAGGCGGAATGCCGCGTGGCTATTACGTCACTCCTGATGATGGCATTTGTCGATTGACACTGCCTTCCGGCGTCTACATCTTCCGTTTTGCGCCGCCGCATGATGGCTCGTATGACGCTAAGGTAATTCGACAACTTTCCATAAGCGCCGACCTGACAAAGAAGATAACGCTTGCGCTTAAAGAAGACCCAGTTGTCGAAGAGCATTCAAAAAATGCCTCCGTATCTTAGATATCCTGTGATTTGTAAGTGCTAAAAAGCTGTTCGCAAAAACTTCACCTTGAAAAATGGATGATCGTTTTTCTAGCCGCCGGTTTCATAGCCGTCTTGGTGCAGGTTTTTTATCTGTACTCCAAAACGCTTACCATCGGTTTTCTTCTCGATGATTTTGTGCATCTCGACTATCCGTTTGCAGCTTTGCACGGTGATCCCAGTGGCTATTTGAAAACCTGGACCGGCAACTGGTCCGGTCAAGCAGACGGTCTAACGAGCTTTCGCCCGGGCATCTCCACATCTTACGTTCTAGATTTTATTGCGCACGGTCTCAACCCGGTTGGCTATCACGTCACCAACCTAATCGTCTATGCGATTTGCGTATGTCTGTGCGGAGTAATTGCGTGCCAACTCGTCGATAGCAAAGACCTTTATGACCGCATTGCTACAGCCCTCTATGCTTCTACTCTGTTTCTTGTCTATCCTCTCCACGTCGAGTCGGTAGCCTGGATTGTTGGCCGCGTCGATCTGTTTTGCACGGCGTTTTACCTGGCATCTCTCAGTCTGTATTTTCGCTTTCGCAAAATCGGACAAAAAAAGTATTTGATACTTTCAGTATTTTGTTTCGTTCTCTCTCTGATCTCAAAAGAGATGGCTGTCACTCTGCCTTTAGTAATAGCTTGTGCTGAGCTTTTATTGCCGTCGTCTCTGGGCTGGCAGAAGCAGGCGATCAAGAAACGCATTCTTTTCTCGTCACTGTTCGTTGGTGTACTTCTCTGTTTTGCTGGTCTGCGAACGCTTCTATTGGGCACATTAGTTGGCGGCTACGGTTCCTCGAGCTTCAGAGATATCCGTCATTCACTCCAAAATTTTCTTGATGCGTCGACTCTAAAGAAAATCGTTTTTGGAATCAACGAAGAGGTGCCGTCTTTGCTTATCTTCAGCACCTGGGCAAATGCAGCCTGGGCTGCGGCTGTCGTTTCAATGCTTCTGCGTTTGTTCCAACCGTTGAGTCGCTTGCGGGTATTTGCGTTTCTCACCATTTGGCTCGTGCTATCTGTCCTACCCACGTTTCAGATTTGGCACATAAATCCTAATCTAGTCGGCAGCCGCCTGTTTTTTCTGGGCTCCGCCAGCCTATGCATTTTGCTTTCTGTCAGTCTGCTTCCAATGTTGAAGGTGGTGGGACGGATTAGAGATCGAAGTAATTTGTTTAAAACAGGCTTCATGGTTTTGTATGCGACGGGTCTGACAGCTTTGACTGTTCTGCAAATCACTTGGTTAGCGGCTCTCTACTACAACCTAAATCCGTGGGTTGATGCCGGAAAACAAATGACTGTTCTGCGGTCAAAACTAATTGATATGGCCAAAGATCCTAAGGTCGATTCAATAATACTCCTCAATCTTCCTGCGGATTTTTCCGGCGCAGGAATGGTGGGAAACAAAGAAATCTTGCATCGGATGTTAAAACCACCGGTTGCCGATGCAGACTACACAACTAAGATTTCCGTATTTCCGCCTGCGTCAGCTGCGTTACCCGATGCCGTTGACAGGGAATTGCTGAAACGCACTTATGATGAGAAAACTGACGCTCATTGGTTCCAATGGAGCAAGGATGAGAAACAGTGGGTCCGTTGGGAAAAGCCTGTAGGATTGAAAACATTTTCTAGTAACGCGTTTACACTGGATGATCACAGTGCTTGTTTTTCTGTCGACAAACCTGCTGACGCAATTCGTGTTTGGATGAAAACTATGGATTCGATCGATCCATTCTCAGTGGACGGAATTGTTTTGAAAGTCAGTGGTTCCAATTTAGATCCTGAATTTGCAAAACAATTACAGCTCTTGTGGCGTTCTGCCAAACAACCAACGAGTTGGATTGACTACAGCGAAGGACCGCAAGGTGCTTGGATTTCTGATCCTGCCTTACAGATTCAATCAAAAGGCAATGGCACTGCCCAAACCAAAACATTGGTGTTCCGTCCGCTGAACCATCGAAGTTGGTTGCTGAATGGTCCGATTGTGGAAATAGGTTTCAAATTGCCTCCTGGGCAATATTCTTTTAAGCCGCTAAAAGTTGAATCCGTTGATTCGTCAGTCATAATGCCGTAATCCTGGTTCTAAGTTAAAGAAGGAGAATTCATATGGCTGAGGTCGAGGACCAAGAACCAGAGTCACCAGTAGAGCGAGAAAAACAAAAGAAATATTTGTCCAGGCCATTTATTTGGATGCTGGTCGTATTTATCTTGGGTTTACTTATCTTTGCCCTACTGCAAGGACAGAATCCTATTCAACCCCAGTCTGAGAGTCAGCGCTCTGGAACTGCAAAGAAAGCTAAATCAAAGCCAACACCGGCAGAACTAGTACCTCTTCATTCGAGCAGTCCAGGTGGAAATAATTCTTTGGGTGGAAATACTTCATTAGGAGGTGCATCCCACTGAAAGGAATTATTTCCTTCAGAATTCTTTCGGGTCGTAGCCCATTTTTTTCGAGAGCGCTATGTCTTCAGCCGCTTTTTTCCTTTCGCCAAGCTTTTCATAAGCGAGACCGCGCTTGTAGTGCATGCTTGCACTGCGGTCCGGATCGCATTTGATTGCTTGTGTATAGTCTGCTACCGATTCTTTGTATTCACCGGCGCGCAGGTGTGCTGCACCGCGTCCGGTCAGCCCTTCTATCGAGTTCGGATAGACTTTCAAAAGTCCTGTGTACTCACGCTTGGATGCTTTGTAATTGCCTGCTTCCATGTATGCAAAGGCTAGTCTAAAACGTGAGTTCCAATGATCGGTGTCATTGCGCACCAGCTTGATCAAGTCTTTCACTGTTTTGCCTGCTTGTTTGTTCGCTTGATAGGCCTGTGAGCGCAGGTCGAGAGCGTCTTCCTCGCAAGGATACATGGAGAGGATTTTGTCGTAATCCTTGATCGCCAGATCGCGCCTTCTCATCACTTCATAGACGTAAGCGCGTTTCAGATAACCGCTGGCATTGGTTGGATATTTGGCGATGTGTTTGTTGATCAGTTTTATCGCGTCGTCATATTTTTGATCTTGCAAATACTTGGCGATTAATTCCATCGCCGGACGATCTTCAGTGATTTGTCCTTCAAAAATATCGGTAACAGGTATTCTCAGCTTGCTTTGTGCGATTCGCATAAAACGTTTCGACCAGTCGTTTTGAGGATTGAGAGCCAGGCATTTTTTGCACTCGGCAATCCCTTCTTTGAGTTTTTGTTGTCCCATCAAAGCATTGGCGAGATATTGCAATGGCTGTTCATACTCTTTGTCCAACGCGATTGCTTTTCTTGCGGCGATTTCTGCTGCCTTGTAGTCCATCAGCTTTAGATGCAAAAGTGATTCGATAGCCCAGGGCTCCGGATCTTTTGGGTGCAATTTTTCAGCTTGCTGAAATGACTCCAACGCTTTTTTGTATTGTCTGCGCGACTTTAAAATCAGCCCGTCAAAGAAAACGTCGTCAAACTTCTCTGCATAGGCAGGTTGCAAGCTTGTCGCCAGACCCGCCAAAAAAAGAACGAGGACGATCGAGCGCATCCTTACATGATGCTTGCGTGTCTTGACCGTCCTCGCGCTATTTATCAATTGTCTAACCGTTGCTGGACTTAGTGTCTTGAACCAGCAAGTTCTCCTGATTTCGCTTCGAATTTCGAGCCGACAAGAAGCGACTCGAGGAACCAGAGGCGCTTGTCGATGTTGCGCGAGATTTCTGTGTAGAGATCTGCTGTATCGGCATCAGCCGAGCCTGCTTTTTCGATTCCAGCGCGCACATGCTTGCCGTATTGAGCCATTCTGTCTGCAATCGCTGCAACGTGCTCTTCGCCTTGAACGAGATCCGACGGATACTCTTTCAACGCAGAATTCTCTGCCGATGCACGGGCTGTGCCGTTAGCTACACCACCAAGAGCGGTCACGCGCTCGGCAATCAAATCGATGTATTCGTAGACTTCGCCTGCGATTTCATCGAAGAGCAAGTGGTATTGATAGAAATCTTTCCCTTTGACGTTCCAGTGCGCTTGTTTGATCTGTGTCCAAAGATCCAGTGTTGATGCCAGAGATTCGTTTAACAACTGAGTCATCTCAGAACGAACCTTTTCACTCAGGTCCAAACGAGAGGCATACAGCTTCTCAGAGCCCTTACCTTTAGTCATTGTTGACAACCCCGAACTAATTGTGTGATGTGGTCGCCTATTTTAATACCTTTTAACTCTTAGCAGGGGGTTGCCTGCAAATGCTCTTACGGCAGCCAGCGGACCTTACCGCTGTTAAGGTCCCTCACCGCCCCAATCACAGTTAGTTTCTTCGAGGAAATTGCATTCTTGAGCAGGTCACTTTTGGTCGTCAATTCACGCATCTGATGGCGTACGTTTTCTTCTACCGCCGCCTCCATCAACTCCGCTCCTGCCAAGCCAGGGTGAGCTTTCTTGGCTGCATCTACCGCCGGCGTTATAAGTTCTACAAGCTTTGGCAACTTCCCATCTAAGGGAGTTTTTTCAACAGCCGCCTGGACTGCGCCGCATGCAGAATGTCCCAAAACCACAACCAGCGGTGTTTTGAGATAGTGCACGCCATACTCGGCCGAGGCAACTTCGGAAATGCCGGTGACATTGCCGGCAACCCGAATCACAAACAGGTTACCGAATTTCTGGTCGAAGACTATTTCAGGGGGCACGCGAGCGTCAGAGCAACCGAGTATTGTCGCTATCGGGCGCTGGCCCTTCGTCGCTGTCTGCTCTCGGCGCTCTACATCGACGCGAGGGACACTCGACATTCCGCTCAAGTAGCGCATGTTGCCATCTTTCAATTTCTTGAGAGCACCCTCAGGCGTCGGTGGCGTTTCGGCGCTAATAACCTGGGAAGAGACGCCCAGGCTGACCAATAGCGCAAGTATGAAAGGTTTAGCGACGCTGCGATTTTTCATATTTGTCTTCCAAATCAAGGGGCGATTCTAACTGGAGTATTCTGTCATGAATGTTACGGAAAGTTGAGCCTCTGGGGCACGACGGATTCAGTCGGGCACAGTGCGGGTAAGTAATATTGGCTGTCTTCGCTTGCTCTGGAAACCGATGCCTTTATCAAACGCGGTCAAAGTCTTTCTCTCTGTAGGGATCGCCGGCGCTGTCATAAGCGCGATTCTGTATGGAGTGTATTCGGGAAACTGGAAACAGTTCATTATCTGTGCTCCTTTCGCATTGGTGTTGGCGCCGGGGTATTTGACGCTTTTGCCGCGCGGTGGCATGCGGCACGGCAACATTTGCGAATGCAAAAGGAGCGACAATACCTGCGAATTCCGCTTCTGGCTCGAGCATTCGCAGAAGGTGCTGCTTTTCATGCCCCCCGTTTTGTGCTCGGTGTTTCTGCAGGCATTCGTTCAGTGCGACCTCCAGCGAGCATTGTTGGAGACTGGTGCCGCTTCGGCAACTATGGCAATTTGCAGCGCTTCATGTATTTACAGCTTCTATTTGCTTACTCGGCAGAGGACATAGTTTTCTGCTTGTCCGCACGAACATAGTTCCGACTTGTCCGAAGGAACACAGTTCCGACGTGTCCGAAGGAACACAGTTTCTACTTCCACCGAAAGAACATAACTTCGTTTTCAGTCATTAATATAGTCAGGTTTTTCAGACTTGCGTCTAATTAGTCCAAGTTGAATCACAGTGCGGGGCAAAAGTACATGCAACTTTTGCAGATCCACGCCCTCCCATTTTGTTTGATCCAGAATCAATAGACGCAGGTTCTTCAGTCTCCCAAATTCTTTGATGCTCTTCTCTGTAATTGAGCATCCAATTAAACTCAAACATTCCAATTTGATTGGTAATTTTTTCATGCAGGCATCTGTCACTTTCGGATTTCTTGATAGATCGATTTCAATCAGAGTAGGGATTTTCAAAAGTTGTTCAACTTGTGCGCAATCGATGTCGCAATCTACCAAGCGCAATATTCTCATCGATTTCGAGCCAGCCAGAATTTTCACGAGCTGCTGATTGTCTTTCACTGTATGGATCGCAAGTGTGTCCAGGCGTGGCAGGGAAGCCAGGGTCGCCAGGTCTTTTCCATTTACTTTGGAGCGCTCTAGCCTGAGTACTTTTAGATTTGGCAATTGATTGATGCAGCTCATTCCTTTTGCTGATATTTCGGAATCTGCGGCGGAAAGACTAACAATCGATTTGTGCTGCGTCAAGTACGGCAATATCTCGTCTATGTCGGATAGATTGTCCGTAAGCAGATTTGCGAAGGTCCGGGTTTGTGAAAGGTTTAACGAGTGTAATTCGTCGGGACGAAATCGCAAAAACAATTGTGGATGTCTTCTAAAATCAAGATTCGGCCTGAAATAAATTCCGCGGAAATTGTCCACAACAAAAGGAATTGTATTCTTCTCTGCACCTTTCGCTTCGTAGTCACCGATTGGAAACTTTGGAAAGTTAAAGACGCGGCTATTGGAGGGACCAAGCTTGGAGAAAAATGCTGTCTTCTGCGCTTCCGCTGCAAATCCCGCTTCGGCCTTCAGCTTGGTGTCGGTTTTCTCACTGGGTGAAGTTACGTCGGTAAGTTCAGAAACTGTTGGTAGCTTGCCTGGTCCTCTTACGCTTTGGCTGAGATTAGCAAGGCTATTGCGATCGGATGTATATCCCAGAAACATGCCTGCGAGGTAGAGGAGAACTGCACCAATCGCTAAAAATAGTTTGCCGTATGAAGTACTTTTGAATTCTGTCGCCGGTGCAGGCAGGGGCGTCAGCGCGCTGGTGAGAATCTGTGCTGTATCAAGTCCGACAAGATCGGCCGTCAGGAGCTGAGCGGACTGATATCGCAATTGAAGATCTTTAGCAAGCAGTCTCTCTACAACCTGTTCTATTCGCTTGGGAAATTCAATTCCAAGCGACGCTTCTTTCAGAGAAAGCGGCACTTCAGATTGATGTTTCATCATTGTAGAAAGTGCATTGTCTCCCACAAGCGGTGGCGCGCCGGTCAATGCTTCGAACATGACGCAACCGAGTGAATACAGATCTGTCCGATGGTCGATACCGATTCCAAGGCACTGCTCAGGACTCATATAGAGAGGGCTGCCGAATATCTCACCGGTGCGTGTCAGTGTTTGTTGGTTGAAACCATCTTGCCCGGTCAGTTTTGCAATACCGAAATCGACCAGCTTCACGAGCGAATCTTCGGTCTTTCCAGAATTTGTCGCAGTGAGAATTATGTTGCTCGGCTTAATATCTCGGTGAACTATCCCATTGCTGTGCGCATAGCTTAGTGCAAAACCGACTTGAATGAATATTTTCAAAGTCTGTTCCACAGTCAATCTGCCACGTTTTTTCAAAATGTCGGCAAGTGTGTCACCTTCCACCAGATCCATTATGAAAAACGGCTGTCCATCAGGTAAGAGTCCAAAGTCGTGGACCCTGATTAAGTTGGGATGCTCAAGCTTATTAGTTGCTCGCGCTTCGATTTCAAAACGACGCCATGCGGCATCGTTGGTTTGATTCTTATTTAGAAACTTCAGAGCATATCGTGCATGTAAATGCACGTGTTCTACTTCATAAACACTGCCCATGCCACCACGACCAAGCAACTTAATAACTTTGTAGCGATCTAAAATTACCTGATCGCGCCCAAATTCCAAGTTTGCATCTTGCGTCATATTTCAATTTTTCCATCAAAAAATGCGGCCTTGGGAATGTGCGATTTCAATATTGCCATGTCTACTTCGCTCCACCCTTTGTGGGATAATGCGACGTAATTCAGCTGTTTCAACCGAAGAAGGTATTTCGAACACTTGCTTGTCAGCGAGCAATTTCGGAGATCGACAGTATTCAATTGGCTGGGAAGAAATGCAATTGATTCGTCAGTGAGCTTAGTGTTGTCTTCCAACTCCAAAGTCTTTAGCTGTTTAATTTCACCAATTTTTCTCATATCTGCCGGTTCAATATCGCAACCTGACAAACATAAGTTCACCAAATGTTTTGACCTTCTCAGTCTTTCCACAACTGGTTTGACGTTTTTGACTCGAACCAATTTTAAAAGAGTCAGTCTTTCAAGAAAATTCAATTTGTTGATGTCGGGTCCGGAAAGATTGATCCTGGTAAGCAACAACTTCCGAAGATTAGGCAAATCATTGAGTTGCAGCAGCGCTTCTGGCTTTAGAACCGTGTCTCCTAAATCCACAGTATGCAGCGTCTTCAAATGGCTGATAGCGTAGAGAGCTGAATTGGCAGCAGTCATGTCTTTGTCACCTAGATTCATAAAGTGCGCTCTGGACTGAAAGTCTAAACTGGCAATATCATCTGAGCGAAACTTTTGAAATAGTTTTGGATGTTTTTGGAATTGCTCGGAAGGCGCGAAAACCAACCCAGTGAAATTTCTGAAACGCATCAATCCTTTTGCGGGTGGCATATTCCTTTTGCTAAAAACAATGTTGCCGATAGGAAAATCTGGGAATTGAAAAATTCTCTCTTCAGGCGCGTTGCCGGATCGAGAAAAGTATCCCTTCACCTGGACAAGGCTCTCTATCTGCGCTTTTTCTACTTCTCTTTCCTTGGCTTCAACCTTTGGCACTACCTTTTGCGGATCGACTTCGTCCGAAATTATTGATGGTGTCAGCTCCGCTGGTTTGTTTTTTTCAGTCTCCG
>PNLN01000228.1 GCA_013823055.1 Cyanobacteria bacterium DS2.3.42
AATGGCTTCTCCCCATCTGCTGCTGTTCGAAAAGTTACTGGTCTGCAAAGAGATATCGATGCGCTTTTGAAAAAGCGTGACGCGCTCATACTCATCGAAGGCTCAGACCCCACGTTGCAGGGACATGTCGTCGTCGATGTCGTAGAAGGCAAGGTTTTGAAAGATGTCCGCGACCAGGCCCTTCAAGAATTCGAGCGATTTCACATTAGTGCGCGTAAGACTATTGCGTTTCAACAATCACAATATTTGTTTGACGTGGCGAAATTTGTGACAAACGCGGTTGGCTGCGATTGGGCGTATTTGTCTTTGAAGAACCGTCACAGAATTTGGAATGGGCGAGCTGGAGTAATGTTTACCATTTCCGGTCAACTCACTTGCTATGCGCCGGTGCTCAGCCGACTCATCGGCAAAGGCTATGGAGAATTTACTAAGTTGGGAATGAAGAATCTCAGCAGAGAAGCAAAGGAAAGTAACATCGATACATTGTCTGCTGATCTTGACGCTCTCGATGCAATAGTGAAAGCGCATCAAGAACAAAATCCTGAGGTGGCAACAACTGTCGCGTTGCAAGGGCATTATGATTCACACGAAAAGTTTTTCACTGACGAAATCCGTGCCGCACAGAAGAAAGTGGATGCTTCGAAGTTGACCGCTACCCAGAACATTGGAGCAGGGCTTTTTGTTGGTGGACTGAAAACCGCGACGGGCGTGCTTTTTCTGGTGCCAGGTTTCAACCCAAATTACAATAAGTCGGATGCGAGGTCATCGCATGTGACAAATGATTTGCTCTTCACTTCCGGAGTGCTGGGTATTCCTGCAGGTACGTTCTCAATGCTGGATACGTTGCGTATTCAAGTGAGAGGCGAAATCAATCGGCATAAAGCAGCGAAGGCAGGAAAATTGCCGGGACAGATTGCCGTGGCGCGCCTGAAGGAACTGGACGCGATGGAACGCCGATTGAAGTCTGTGCATTAAGAAGGCAGCTAATAGGACTTATGAATTAATTCTATTTGCGATTCAAGGTATTCTTGAGTTAGCGAGCTGGTGACGCTCACTCGCTATATGCCTTGCGAATTTCTGCAGACTCCGCGCCTCTGTTGTTTTTTTCAAGGTAGGTACAAATCTTGTTTAAAACCTTTTGAGTGCGCGCGTGGTCGTTGCCCAAGATTTTTGAGAGTATAGGCAGCGATTCTTTGTAGGCTTCATTTGCTTCTTCGCCTTTGCCCTGGTCTTTCAGCACATTTCCAAGCTGTTCGTAAGCATCAGACGATAAGATGTCGTCCTTATTTGGATAGAGCTTGTTCGTAATAGCGACTACTTTCCTGTCGACTGTTTCTGCCACATCGTAAGCTTTCACTCCTCTGTATGCTTGTCCCAGGCGAAAGAAGGAAAGTAAGGTGAGGCGGTCGTTTTC
This sequence comes from Cyanobacteria bacterium DS2.3.42, assembly GCA_013823055.1. GTDB lineage: Bacteria > Cyanobacteriota > Vampirovibrionia > Obscuribacterales > Obscuribacteraceae > QKMZ01. The sequence goes on from PNLN01000228.1 coordinate 1,415, forward strand.
ACCAATAGTCCTAGATTTTATCTCAACGGCCTTTCTGGCTTCTTCAATGGCTTTTTGATAGTTTTTTTCAGTCAAGTAAATTTGCGCGACCCAGTCGTGTATTGAGCCTCTTGCAAAATCCTCGCCGTGTTTTTCATTCAACTGCAAGGCCAATGCAAAATATTTCTTAGAACTCTTATCATCGCCAGAGTTTGTCAAAAGTCTTGCAAAGTTCGTGTACAAGGATTCCAGTTCAAGATCGGTGGCGCCACCTTTTTTCGCTTCATCGATTGCCTTTACGAATTTTGTTCGGGCGGTAAGATAATTAGCTGGTCCAAGCGACGCCTGTCCCTGCGCCTCCTGAGCCAGTTTGTACCATGGCTTAGGAGCGATTAATCCCTGAATGTAGGGAGTGAGGGGAGCAACAGATACAAGAACCGCAATAGCAGCGCTTGCAATGGCCGAAATAACGCTAATTGTTATTACTTGCTTTGCAGAAAAATGTTTTTCTAATTTCTTGTATTTTTTCTGCGCTGGGCCTTTGGGATCTTCGAGATATTGCCTTAGGTCGTCCGCAGACGGCCAGCGATCGTCGGGGTTTTTCTCAAGGCATCCTTGAATCGCATTCATGAAGTAGGTCGGAGCCGCCTTCTTCTGAGGCTGAAACTCTACATTGACGTGCTTCATCAACGTTTCTAGCGCGGCTTCGGAAACGAATGGTGGTGCTCCTGTTAGACACTCATGCAGAACGCAGCCGAGCGAATAGATGTCCGATCGTCTGTCTGCCTTTTTGCCAAGACACTGTTCGGGGCTCATGTAATTAGGTGTGCCGAACACTTCTCCTGTTTGTGTAAGGTTGCCCTGACTTTCTTCGTCCACCAATTTTGCGATGCCAAAATCTACTATTTTAGGGAATTCCTCACCAGAGCTATTGCGGGCGATAATAATGTTGGCTGGCTTGAGATCTCGATGTACGACACCTGAATTGTGCGCATGTTCCAAGCCATCGCAAATTTGTGAAATAATCTTTTTTGTGCGCTCCGAATTCAGTTTGCCTTCTTGTTTGATGACGTCCGAAAGTGGAATACCATCTACAAAATCCATAACAAGATAAGCGCCGTTTTCGTCATAACCGAATTCACGCACGGTCGCTATATTTTTGTGGTTGAGGGTTGTAGCTGCTTTCGCTTCTTGTTGAAAGCGCATTGCCGCTTTCGCTTGCATCATTCCGGGTTTTATGAGTTTTACGGCAACAAAGCGATCGAGCATCACATGTCTTGCTTTGTAGACAACGGCCATGCCTCCTTCACCAAGTTTCGAAATGATTTCCAAACGGCCCGCGATTGTTTGTCCGATTATGGAGTCGTCGTCTGCTTCACCAATTGAAATTGCCGGTGGCCGGTTGCCTAGAACAAAAGTTTCATCCGCTAGCGCTGGATGTGTGTCCACAGCAGATTGAAAAACTTCTTCCCTCAAATCGCCTGAGGTCTGGTCGCAGCTTCCAGTAATGTCGTGAGACAAATTGCCTGGATCTTTCTTTTGTCCTTCGACAAGGTCAATTCGTTCTTGCTTTTTGAGATCTTCCTTGCTCACGGAGGAGACGCCTTTTAGTGTCCAAGAAGTGATTTCGATAAAAGACTGGCGGCGAAAGCCCATACACCTATGATGACGATAGCAATTCCAGCAAGTATCATCATGATCTTTGGCCAGTTGGACTCTGGATTGGGATCAAATGGGTCTTCTGGCATGATATTTACTCACTTTGTGACGGGGTGGGCTGGTGCTAAAGACTCCTGCCTAATTATAGACCGCTGAAGCTTAAAAAGCGGGTCTGACGGACTAGAATGGGAGTGAAACAGGCACAAATGGGAATGAACGACGAAAGTCGGAAGTGAGCAAAGCATTTGCCGGACGAAATTGAAATATCTACGGAACAGCGTTCGCTTGCTGAAACCAAAGGTGAATTGCTAGCGAAACTGCAGGCGCAACTTGAGCCTGAGGAAATCGTCCTTTGGGCCGAGCCGGTCGTGCCGGATAGTAAGAACGCCATGCTGATTAGGGTCGTCGCGATCGCTGCAAGTGCAATATTGCTTTTGCTTACCAGTGCTGTTTTTATAGGTGACAGTCGCCCGTCCACCGTCTCAATTGTGGTGGAAATTATTTTTGCATTTTTTGCGTTTCGATTCGCCAGAGACTTTTTCGATCGGCAAAATTATAGCTTGCGCAACAGAGTTGCTGTGCTAACAAACATGCGTGCACTTGAAGTCGATACTCACGATTGTTCAACCTTGGTTTGGTATTCTTCGCCGCACTTCGGGCACGTGGAAGCTGTTCAAACAAAACTAGGACTCGGCAATTTGATCTTTGCGACCGACGAAGAATCACATCGGTTTGGATTCATGAATGTTCCAAACACAGCCGAGGCCGCTGAAATTCTATTTCGTGCTCAGGCGAAGAAAGAAACCGAAAGCAGAACGAACTACCGTCCGTAAAAATCCACTTGCACGCGGACTTTCTTGACACCCTCAGGCAACTTTTCCTTAATTGCACACTTTTCCAATGCGCTGCGAGCTGCTTCTTCAAACTGAAGAGCAAGTGTCTGATTTTTCTCTTTGCCAAAGTAGTTGGGAATTACTTTGATGTTCGTGAATTGACGATCTGAATCAATCACGAAACTTGCTTTCGCAAATAAGGGAACCGATTCAGAAACCGGTGCCTTCCATCTTTTCCATATCTCTTCGCAAAGTGCCACTCTAAATGTTGCGTACTCTGGAGGCATGGGTAGTTTTTGGAAAGCTGAATCCTGAAAGCGAACGTACACTCGATCACCAAAGAGAAACTTTTTCTTTGTAATTTGACTCATCGATTCGCACAGCTCTTCGGAAACGTGACCATCAATATTTGCTTGGTGTGCGACTTTCCACAATGCGGATTCTGCCGCCGGTGTTGCCAGCTTGCCAATTTGAAACACGGCGGAAGAGAATGCTGCGCTGATCACATCGTTGTAGTTTATGAATTTGCCATCGAATTCATTTGAATGAGCATTGAGCGTTGCCCAAATAGCCAACGTGGCCAATTGGTTCGCATCGGTGATGCTGCCAACGATTTTCCCGGTTACCTTGTCGAGGATTTGTTGGTGTTCCTGATACGAAACATCTTTTTCGCTTGCTTCAGCCAGCTTTACGATTTCCTGTTCAACGTTGTGAAGGCTGGCGTCTCCATATACATCGACTTCGCCAGCAGCAAAAGTGGCAGTAACTGAGCCCATGAGCGCCAGACTCGGCAACGAAAGACGAAAAAAGTTGGATAGGGGTACTTTCATAGTTCCTATAAGTTTATCTTCTTGTTTTCTCGCCACTCTTGAACAACGATAGGGGGCAGGCAGGCGCTCTAGATGGCAATTCCTTGAGGCTTTGCAGCCTGTGATAGATAACACTATCTAGCCAATTTACCCCCGAAAAGTGTGATCCTATGCGCTTTTTTGGCAGCCGCAAGAGTTATATGCTCTAATGAGGTATGTTTGCGGCCATACCTCGGCCGGTTTGTACACGACATATCACCGTGGAAGTGAAACTGAATGATCGACCGAAACGTTCGGTGGGCACAGCATTGCGTGCCCTTGCTACTTGTTTTGTCTTTTTTGTCCGCCACATTTTGCCCAGGGTTCTGCCGGTCCACCCCTGACTTCAAGCTAGTACAACCAAACCCACTGGAAAAAGCAGTAATAACGTCTGCTCAAGACTATCTGCAGGAAGTTGCTGCTGAGGGATGGTATCGTTGGCCAAGAGAGAAATTGCCGGTTAAAGTCTTTTTTTTGCCTGCTGATGAAGTCCCTTCCTATAAAGAGTCTTTTTCGGACACTTTAAGAAGTTGCTTCGACGAATGGAGTGCAGCGTCTGACGGAAGACTGGCCTGGCGTGAGGTTACTGCCGCAGAATCCGCGGATATCGTGGTTAGGTGGAGTGGCGATGTTCAGATGGGTATTACTGGCACCGAAGGCGGCAGGACTAAGACCTATGGTCTTCTAGACACGAAAACCAACGTCGGCACTATTCGCAAAGCCGAAATGGTTCTACTGACCGCTTTGCCAGATCGTGAACTTAGCCAAACCGAAGTGCGAAAGGCTTATTTACACGAAGTAGGTCATGCTTTCGGAATAGCCGGTCACTCATCCAGCTGCGACGACATCATGTATTTCGCCGTGTCTGACATGGGCAGCACTCATTTGGGACCGCGTGATCGAGCGACTATCAACAAACTCTATAGCGACTACAGACCCTTGAATTCAATGATTGGAAACCATTCCAACAAAACCAAGCGCGACCGATCTTGATCGGTCACGTTTGGTTGTTGGTCGTGCTGCACAGCAATTCTGTGATTAGTGTTTAAAACAGATGAACACCGATGAACGGAATTGCAAGGTGGAGTAGGTGTCTTTTGTGCTTTGCGTGTTCAACAACAACGCGCCTTTCCATGGGCGCAGCCAGTACTACTTGCTGCACAACTTCTTTCTCCACTAATGTTGTAGCGGGTCGATCGACAAACACTTGCTTCTCAACGATTCGTTCTCTATCAATATAAACAGGTTTTTCAACTATCACTTGTTTTTCAATCACAGTTGCTACCCTGCGAGTTCTTTTGAACTTTCTCTTGGTCTTATGATGGAGGCAAGTGTTAAGCTGGTGCTTAAGCGCTCTTATTTCTTCTTTGTCCGCAGCCCTGCTTGACGAACCGTTGCCGATATCAACTGCCTGACTGGAAAGGGGAATTGTCGCCATAATTATTGCAGCGACAAAACTCCCTATTACCTTTATTCCGATGGTTTTATTTTTCATTTTTTTTCTCACTTTGGACTGTTGCAGTCAAGGCAACAGCACCTTTCTATATTAGATTGGGATTTACAAGATTGTGAATTTAAACAAAGGCCAAATTCCAATTTTGAAAAAGTGTTTTTGTTTGATGATGCGATCCTCGATCACTGTTTGTGATGGGGACGTTGAATTTTCGATTACCACCGGTGCTGACACTGTTGTTTCAACCAAGTTCGATGAAGAGCTATTGCCCTCTATCAAGACTGTTCGTCCCGTATTCCGAGATCCTTGAAGGATGACAGTCTGCGAAGACATAGGTGTATTTGTTTGAAAGTACGCATTTGTGCGATCTTTTGCCATTGCCATCGGGCTCGAAAGTCCAAGTGCCAGGCCTCCTACCAATAAAATGTGCCTGCTATTCATATACGGACCTCATGATCGCCGGTCCACTTGGAGCACGGCTGTTGTATGGGACGGGTAGTATCTGCGTTCGTTCATTAAATAGGTATAGATAAAAAACGGATGCCGAGACTGTTCTGCGATGTGATTCAATTGCTTGAAGTTAGTTCCAGACGCCGAAACTAAAAGGCCACTTATGTGGCTTCGCAACTGATGTTCTCTCGAGCATCACTGGTATTAGTGTGGCGCCTTCGATGACTGTTGTCATTTTTCCGCTTCCTACTACTACTGGAAAACTAGTTGTTGTCTCAATTGTTCGAGACAATGTATCTAGACGCATTGGAATGGCTTGTTTGGGTGCGAGTACAGCGAAATAAGCATTATCGCCTGCCACCGCTTTTGGTGACGCTGTGCTCAGGATGCCAGCTGCCAGCCCGGCCATCATTAAGTAAGCTAATTTGGATTGCATAGAACCTCCCGATCATCTGTCCGTTTGGACTGATGTCTGCCGTTTGGACGAGAGCGTTCTTCAATCGTTCCTTGCCTTCATTGGTGACTTTATGCTAATTGCGTTCGAGATGATGCGATACCGTATGCGGTAGCATCGCTAAATCGTTGCTGTGCCTGCCTTATCCATAACGTTGTTGGAAAATAGAGGTGGGAACTGATGTTTAAGCCGACCACCATGCATGGTGTTTCAGCACATGAATCATTACAAACGAATGCTCTCAAAATTTGCCCATTTTTCATCATGGCACAACTGTGTGAAAAGTGGATGAGTATGTCTGTGTTATGTTGCGAAATCCGCGCACTATGAGCATTTACATGTACAGCTTTGGAGGAACTAAGCAAGCACCTGCGAGTCTTTGACCGTTAACTCACACATCCACCAAAGACGAGATTATGCTAAATACTCTTAAAGTCGGAATTATAGAATTGGCGCTGCTCCTTTCACCCTGCGCAGCTATGTCTGCCGATACTGTGCAGGGGAGATCGGAAGTAGACCTCAATGACGCACATCTAACTCCAACTGAAAAGAAGTTGGATGTGGTGCAGACGCAAGCAGCAAATAAGTTCGTCAGGCAGCAAGCTGAAGTACTCAATACCATTCCTGGAGTGGATGTCCTTCCTGATGAATTGAAGGAGAGGACAAAGAAGAGAGGATTTTCACTTAATCCTTTTAGATGGATTCTTGCTCCGGTGATTGAGCTTCAAGAACAGACAAAACGACTGCAGCAACAGATGATCAAATTGACCGGGCCAATCGCAGCGCTGCAGCCAGCTATGTTGACACTACAGGAGCGTGTTCATTCCGTGGAGGCGCAAATAGGAGAAGTACAAACTGAGCTCCATGACGTGAAAGGGAAGATGCAGGGGATTTCAGGACGGCTCGATCAAACTGTTGTTCATATGACTGGTGTTGACTCTAATTTGCGAACTGTCTCGACACAAATGTCATCAGTTCAATCATCACTTAAAGGGACGTATGCGCAACTTTGCAAAATGCGCCCTGATCTAGCTAACGTAAGAGCGGATATTGGGAAGATACGTGATCCGATCGTACTCTTGCAACGCCCTCTTGAGTCTATGGCAGCTCCAATTCACAGTCTCGATCTTGAGGTGAAAGAAGTTCACAACGAGCTTTCAAGTATTAGAGAGCCCCTAGCCAAGATCCACAAACCGATTACTTCCCTGGATAAACAGCTTACAGGGCTCCACAGTGAAATTTCGCAGCTGAGAACTTTGTTGACGATGGTATTGACGTCAATATTCATAGCTGCCGGTATCATCGCAATCGGCACGCCAATCTTTGCGATCGTGCTATGGCGAAATAGAGGGAAATTTTTATTGAACACAAGACCCGGCATAAATGCAAAGGATGATTTATTCGGTGCTGTCACAGACATTCGACCGAAAACAAGCAGACCTTATTAATGCAATTGTCCAGGCGATCGGAATTTTAGTTGGTTAATTGAGTCGAACATAACTTTATGTCACCCAATACCATGCAACTTGTACTTCCATTGCTCGTCGTGCAAGGCACACGAGACGAGGAAAGAATATGTACAAATCAATCGGGGTCAAACACAGTGCGGCCTTTCTAGCTACATGCGTTTTAGTTTCGCAATCTTTGGTTGGTTGCGGCTCATCGAATTCACCTAATACAAGTAATCTTCCTGCCATAGATGATTCTTCAAGATATTCTTCAAAGCAGCCTGTTGCACAACCTCGCCAAGGTATGTCGAATGGAAAGAAGGTCGCTCTACTTGTTGGTGCCGCGGCGCTCTATTATATGTATAACAAAAATCAGCAAGCCAAGCGAAACGGCAATACTTCGCAACCGCAGTATTACATGTCCAAGAATGGACGTGTCTATTACCGCGAGAAAGGCGGCCGTGTACATTGGGTGACTCCGCCCAGTGAGGGCATTCAGGTACCTATTGCTGAAGCGTCTCAATATCAAAACTTTCAAGGATATGAGGGACGCACAAATGGACGCGACCTAGCCGGTATCGGCAACAACCCATTATAGGAGTAACACCATGGACTTACTTGCCCTTTTAGATCGCGTCAAACAGGCGATTTATGACAATCCAGATACTCCCCATCAGCCTACCAATGATCCAGGTGGGCTGATAGGCGACATTGAAAAGCTATTCGGCCAAGGCCGGCAAAACAATGATGACCGAGATGTTCTCCCTTCTAGCCAAGATCCCTTTGGGGATCCGGCGGACCAGGCTTCTGGGAACATTCGCCCCGCTAGCGAAGACCCGCTTGGAGATCCTGGCCGCTAACTAATGGGCACATATACTGTGATAAGAGTTGCAGTATTGCCTTAAGGTCCGAATTTGGTCAAGCGATCAAGCGACGATGAAGCAGATTCTCCGGGAAGTGACATCCTGGAGACGACTGCCATATTGGGAAGTACATCGGAGCCGGGAGGCGACACTACAATTGCTCTGGGCTTGCAGACGCCTGTTGTGCTCTCGCCCGGAGCGACTGTCCTGGAGAAGTTCAAGATTATTGGACTTCTTGGGCAGGGCGGCATGGGCAGTGTGTATCGAGTAGAACACTTGCTGATGAACCGCCAGTTCGCCCTTAAGTGTCTCAATAAATTTCAGGCGGCCGACGCAGGATGGAAGCGATTCCAGAATGAAGCACGAGCGGCCCATTTGCTCGATCACGCCAATCTCTTGAAGGTGTTTGAGGTTGGTCTGTTGCCTGGCGGTCAGCCGTTTTTCTTGATGGAACTGATCGAAGGCGTGACGTTGGCAGATGAAATCAAACGCCTGGGTCACTTGCCGGTCGAGAGGGCAATCAAGATCTTCATTCAAGTAGCATTTGCTATCGGTTACGCCCACGACAGCCGCGTTATTCATAGAGATCTAAAGCCAAGCAACATTATGCTTGTGGCGAAGAAGAATGAAAAAGAACCCGAGATCGTAAAGGTCGTTGATTTCGGTATTGCCAAATTGACCGGTGTCGATGAGTTTAACCAGCAAACGCTGACAAAGACCGGCGAAATCTTCGGCAGTCCGCTATACATGAGCCCTGAGCAATGCATGGGTGTGGGTGTCGACCATCGCAGTGATCTCTATTCGTTGGGTTGTGTGTTTTATGAAACGCTGACCAGCGCGCCGCCTTTTATGGGTGAAAGTGCGCTATCAACAATGATGAAACACCAATCCGAAAGTCCGCTTCCATTGAAAGAAGCGTCTCTTGGTTTGCAGTTTCCCCACGAACTGGAGAACATAATCACCAGGCTATTAGAGAAGGATCCGCAGAATCGTTATCAATCAGCCAACCAGCTGGTGGCAGATCTAATTCTAGTTGAGCAGGCTCTAAATATTCCTGAGGATCAAGCTAAAACTATTGCTAAGGAAGATGGCACTGCAAAGCTGTTGCGTAGAGAGGCTGAGACTTTCAAATATGCAAATAGCCCTGCAGTTAGGAAACGACGATTAATAGAGTTGGCGGTTGTTGCCGCTGCGTTTTGTCTTCTTGGCGTTGTCGGCTGTTTGGTGTTCATTGATCTAAGCGGCCACATTGAATACGACAAACACATTGCGTCGGGCAAAGCTCTCGACGATCTAAACGATCCTGCCTATGAAGCGACTGTGGCCAGAATGAAGGAGTGGTCTGAGGTTAAACGCGGCAACAGAAATTTCTTTTTTCCGAAAACTTCAATTGGTAGGATCGTTTTGGCTAACGGAGAGGTTTATGAAGCGAAAGGAAATGTCACCGTACCGAGCTATTCTGCTTTAGGCTTGATTGCCAACGAGCATCTCGTAAAACATCCTGAATTCATGGACAAGTTTAAGCCGGGAGAGATTGCGGTTTTGGATCTCGATTCAAGCAGAGTTGCCGATCCAACTTTCTTTGCCAAGATTGCTTCAATGACTGGACTCAAGGCTCTGAATTGTTATGACACTCCACTTTATGCTCGCGATCTGCAACTGTTCTCAAAGATGAATAGTTTGCTGTATCTGAATGTAGCTTTCTCTGCTGTTACCGGTGATGATGTTCTCAAATCAGCACCACTAGCTGGTCTTAATTGCCTTGATCTAACTTATGTCACAGACGCTAAGAAGGTTATTCCAAAGTTGTCGCAATTGCCTCGATTGCGTCAGGTTTTGCTTATTGCTACCAAACTGCGCGACGAGGATTTAGTAGATGTTGGTAAAGCCCAGCAACTAAAAAACCTGAATATCTCATGGAACAGCATCAAGGACGAAGGAGTCGCGCATCTTACGAACTTAAAAAAGCTGGAAGTCCTTGACCTTACGCAAACCCATGTCACGCCTGAGGTTTGGAAATCTCTGGTGCAAATGCCCAGTCTGAGGAAAGTAAAGCTGACCAAATTCGCCAAAGACCTTTTTTCCCCTCAGGGTAAACAGTATTTTCTAGCACAGATGGCTAAGCATGCTCCTCAAGTTCAATTTGATTGGAGATACGAAGACTACTTGGAGTATGTGGCCGGGTCGACTGATTTGGCATGGTCTGGACTTGGAATGCAACCGCATAAGTCTCCGATCTTGGGTATGGCGTTAGACGTTGAGAAACACATTGCGCCTGTCGACAGCACGCACACAGTAGAGCCAGTCAAGTAGAAAGATGAAGGGCTTGGAAAGGGAAAGAGCGGGCTAGGCAAAGAGCCATGGGCGAATATACTGGAATAAGGTTAGCCGTGCAGCCTCCAGGGCCTTACTTTGGTCAACACATTAAACGACGAAGAAGCTGAAGCGCCCGAGGATGAGCGCTCAAACCGCCCTGTCTACCAGGGTGATACGACGCTGTCCCTGCCCTCCGAGCCAACTGTCCGCCTGGCGCCCGGCATCACATTGCTTGAGAAATTCAAGATTATTGAACTTCTTGGCGAAGGTGGTATGGGCAGCGTTTATCGAGTTGAACACCTGCTTATGAATCGGCAGTTCGCTCTCAAGTGTCTCAATAAATATCAGGCTGCTGACGCCGGATGGAAGCGGTTTCAAAATGAAGCCAAAGCCGCCCACATGCTGGACCATGCCAATCTGCTGAAAGTCTATGAATTCGGGCTCCTGCCTGGTGGACAGCCGTTTTTCCTGATGGAGCTGGTTGAAGGGGTGACCCTGGCAGATGAGATTAAGCGATTGGGTCACCTGCCGGTGGAGCGAGCCATAAAGATCTTTATTCAGGTGGCTTTTGCCATCGGCTACGCTCACGAAAGCCGTGTCATTCACAGGGATCTCAAGCCAAGCAACATCATGCTGGTCGACAAAAAGTCAGATTCTGACACCGAACTCGTTAAGGTCGTCGATTTTGGCATAGCTAAGCTGACGGGGGTCGATGAATTCAATCAGCAGACCCTTACGAAGACTGGCGAAATCTTCGGCAGTCCTTTGTATATGAGTCCCGAGCAGTGCATGGGTGTGGCTGTCGATCATCGCAGCGACCTTTATTCACTCGGATGTGTGTTCTATGAAGCGCTTACGAGCGCACCACCTTTCATGGGTGAGTCGGCACTGTCGACAATGATGAAGCATCAGGCGGAAAACCAGGCGACGCTGAAGGAAGCTTCGCTGGGAATGCATTTTCCACCAGGGCTCGAACATGTAATCAGCAAATTATTGGAAAAGGATCCACAGCACCGCTACCAGTCAGCAAGCCAATTAGCTTCAGATCTGATTCATGTCGAGCGCAGTTTGAGTGAAGGAGAAGAGCAGGCTCAAACTTCCTCAGGAGCTATTTCACCGGCTGTTTCTTCGCGTAAAGAACTTGTGAAGAAAACGGAGCAGGGTGATGCGCCAACGAGCCGGACTGCCGCAATAATGGCTGTCAGTCTTGGCACATTTTTTCTAGGTGCTGCGACAACCTATTTGTTGTTGCCTCACTATAAGCTGGTTGAAGCGCCCAAAATTGTCATTGAAAAGAAAGTCATTCCAACATCCGATGACTCTGTATTGAAGAGTAAAGAATGGTCAACCATTCGTGGTGACAGTCGTCGTTTCAATTTCCCTAATAATTCTTCCTTGGGAAAGATTGTTGCGGCTGATGGTG
>PNLN01000248.1 GCA_013823055.1 Cyanobacteria bacterium DS2.3.42
AACGTAACGAGACGCGTAGATGTTTAATAGATTTTGTTCGTTTTGGATCACTTGCGAACATAAGAGGTCGAAGAGCCTGTCTACTGCTGTTGCCTTATTGCTTATCCTTTTTGTTGGACAGGCAGTGTCGTTGGTTGGAAACGATGCCGAGGCTAAGGGCAAGAAAAGCAAAGCGCGTGTTTCTAAGAAAGTTAAGCCCTATCCTCCCGAATTTGGTGAGGCGATAGGATTGGTACTGATTGAGAAAAAATACAAAGAAGCATTCGACATCTTTTCCAGGTTGGATCGCACCGGTTTTTGCAGGGATAAAACGCACTACTACATGGCTCTTTGTCTGCACAACATGAACCAGACGCAAGCCGCTGCTCAACACTATGAAGTCGTATACAACTACTCAAAAGATCCGCAGCTCAAATATCTAGCTTCTGTCGGCTACAGCCAGGTCGCCAGGTATGCAGCAAATAGGACTTATGCTGGACAAGGAAACACATTTGCTCGATTGTCTGCCGGCGGAGGCAACTCCGGAGGACCTTGGGGCGGAGGTGGCGGAGGAGGCGGTGGCGGTGGCTGACAGTAGTTCCTTCTGGGCGGCAGGTTGCCGCCCTTGCTATTTCTAAGAAGCGGACCCAACGACAGACACTCAGGAATCTAGAATGTCTTAAGCAGGTTGTCCAACTCTGACAATAATCGGGCGCGGAAAGAAACCCGGTTGTGTACTCGTTCCATGGCTTGCTGAATGGGTTTTCGACCAGCCGGTATAGGAGTCGCGGCGACGAATTGTCTTAGCTCCTGTTCTTCCTGCTGAGTGCACATTGATTCGAGAGAACTAACGACATGCGGCACAGATGGAGTAGGGAATCGTTTCTTAATTGTTGAAAAGTTCTGTTTGATAAATTTGAAGCCGAGCTGGCGCCCATGCGGAGTTGAGAGAATATTTCCCATTAAGCGAGGAGCGTCCTGCAAACGGATCTCATTTCCAAGACTGAATTTCAAAGTACGATCAATTAGTTCTGTCTTTCTGAAATATGGCAGTGCCATAATGGTGCGCACACGCTCTTCAGGTGTTTTAGCCGTTCTCCAGAGCACATCAAGTTTTTGATAGACTTTCTCGTCGCCGTTGAACGCGACTATTCTGAAAATCGGATCAAGCAAATCAGGTTCGACTTTCTTTGGATCGGCAAGGTAGATATTGAATTGCCTGCGTGCTTCTGCGATGGTGGGCTGATCTTGACCGATGGTACCGAGCGCGCCTATGACTTGAGCTCGTGCTGAGCGAACCAAATCGCTTTCGTGGGGTCTGGTGCTCCAGCCGAATTTTGCCAGAGTACCGCTCAAACGGTTGCGGACATAACTCTCGAAGCTGGGCATGTTCTTGGCGTCAAGCAAGCCGTATATCGTTTCCAGACAGGCAACGCGTAATTCGATGATTTGCGGATCCATTTGAGAATCAAAATCATTGAACAGCTGCAAGTAATTTGATAGTGGCAAAAGTCCGGAAAAGGTTAACGACCATTGATCGGACAATAATGTAATTTTCTCGCTGACAGTGAGCTTGTCCACGCCGCTCGCCAGAATCGAACGAAGCCAATGAGGAGGGTAATGGACGCGGTAATAACCGGACGCTCCTGCATTCAGCAGTGGAATTTGATCTTTGGGCAGATCGACCATGGGGGCGGTTTTGGATGAGAGGAGAAAGCTTAGTTTTGGAACTGTTGCCTGCTGAGGTTTCAAAACACGCCATGAGATTGGTATCGCCCAGACAGAACTGGCATTTTCAGCGTTTGTACGAGCAACAGGATCCGTTATGAAGCGAGATTGATTGAGCCGAATGGCTGTCGCGTTTTCCTTGCGCAAGGCTTCAACTAAAGGAAATCCAGGTTGATGAACCCAGGCGTGCATGATGTCGGAAACAGGCTTTTGTGATACTGCCTCTAATGAATTCCATAAATCGCCGGTCGTGGCATTGCCGAACTTATGCTCGCGCATGTAATGCTGCACGCCAGCCTGGAATGTTTTCTCTCCCAGATAGGTCTCAAGCATTCTGAGTATCGAAGCACCTTTACTGTAAGTAATGCCATCAAACATTTCGATGGCTTCAAGTGGATTTTTGACATCGGCATGGATAGGACGAGTGGAGATCAACTCGTCAATCTCCATAGCTCCGAGTCGATCCAGTGCAAAAATTTCCCAGATCTGCCAGTCAGGACGGACGAAATCAACGGTCTTGTAGGCCATCCACGTGGCGAATGCTTCGTTTAGCCAGAGATCGTCCCACCACTTCATAGTCACAAGATCGCCAAACCAGAGGTGAGCCATTTCGTGAGCGACTACTTCGGAAACCCTTTGTTGTGTGTGTACTGATGCATGCTTTTCGTCAACAAGCAGCGTTTCTTCACGGAAGGTGATGGCGCCAAGATTCTCCATTGCGCCCGCCTCAAATTCGGGAATTGCAATAAAGTCAAGCTTGGTGCCGGCATATGGCTGCGCAAAATAGTTGACAAAGAATGGCATCATCTTTAGCGCTTGATTGCGAGCATAAAGTCCTAGTTTTTCGGAACCTTTAACGGCCCAGACGCGAATCGGTACGGAGTTTGATACTACAGGCGGTGTTGAAGCAAATGGGCCGACCAACAAAGTGACAAGATAAGTCGACATTTTTGGAGTCGGCGCAAATTCCACGACGCGCCTGCTAGAGCCTTTCTGCTTCACTTCCCTGGCAATGGCACTATTTGAAATCGCTGTGTTACCTTGATCGACACTTACCCTGAGTTTAAATGAAGCCTTGAAATCCGGTTCGTCGAAGCACGGAAACATACGGCGGGCATCGGTGGGCTCCATTTGTGTCGCGCCTAAGGTGATAGTTCGACCTTCGCTACCGCGTGCCTTCACTTTGTAGAAGCCGCACAATTTATCATTCATGCGCCCTGAGAATTTGATGCTAAGCCGGTATTGTCCAGCCTCAATGGGTTTAGACAGCAAGAAAGTAAGTACTTGATCGCTTTTTGCAATAGTCACGCCGCAAGCAGGCTTACCGGAATTTCGGTCGGCGGCAGAAAACAATTCCGCACTGTCGATAGTCAACCCGTGAGAATTCAAATAGATGCGATCGACAGTCTGAACGGCATTGAGAGTGATAGATTCACTGCCTGTAAAAAGTCCGCGTTCCAAATCCGGATCGATAGACAGGTCATAGCTCTCAGGCGTTACGCTTTTGGGCAGGCGAAAAGAATCGGCAGTCGGAGATAAACGGGCCGCCACCTTGGTTTGACCGGAGAGCTGGCAGGAAGACAATAAGATAAATGTCGTGATCAGCGCAAACGAAGTGCCTTTGAGAAGCTTCACAAATGTCCTCACTCTTTATTCGACTGGTTTGTTTTGATCGAGGTATTGCTGAAACAGTGATTTCAGGTTTTTGCCGTTGATAGTGTCCCTGGGCTGGTATTCGGCGATCTTGTTTTCGTACGTAATGGAGCGGGCCAGCATCAGCGGTTTGCCGTCGTGCCCAAATATTTTTGAAGATGTTTCCCTCTTCAAAACGCCGGGAGAATCAATTGTGTAGGTTGAAATCTGTTCTGCAGTTTGAACGGTTTTTATTTTGCCGGTCGTTTTATCAACGCGTAATTGTGTATCCAGCGTATTCTTCACGAATCGAGCGCCACTGGCTTCTAGAGGCTCGCTCGAGCGAATCAGCTGAACGATCGTGTCTGTGCCACCATCTACAGTATCCACATAAGGGGCCGGATTGAATTCCCAGATTTCGCCTTGATCGTCTGTCTGCGTACCCCACACGCCATTGCCTTTAGCAGTCACAGTACGGGCGGTCGAATCTTCCTGACCGGTCACGTAGTTGAACTGATAGGAATTTGTCTGACTGTCTTTATGCCAGGTCCCGGCCAGCCACTTGGGAATTTTGTACCAATTGTTGGAGTCACCGGTTGCACCAGGTGGTAAATTGGCTGCATCAAAGAATTGTCCGGGCAAAAGTTTAGCCTCGACCGGATCGGCTACTTCGCTGTGGTTTATTTCGGCTTTTAGAACCTTGCTCTCGACTGAGCCGGTGAGCAAATACAAACCGGATACAGCCAGGGCAATAAGAGCGCTTCTCTTTTGCATGTATGTCTCCTCCAGGCGGGAGATCATACCGCATTTACAAAAGGGTCTATGAAACCAAAACAAAAGAGGTCCCAAACTGAGACCTCCATTGAGTAATTGGGTTTTCAGCGCTTAAGCTTTTTCCTTGATGGCTGAGAGGAACTTATTGATCCAGCTTTGCTTGAGCCATTCATTTTCCGTAATGGCCAGGTCAAGCTTTAATTGGCAGTCTTCCAGCTGAGCCGCTTTGACTTCCAAAGCAGGCAGACGCTCCAGCCAAACACTTTGAGCTGTAAGCATTTCATCTAATTGACCGAGTCTGGATGTGGCCAAATTGAGCCGGCGATTGGTTTCCACGACCAGCTCATTTACCTGCATCAAGTGAGATAGCAGGTTCAAAATCAGTTTCGCTTCCTCGTTTGAATTGTCTTCGGTTTCCTTGCTCGAAACAACCTCTGCCTCCATATCTGGTGCCGAGGTGACTACTTCCAACTGCGCGCGTTCTAGCAGATCCTCAAGGCCAGTAAGGTCTAGAGGGTTACTGTTTGACTTTGAAAGCGGCTCGCTGCTCATGTAAAACTCTTTCTAGTAATTTCTTGAATATATGACCGACAGTGCCATTATCTGTGGTATCACGGATAATGGCAACGCTTGGCTACCTGACAATTCGGACTATTTGCGCTTAAACCAGTGCCGGACGTAATATCCCATGGTCAAAGCCATCAGTCCGAAGGCTAAAGCGAAGAGCAATCCAATCGAAATTACCATGGCCCAGAATCCGCCTGGTTCGGTTTCTCTCAGCGCAAACATTTCGTTGAATATATCTTCGAGGGGTTTTGCATATACAGTGGAAATACTGTAAAAATACGCCACTATAAGCGCCGGCAAATAACGATTAAATACATTCATTTGGCAGGTGCGACATAGGCCGGCACACCTTCACGCGGCGTTTCTTCAGGCAGTCCTTTTTCCCGCCACTCGCGAATTCCGCCTGCCATCGAAAGCACGTTTGTGTATCCCATTTTTTGAATATTGACTGCGGTCAAGGCGGATCGATATCCGCCACCACAGTAGAGAACAATCGGCGCGTTGTAGTCCGGAATCAGTTTCTCGATATCACGCTCGATAATGCCTCGTCCTATGTGACAGGCACCTTTAGCGTGTCCTTCTAGCCATTCATGATCTTCTCTTACGTCAATCAAATGAAATTCGTCCTTGCAGTCGAGTCTTTTCAGGACTTCCTCAGTGCTTATCTCGCGGACTTGCGACTTGATGTCCGCCACCAGCTTCTCGAACGCTTCCGAATGCTTCATGAAAGACCGATTTCCTTTATTGCAGAGTTTGCAGATTTTACCGAAGACGCGACTATAAGCCGACATTTATAACAGCATCACATAAAAACGTCACCCGGACGCCAAGTCGTGACATAATAGTCGCTTCGCGCGGGTGGAAGTCCGTGCATGTTGCCTCTTGAGATACGTGGGGTAAATTGATGCTCTTTGAAAGAAGCTTGCCTAAAATCAAGCTGTTCGGCACTGAAATTCCAGAACCGAGGGTCTTTATTGATTTCCTCGGCTTTGAGACGCACGTCAAGCAGATAAGAGACAAGCGCGGAGCCGCCATCTGGCCGGGCTGGTACGACCATGCGGCTTATTACAGTATCGATTTGCCGCCTGAGAAGATGTTCGGCCCAGGCGAAGTCGTGCCCATTCCTGAAAGCATTAAAGCCCCCGATTACGAGTTCGAAGTCGCCTGCATTGTCGGCAAATCGGCACTGATTACTGATGAAAAGGAAGCACTCCAATTCTTCAAAGACCATTGCTACTTGACTATCTGTAACGATTGGTCGGCGCGTGACGTTCAAAAGAAAGATATGGACGGACTGGGTCCGACCAACAGTAAATTCATAATCGGTAAGAGCTTCGGACCAAAACTCGTACCTGCCAAAGACATCAAGATGGATGAAAACGGCGTCCTGGACGTCGAGATGATTCTCAGGATAAACGGCTCAGAGCGCACTCGTTCCAATTACAACACGCTCTACCACACCCATCCGACCACGGGCAAAAAGCAGGCTTGGAGCTTTCCGAGACTGATTGCCTGGCTTGGATCGCAAAACATAGCCGTTCATGAAGGATATGTACTCGGTTCCGGAACAGTCGGAAACGGCTGTATTGCTGAATTTATGGCAAAAACGGATCCGCAAACAGGATTGGAACTTGAACCTGCCAAACATGGCTGGCTTAAGGACGGCGATGTCGTCACCATGGAAATCGACGGAATAGGCGTACTGGAAAACAAAGTAAAAGTTGGCTGCAAAGAATATGCGAGAATCAAATAAAACTGCCGTGAAAACCAAATCTAAAGCAAAAAGCATTCAATTCGCGTCGGACACATTTCCGGCAGAACAGCTCAATGAGTTGATTGCGCTGCCTGGCGTGCATGTTACAGGCGGGCACTATCAGTTTCCAGAAACTGACGGCAATCGCGTCGGCAACCACATGGACGCACTTTTCATACTCGAGCCGATTACGGAAAACGATGAGTTTGTCGGCTGGATAGTCGATGACATTGAGCTATGGATTGAAGACAACAATATCGGTTTTGAAGTTGTCTTTGCCCCGCAGCAACCATCGGCGGTGCGCATCGTGCAAGAACTCGTAAAGCGTCGCAAAAAGAAAGCCGCATTCTGGCAATATTTGCCGACCGGCTGGTTTGGTGAAAAGCTTGCCGAAGGCAGCATCAATAATGGCGACAGAGTGCTTGTTTTCAATTCCGTTGCTCAACACGGACGCTGTGTTGGAGAACGTTTGCCTGCATTTGCCGAACAGTTGGGCGGCAAACCTGTGGCAGCAGCAGTATTTGCCAAAGGCACCGGCAATGGTGTCGTCGCCGCCGAAGAAAGGTGGGGCGAAAAGCTCTACGCAGCACTGCAAGTTCCAATTGAAGTTTCACTTCCGGATTCCTGCATCAAGTGCAAAGAAGGAAACGAAACAGCTGTTCCCTGGACGCATTTTAAAGAATCTGAGCCGGAAGCTTAGTCAGCTGATTCCATCAGCGTCAAAACATTTCCGTCTGGATCCTTCAGGTTAATCAGTGTACCGCCCCATGGCTGTTTTTCTGGCTTGCCGGTGAATTCCACGCGATCGGCCGCGCAGCTTTCAATGGCGAGGCTCACGTCCTCGCCGGATTTGAATTGAGCCCAACCGCTCTCGTCGCTATAGTCAAGTTCCAGACCTAGCTTATTGGTATAAAAACCGAGCGATTTCTTGAAATCTGTGACGAAGACTCGGACAAAACCAATTTTCATGAGATATAGAAATTGAAAAAAACTGCCCTTGGAGGGACTCGGACCCTCAATCCCTTACGGGCAACGCATTTTAAGTGCGTCTCGTATACCAGTTCCGACACAAGGGCATAGTCGATATTTTAAGGCATTCTAGCCTGACAAACTCGTCTGGGGCAATTTTGGCTTAACAAGATCGCAAGTAGATGTTTTACAAGCGTCGTTGAATTTTCTTGCCATCCTCAAGAAATCTGAAAATGATGTCAGCGGAATGGAGGACATTTCGGTGTCCGGCAATAACCAGATATTTGGAGAGTTTCGGTCCTGGACCGCCGGTAAGCGGCACGGTTGGGTCTTCTTTCATATTGATGAAAATCCCCTTGATGCCAGGCTTCGGCATCAGTTTTGAATCCTTCATAATGGTACTAGCCACGGTGGCAACTCCGTCAATGGAACCGGGTTTCATCGTGGCCGCTACATCATGGGCAAGCAAGCCACCATCAAATAATCCGACCAAGTATTTGCCTCCAATCTTCGCTGTCGGCTGCATGCGGTCGACTACTTTTGAGACAAATTCCAAATTACAAGTCCCACCAAAAGTACCAGCTCCGTCCGTTAATGAGTTGCGAGGCCAAGGTAGAAGTCTTACCCGTTCCGTGATTGACAATGTCGGGCGCATAGACAAATTGCTGTTGCGCAAGAGTTTGTGCTTCCTCGGGTGATTGCGGCGGGCGCGAAACAACCATCTCTACCGTGTCATTGGTTGATGTGATGATTTCTGCTCCGTAATTTTCGTTCCAGAATTTGTGAATCGCAAAGTGTTCATGTGGTTCGTGCAATTGGTTTCCGTAGCCGATGTTGAGGTAGGCTGCCACCTCCCACGGTGTCTTAGTAGGCACCAATAGCATCACAATTTTATCGTACGGCTGGTTTGTGAGAATGTTCTTGTAACCGATGAGGTCATCTTCAGTAGTTGGTTTGACGGGGAACTCGGGGCAATGCAAGCAAGTGTACTCACCACCGAGCCATCCATCCGGGTTAACACCCAGATTCTTTGCCGTCTCCTCGAATTTGTGTAATCCTGCTACGGAAATGTTGTTCGAGTATGTTTCTAGCGCGGCATGCATTGCAATTCCGGTTTCGGAATCGACTACTTGCTCTCGAAAGTTGACCTTCGAAATAGCTTTACTCAGCCAATCGTTGATGCTCATTTCCTGACCGCGCTGAATAAATTCTGGTATGTCGTGCCGTTTGTCGAGCAGCAATTGCAAGTCCCGTGCTTTGAACTCAGCAGGACTGCCTGCTATGACCGGCCAGTAGCCTGTCTCATTTGCAGCACTCTTCAGCTTCTTCCAGGCGCTCAAAGCCTCGGACCCGGGCACCACTAAAGTGTAGATTATGAGCGCTGCCCCAGTGGGCGAGATATTCTTCATGGTAGAAAGGTCTAACCCACTAGTAGCGCCGAAACGCTCCAGATCTGTGACTGTCATAACATTTCCCTCCCGAAAAAACTTGCCGCCAATACTATACGTTTTGGAAAGTGGTTGTTTCCTTCTGCAGTCGCGTTTCGGTTGCTTTTCTGTCAAGAAGTTCCACGTTGCGCCACTAGGCAAACGTCAGGACTGTAAATACTGAGCAGGCGAGTCAGCTTCCCAAAACGTGTACGTAGAATTACGAATTGACACCCGCGAGCGGTCTGTAGATACTAGTTGTATTACTAAAGATCTAAAAACTGGACCAGGCACAAATGTGCCGCAGGCGACCTAAACCCTTCTGGAGTTTGCCACGTGGTTACCCCAGGTCACACAACAAAAGATGAACCTGTTGACGCGCAAGTCGCACCGAATGGTTTTGACGCGGTCGAAAACATTGGCAATGTCGACGAAGCCGAGCCCGGCGGCAGTCCTTTCGATGCATATAGACTTCCAG
Source organism: Cyanobacteria bacterium DS2.3.42 (assembly GCA_013823055.1). Classification (GTDB taxonomy): domain Bacteria; phylum Cyanobacteriota; class Vampirovibrionia; order Obscuribacterales; family Obscuribacteraceae; genus QKMZ01. Next base: position 9,308 of record PNLN01000248.1, read on the forward strand.
CTTCAAATGATCGGTTTTCTGTGGCTGGTCTCTCTTCTGATTCATCCAGATTTCTCACAGATCTGAGTATCGACTTAGGTGAACCGAATATTGGTCATGACAGAAATCCATTTGCCGACTTCAGGCTGGATGGCGTCGACCGGCGGCTGCAAGCGATGGCCGATGTTTTCCATACCACTCCGGAGAATGTTGCTCGCTTATTGGCAGCGATGAAACCGGAAGAGATTCCGCCGGCAGAACAACAAGCTCGATGTGCTGCAGCTCAAAGTGAGTGCATGGATGCAATTGGAAATGTGCAAAAGGGTACCGCAAATGCCGGTGACCTTGCCTCATTGCTCGCCAGCTACGGAACATTGAACGGCTTCGCCAAGGGTTCGTTCGCGCAATCTTATGTCAATGCAGCCATTTCGGCTGTGCGACAGGGCATGGCTGCAGCAGCTGCAAATATTGCTCATCCGACTGGACTTTCAAATGCTGAAGTAATGCACCAGCGTCTGAATCGCTTTCAAGTTGAGATGCGGGAAAAAGAGCGCATTGGGTAGTGATTGAAATTACTTGTTGATTGGTTGAAGCGAATCAAGAGTACGTTCGACTTCAGCAGATGTTTTTGGATCGTAGGCAACGTAATAGGCTGTCCAGAAGCCGTATAGAAGCCATGCCAGGCCAACCGTGCGGGTGATGTTTTTCTTTGCATGAACAGGATCATGCAGAAAGTCTCCAGACCAACTGGAGGCAAGCAAAGTAAGAGGATCGGGCGCAAACAGAGTGCCGGTCTTTACCCATGTAATCAGTCTGATTGCTACCAGGGATACTGATATCCAGGCAAAGATGGCGATGAATTGCGGGCTCAAAGTGACAAGCTTGACGCTCAATGCACTGTCTTCGCCGATCTGAAACTTGAACGGTCTATGTAAGTACAATCCGATGCTTCCACAGATCAGCGAGGAAGCCATGACGGCTACGAGGTTTTCCGTCCAGCCAACTACGAAGTACAAGGCCGCAACCAATAACCACCCGTATGAGAGCAGCCATTGCCCTCTGGATTTGCGCAATCCTTTAGGAGCGATCAAGATTGAGACAACGCCTCCGGCGGTGACCAGAAGCCAGAATGCTGCACAGAGAATGACATTGACAGCCGATTTTGCACGTTCGGACTGATAGCGCGCCAAAAGCGAAGCAGATTCAGCATCCATACCGAATACTTCATAATAATCGCCGATGAAACTCAAATAGGCGCGACTGTGATGGAAGTCAGCAATTTGCCCGGACAGATAATCCATCACGTGCGCTTGCAGACTGTAGACGGGACCTGCGAAAAGATTGAAGAAGAGAGAATCAATGATGCTGTGATGTACTTCCACAGGCACATTTAAAGTAACTGGTCGAAGAAAAGATGGATCTTTTTGAAAGTTTTCCTGTGCCCAGACCCGCAAATATTCAATGCCAGCAGCATTTTTCTCGGAGTATTCGCTTTTAACGAGTACCAGGGCAAGTGTAAATGAGTTTGCAACGCGGCTGGCCATCGGCGCTGCGCCTGATGAAACAAGACGCGAACCAGGGGGCATTTCTTGACTGGCTTTTACTAATTCTCGAATTGGAGGGCGGGGTCTATAAAAGTACGAAAGACTGAATGAAAGGCACATCATGCCAATCATCAGGTAGGTCAAGCGTTTCTTTCCGAACTTCATGGCGACACCGTTTTCCATCGTTCGCGCGGTTTTTGCGACATCTGGTACTTTAACGGCTTACGGTTGCTTTAGCTTTTAAGGTTGCTAATTCAAGCGGCCAATTACTCGAGTACCTTCCTATAGCAAAAACATTTAAAAATACAACGGTAGAAACATTCTCAAATTCGGACGTTCGGACAATCTAGAATTTGAACATTTAAACATTTATCTGTTCTACTAGTACAACATTAGACAAGTACACTGTTCGTATTGTCAAATTGTCGATAGTTTTACGCACAGTCGTATTGTTGACTTTTCGTACTTTTGAACACTGGACAATCTAACTAAAGCAAGTACGAAAAAGCTAGCGATAGATCCATAATGTAGGGAGAAACGGGTTTTAGTGGTTCTGTCTGCAGAGGAATATTGCTTGGACATCAGTCCCTATGCAATTCTTGGTCTGGATGAAAATGCTGAAGTGGCTGATGCCGAGGCAGCATTCGGGCGCATAACTGCGTCGCTAAATGAGTTAAAGGAAGACGAAAGGCACGGCGCCTTAGCCAAAAAGGCGTTGGAGAAAATGGCTGAGGCTCTTTCTCAAATCAAGGATGCCGGCTTCCAAAATGTCTCTACCGGTGGTGGCAGCTCAAAAGAAGATCTGGATTTCACTCACCCACGTTTGGGACAGATTTGTGTTGCTTCCGGCTTGATCTCAATGGAGCAATTGTCTGAGGCTGTAGAGGAGCAGTTAAATTCCGGAATGCCTCTTGGCGAAGTTCTTCAAGATAAACAGTTCCTTTCGCCTCTACAGCTGGAAGGACTTTTGTTGGGACAAGAGATGATCGATATTCCTTCTCAATGCACCGACCCTGACGGTCGAAGGTTAATAGCTCTGGACATAGTCACTGAGGACATGGTCTTGATTGCCCAGATGGAACAGAAGAGCCTTAACCAACCTCTCGTTGCCCTTTTGGAAAGACGCGGTTGGGTCAATGAGAGATTGGCGCATGCCCTTGAAATGGATCTCGGCAATTAGATCCTTGTGATTGCACATCTGCAATTAAGAAAAACGCTCCTGAGACCTTCTGGAGCCCTTGCTCGCAAAGACGTACAGGGCTTGGGTTTTCAGCCTTCCGTTTGGCCGATGAAACATAATATACATTATCGGCCTCGCCACCACATCTGGAGGCGCCTAAATTTGCCGTTCAATTTAAGCTGAATGAAAAAGGTTGCTGCCTCGACGGCGGACTTCTCTTGCCAAACTCTTTCTTCCGGTGGCTTGAAGAAGACCGGCGTAGTTTGCAAGCACCGAAGCAAATTGAGGTTGGTCCCGTCGCATCTCATAGCCGCCCAGGGAAATAACTCTGATGTAGAGACGCTCGGCCAGCCTGTACTTGCCTTGCACGTGATACAGCATGGCAAGGTTTGTAGTGGCCATAATCACGTCAACGTGATCGGCGTCGTAATTCTTTTCATATATAGCCAACAATCTGCGGCAAACGGGTTCAGCTTCGACATATCTGCCTTGCTGATAATAGACTCCAGCCAGATTATTTAGACAGCGTGCGAGATTCGGATGGTCATTGCCAAATGCTTGAAAGGCAATGTCTACCGCCTGCTTGCTAAATGCCTCTGCTTGATCGAAGCGCCCGAGCGAAGCATAAAGGCCGGCAAGATTTTCTACGCTGACCAGAAGCCTGGGGTCGTGCGGATGGAAGCTTTTAGCTTCACTAAGAGAAGACAACCACATGGACTCAGCCTGAGAATAGTTGCCTTCCGCCTGGGACTTCATCGCCAATTGACGATATTGGCTCCAGTCGCGGTTGTGCACTACAAGAACTCGTCCTTGCTCGGTGTCGATTTCCTTTAGAGGGGCAAACTGCCCCGAATTGGACTGTTGGATTCGACGAACCAGGCGTCCGAAATCCTCTTTGGCCGCGTGAGATGAGGAAGCCGCCGAATAAGCAGGCAAAGAAGTAGAGCTAGTGCTGTCAAACATAAAAACCGCCAGTACGCCTGTTGAAACCAGGCTTAGTAAGGAAAGGGGGAGGGAAGGTTGCCAAGACTTGCTTGGAGAATATGGGAAAGTTGTGGAAAAGTTGTGGAATTGGTTTTTGGGATATGAGCCCTTTG
>PNLN01000252.1 GCA_013823055.1 Cyanobacteria bacterium DS2.3.42
TGAAGACACTCGATTTGAATTCATAGGTGCTAGGCATCCGCTCTTAGTTCTGCAGTTAGGCAAGCAAAAGGTTGTCGCTAACACGGTTGCCCTGGGCGGAAAAGAACGGACACTTGTGATCACTGGTCCGAACACTGGCGGCAAGACGGTTCTTCTCAAAACAATTGGTTTGCTTTCCTTGATGGTTCGAGCCGGGATGTTATTGCCGGTTGCGCGCGGTTCGAAAGCTGCGTTATTTACGGAAGTATTCGCCGACATTGGCGACGAGCAATCGCTTGCCCAGAGTCTTTCCACCTTCTCTTCTCACATGACGTCCATTGTTGAAGTAGTGAAAACGGCATCAACAGGGACACTTGCCTTGCTCGATGAGATCGGCGTAGGAACAGATCCTCGCGAAGGCGCCGCTATTGCGCGCGCAGTCCTCGAACACCTCAACGATTCCGGCGCAATTACGGTCAGCACGACGCATTTCGGGCAATTGAAGACGCTTGCTTACAACCTTGCCGGCATGGTCAACGGCAGTCTGGAGTTTGACGAAGCATCGCTTTCACCCACCTATCGCCTGCGTACTGGCATTCCAGGTAGTTCAAAAGGAATAACCATTGCCCGTCGGCTGGGGCTTGATGAAAGGCTGGTTGATCTGGCCATTTCATACCTGGATGTTGCCGACGCTGTCATTGACGAAACGGTGGCTCGCCTCGAGGAAAGAATTACCGGACTTGAGCGCAAAGAATCACAGGCTGAGGAAAAGCTGAGCGAAGCTGACAGGCTAACGCAGGAATTAAAAGCGGAAATCGACCGTGAGCGTCAACAGAGCGAAGCGACTCGTCAAAAACTTGCCGGAGATCTAAAAGAAGAATTTGCTGTTGCTTTTGATCTAATCAAGGAAACTATCCGGAATCTGCAGAAAGAGCCGAGTATTGCCGGCGCCCAGAAGGCTAAAGAGAAAATGGAGCAATTGAAGAAAGAGCTCAATTGGCTTGATGCGCCGGGGCAAAAAGTAAGCGACAAGAACGCTCTAAAGTTCGCAGTCGGCGACCAGGTGGCGGTTATCAGCCTTAACCAGAGAGGGGTGATTGAGGAAATTCCCGACGGAATTGAGAATAACCCTCGCGGAGTTGTCGTTGTCAGAGCCGGTTCGGTCAAGCTGAAGGTGCCGGCAAGCGATATCAAACGCATATCGGACGGTGGAGGCAAAGGCTCGAAAGGCAAGACCGGTGGTGGCTCCGGACAAGGAAAAGGGAGCGCTGCAGGGCGGTCCGGTCGGTCCGGGACTGTCTATCGCAACGAAACAGACGTATTTGTCCGCACTGACTCCAATACGGTAGATCTGCGTGGCGAAAGGGTTGATTCGGCTTTGAACAAATTGGAGCAATTTCTAGATGACTGCCTGCTTTCCTCGATAACTCCTGTGATGATTATTCACGGGCACGGCACAGGCGCTGTAAAAGAAGCTGTGCGCCAGTATCTGACGAGGAGCAATTACATCTCGAAATTCCGACCGGGTGAGACGTACGAGGGGGCCGATGGGGTGACGGTGGCGGAATTGTAGTACAGCAACTGCGTATTTCTCCCACGCTTTGCCGAAAATTCTTTGTCCAGAATGTCTTCGACATGGATAGATGCAGGGGACTGCTCCTCAGCTAAGTCACCCGTACCGCTCTCACTTGCGCCGGAATCGAAAAATTCAAGGTTAATTCTTTTGCCAAGTGGTCTGGCTCTACGTGGTTTTCCCACATACAAATAAGGGAATGATATTTAAGCTGAGTGCAGCATTGGTGCTCCTTTCAGTCGCGTGAGGTTGTCAAGATGGTCGAAGGGAATCGGGTTCCCACCAGGGATGAGATAACTCCTCCAGAGGGAGACGTTGTTGCAGAAAACAACGTCAATACCGCTGATGCAAGGCTGCAAGAGGAATATCGACGTACCGTAGGCTTCCAGCCGCAGGACGGAACGGATCAAAGAACTCAGGTGGCTGGTTATGACCGCAGTCTCGGTTATGACCGCATTGCCGTAGGCAACACCGCTCTGGGTCAACGCATCGACAACATCACCAATCTTCTGGCAATGGGCGAACGCTCATCCGGAAACCTTCAAGACGTCAATCGTTTCTACGGCAGAGCTCAAAAAGAAGCAGACGATCTCTTCTCTGTAGCTGCTCAGAACGTAATGAAAGGCCGCGAAGACTTTCGTGGCATCCTGGCTGCTAAGAGCCCTCAAGAAGTGTTCCAGGGCGTCAATGACTCCATTCAGAAACAGACTCAGGCTCTTCAACAGCAACTTCAACAAGAGCAAGATCCTGCCCGTCAAAGACGTCTTACTCAACTTTTGGCTATGGAGCAAGAGCGTGCAAATACTCTTGACCGTATGCAGAAAACGACAAATCCGCAGGAACTGAATCGCCTATTAATGTACGACGCGTTCAGTGCTCAGCGTGTCGATCTCGGACGCCAGATGATGAACGAGAGAGATCCTCAAAAAGTCAGACTTATGGCAGAAGCTGAAATGAACCTGCACACCGTACAGCGTGCTCCAGGCTTCACGCGCGCCAACTACGGCATGCTCATGATGCGCCTTGGTCAATATGATCCAACCAGACCGGACAACGCTGCTCTGCGCGCAATGCAAGATGCAGCTTCAGTAGATCCAGAAATGATCCCTAATCCTAATAGTGCAGATCCGGCACGTCGGATGGGCGATCCTAATTTCATGCGCGTCGCCGCCGATATCACCGGCATGCGTCCGGACGATCCGAGATTTGCTCAAACGATGGCGCCGATATTCAATAGAGATATCAATCGTTCACCTGCTCAGACTTATGCGACAGGCGATCAAAGCGTTAATCCTAATAATCCTAATGCTCGTTATGCGCAAGTACAGGATCAACCGTTTCAACCTGGTACAGACGGTACCGTCAATCGCGACAGGACAGTTGTAAGCGATCAGACGCAAGGTGTAACTCCACTGGTCAATGGTAAGACGCCATTTCAGCGCGTGCAGGAATTGGCACAGGTAGCCGCTCAGCAAGGTTTGACGCCGGATGTGCGCAAAGCCTATGAAGCCTGCATTCTTGATTCAGACAAAGGTACTTCTCCACGAGTTGCCGAACTCCAGGGCAAATTGGCTCAGCTTGAGCAGCAACAACAGCAAATAGCTCAGCAAATTGACGCTATTCAAAAGAGCCCTGAAATTCAAACTCTTGTTCAGCAAGGTATGGCCAAACTCAAGGCTCGCCCTGAGGCTGAACAACAGCAATTGAAGACACTTACCGAGCAATTGCAAAAGACCCAGAACAAAGAAGAGCGCGATCAAATTCTGGCCAAAATCGGACAGGTTTGCCCTGAATTTGTTCAAGTAACTCGCCTTCTTGAGGAAAAACTGAAGCCTTTCACCGAACAGCTGCAAACAATTCAAAAGCAAGGTGAAGCACTAAGCAACGATTTGATTGGAGAATTGAACCAGTCGTCTGCTACTCGCATGGAGTATGCCGAGAAGCTGATGAAGTCGGACAAGCCGGAAGATAAGGCAATTGCCAAACAATTGCTTGTCGAATCCGTTGCCAAAGCCAAGCCGGAGCAGCGCGAAGCATTTGCGCAGTATGCGATGCAACTGGGATTGACCCAGCAAGAATTGCAGCAAGGTCTGGCCAAGATGCCCCAGCGCGACGTGCAAAATCCGGCCGTTCAAAACCGCGATCAAACGCAGGTGGAAGCTACAGGCGAAAGAACCGGTGCCGGCAAACTAATCGACGAAAACAAGAAAGCATTCGATGCAGCGCAAGATAAGAAAGCTAAGCTTGCCGAATTGAAAGGAAGCTTCCAGAAAGCTGTTGTCGATGCCGATAAAGAATTTTCCGATGCAGAAACTAAATACAATCAATTAGAAGCGGCCCACACCAAAGCGGCAAATGAAATGCCGGCAGAGGATAAGGCCAAATTCCAGAAGATGCTGACGGAAGCCACTCCAGCTGCCGAAAAAGAAGCTCTACAGAAAGAGCTCCTGGCGAAGTACGCCAACATCGGTCAGATGGAAGCGCAGATGCAAGCCATCAAAGATAGTGCTCTGGATCTGGCATTGAACAAGTTTGAAGCACGCTATGAGTTTGCTCGCGCGTCCAATTTGGGCGGCGATGATGCAACCTCCAAAGCGATGATGGAAGACGGTATCAAGACTTTGACCAAAGATGTCGGAGCCGAGATCACCACCAAAGTTATGGAAGATCCGGGTGTTGCAGACCTGGCTAAGAAGCTGGGTGTTGATGCCGGTGCATTGATGCGGGCAGCGGCAGCAGAAGCGCCTCAGCGAACCACAGATCAGGCGGCCGTCGCACCTGCCGGTGATTTGCAAGGAATGCTCAGAGTCGCTAATGCCCGAATTCAAAAGGGTGATATCGCCGGCGCCAAAGAAGCTTATGAAACGGCGATTAAGGCTGTTGATGCTTCATTCAAGCCAGAAGAAAATAATGCCAAAATCAAAGCAGCTCAAGATTTGCTGGAAAGTGGCAACCTGACTCCTGAACAACGTTTGCAAAAACACCAGGAGATCGCTTCTTACTTCAACCAGGCCTATCAAGCGTTCGACATCAGAAGCGGCTACGCCAGAGTATTGGCGCATCCTAGCTACAACCAGAATGCTGCAGCTGAAGTAGCCTTTAAAGATGCCATCGCAGCCGCTGACCGCGTGCCGGTCGAAGCTATGAAGCGTCATCTTGGACTGCTCGCCAATGACGTAGGCACTTTCCAGACCGCTCTGGAACAAGCACCTGCTGCACAGAAAGCCGGAATCGAATCCGCGCAAGCTTTCCTTTCCGAATTCTCCAGCACATTGAACGGACAAACCACAGGTGGTGGTCCCGCCGCAGACAAAGCGTGGATGAACACACAGATCAATGCCAGAAAGGATCTTGCTTCCTTCTACGTCAGGTTGGTAACCGATGTAAATGAAAAAGGCGAACCGATAATGAAGGCTGATGGCACGCCTAGATACGTGCCTGATGCTTCGAAGGTCTTCAAGCCGGAAGAAGGCATGAAGGCAATCGATGAGGCCAAAGCAAAATTCAAGGCATTGTACGGTGCCGACCTTGACACAGATCCAGCCAAAGATCCGACTCTGGCCATTTTGCAAAAGGGCATTTACGACAATAGCCCTGCCGAATTGCAGAAGAAATATCAAAACGTATCGCGCTTCTGGGATGAAGCAAAAGCAAGTATTCCTACATTGATTGCAGGCGTCGGCACGGCAATCTTGCTTTCCAAGGTCAAACCTCTGCAGCCTCTGCTCAAGGCCGAAGCTTCCTTTGGAGCCAAAGCATTGGGATGGGGTACCGCACTGGCAGGCGGTTCTACCGCTGCGACCTTTACACATCACACGATGATGAACAATGTATTGGGCCGCGAAGATAACACCTGGGGCCGTAGTATCGCTACTGGTACCGGACTGACATTGGGTGGCGTCGGTCTCATGAAGGTGCCGCAATTCCTTTTCCGTAATTTCAATGCCACGGCCGGATCGCAAATCCTCGAGCGCGGCGGCGTCGGGACCCTCGGCACCGTTGAAGGTCAATTTGTCGGGCTGAAAGCATTGGAATCGCAGGCCGCTTTAATCACCAAGAACGGTGGAGTTGTAGACGATGCGCTCAATGCCGCAATTAATGCCAGCAAGAACCGTGACGCGCTGTGGAGAATGCAAGGTGGCAGAGCGGCCGGCATGGTTGATGATTTCGATACGGCTCTTCTGAATGCAAAAACTGGCGCCGACAGAGCTGCGCTTGTCGACAGATTGGGCGGTGTAGTCAAAAAACATGCAGGCGATTTGGCTGTATCTCGAAACGCAGAAACATTTGCGGCAAGTCTGGCAGAAAGAGGTGGTTTGCTCGTCAGTCCCAAGCATGTGGCAGCTCTCGAGAAAGCGGGCATTCCCATGGCAGATGCTGCTGCCGGCGGTAAACTCGTGCAGTTCAAAACCGTTGGTGAAGCGAAAGCTGTGCTTGAAAGGATTGCTTTACACGAACCTAAAGCGCTAGGTTTCAAAAATCTCAAAGATATGAAGCCATTGCTGGATGATCTTAATGGACTTGCTGCCAAAGGAATTGATGATTCAGCGGCCCTGGCTGATGTCCTCAAGACTGCTTCCCTAGAAAATCCGGCCGCTATAAATATCCTCAAGAGATTGGTTCCTGAGGCTGCAACCAAGGCTGCAAACGCTCAGCGCTTTGGAGGAGTAAGCGAAGCGGCAAACCTCAACCAGAGCTTGTTTGGCAAAACCTATTCGTTTGCCACCAGTAAATTTGGTGCTCCGGCCATTGGAGCTACATACGGCGTCGGCTCGGAAGCTTACGAAGCTGCCAACGGCGGCGAGTTCAGCTTTACAGATGCGGCCGTAAAAACTGCACTCGTAGGAGGCGGTTTGTGGGGTGGGGGCAAGGTCCTTGAGTATGGTCATGGCGTCGTAAAACCATTCGGTGCTAAGACATTCTCCAATTTGGGCGCATCTCGGTTCATGGCCGGTTCTGCAGGTGGAGCTGCCTTCTATTCGGGCAGCAATTATCTTCCTTCGTGGCAGCATATGTACGGCGAGAACAGTATCGATCCAAGCACTGGCAAGGCTTTCGAGTTCAACCTCAGCAATGCCATAGTGAAGCCGGCCTGGAAAGACGCTGGAGACAATATATTTGTAAGCTCATTCTTCCTTGGCGGTATGGCTGCCAAACCGGGGCAAGCACTGCTGGCAAATGCTCCATGGCAACAATCCAAGATGTTGTGGAAGCCATTTAATGCTGCTGGTCACATGTTTACCGGCAACACATGGAATTACCTCGGTTCGCGCTCGATGCCGCTGCTCGGCGAAGTCGGACCGGCTCTATCCACCAACATGGCGCTCGGTCAGTTCGAACTGCTCAATAATCTTTCCAACAGAGGAGCAGGAGTGCAATACACAGACGCCATCAAGAAGGCTGGTGAGGAGATCAAAGATGAATCAGCGGAGGAAATCCAAAAGCGGATTCAGCAGGCACAACAACAGCAGCAACAACAATTGCAGCAACAGCAGCAACAACAAAAAGAACAGCCGGCCAAAAAACCAGCGCCGGTTGAGCAAGGCACTGTAAATCAGCCTCGTGTCGAAAACACCGACTTGACCGGCGGAGCGCCTCAATAGAAAGGGGTTTCCAATGCGTGGAAACCTCACTGACACCCGAAAATGATTGGAGGAGAGCAATCAAAACAAGGTTATATTAGAGATAAGTCTTTTTATCCGGAGATTCCAAAAAGGAAGCTCTGGATAGCTACTTAAAGGAGTCCAGGATAGCGAATGACTGAGATGGGTGATTTAATCCAAAATTTCTGCGGAGTGTCCAGAAAAGGCAATGACCGTATACATGCAAGCAAGCACTTGCGCTCCCAGTTTTTTCGCTCTCTGAATAGAGGTTACTAGTCAAATGGCCGGACAAAATCCTTACGAACCATCACTCGCTCCCGTTAATCGAACGGCTGACACTCGTGTTGAGAGTGAAACTCAGGTTGCAGAGGATCAGCAACAGCTGGACTACACAACTGTAATGCGGGCCGCTAATGACGGCACCCAGAATCGTGATGTTCAGGCGGTGGCCGACCGTACAAATTTAAGTGATGTCAAAGATCCGGACATTATCAAAGCTGTCACTTTGACCGACAATGCTAAAACTGCCGCCATGCTTCTCAGCGTCCAGGAGGCCAATCGACCGGACAATACTCCAGTTGAAATGCAGGATGCGAGCGGTCGCCCGTTCACAATTACTATGGGTCAGCTGAAACAAAAGCTCATCGAAGAACTGTCCAAGAATTCAGACTTCAAGGGTTTCAATGATCCTGCTCAAGTCAGAGAATTTATCAGCAAATCGACTGAATCGGCTCTGACGCTCAGTCAACAAACCAGAGAAAAGTACGAAGCTAGATCAAGAGAGACTGACACTAATGTCAATGCTCGCAACGAATTGGCTAAGCAACTTGGTTTCGTGCCCACCACTCGCGAAATTCCAGACGGCAACGGCGGCAAGAAGACTCTAACTTCTTACGACATCACTCAAAAGGATATCGACGCTAAACTAGCAACAACCACAGACGCTGCTCAGAAAGCCAATCTTGAAAAATTGAAAGGTCTTCTGACCAATTACGACAGCATTCAAAAAGAACGCAATGCACTTTCGGCTGTTGATATGGCTGCTGCTCATTTGATGATGGGCGGTTTTACTCATAAGGCTGGCGAACAAACTCTGGAAGGGCTACCTGCCACCAGACATGAAGTTATGCGTGCTTATGAAACAATGAACAAGGCTGGCCGGGGCAATCCGCAGCTCGAACAAACTCCTCAATATCAAATGGCCAAGGAACAATCTAGCGCCATGTATGCCGACATTCAACTGCAGCGCAGTAAAGATGCCGTTCTTGCTTTGCAGGAAGCTGACAAATTGAGAGTTGCAGGCAAGCCTACCGACGCTCAAGCCAAATACGAAGAAGCTCTACAAAAGGTAAAAGGCGTCGACATGGCTACGATTACCACTCAGTGGCAATCGCAAATGAAAGAGTACAACACTGTTCAAGAAAAGCTTACTGCGCTGGGCAATCCTCCGTCCAATCCAAACGAAGCACAACGTCTTACTATGGAACTGCAACAGCGCCAACAAATTGGTTTGCAGCTCGAGCAAATCATCCAGGTCGGCAAAGAAGTAAAGACTGAGTATGCCAAATTCCTCAACGAGCAAGGCAAGCCAGGCGAAGCGCTTCCACTTTTGACCAGTGTTGCTTCCGGAACACCAGCTGAATTGCTTGCCGGTGATGCCACATTCAACGAACAAATGGAAAAGGCACAAAGCCTTGGATCGATCACCAGCGGTGATGCTGAAAAGCATCGTGTTCTATACGAACAAGCGATGACTGCCAAGGACTGGACCACAGCCGAGCGCGAATTGGCCGCTCTCAAAGCAGCATCGACTAAAGCTTCCGAGCAATCCATTCAAAGCGTGAAAGATCGCCTTGGTGTGATGGATAAGAGACAGACCGAAATTCAAACTGAGTTAGCTGACCTGCAAAAAAATACCTCTATGGATGCTCAAGCAAAAGCTCTGCGTCAGCAACAATTAGAAGCTGAAAAGAACGGCTACGATGTTCTTCGCAAGTCATTGTCAGAGAGTCTTGGACCGGCAGAAAAAGCTGCTCAAGAACACGCACACGCGCTGCGCTACATGGAAGGCATCATTGCCTATTCCAAAGATGACAAAGAAACTGCAAACAAGATCTTCAAAGAATTGGAAGCAGAAGCTCCTGAAATCGCAGCCAACAAAGATTTCCAATTAGAGGCTCTGCTCGAAGACACCCGTAAAAAGGGCTGGTTGGAGCGTAATTTGGATACCATTGTCAGCGTCGTTAAGGTTGTTGCTGTTGTCGGTGCTGTTATAGCCGCAACTGTCATTACAGCTCCGATCGGTGGTGTAGGCGGAATCGCTGCCGCCGCAGCACTCGGTGCTACTTTCGGTGCCATTGGCGTTGCCGGTGTGGGAGCTGCTGGTCACGGAGTGGCCAAACTGGGTGGTTACAAGAGCACAAACAGCTACAACAATTGGGATGTTGTCGAAGATCTGAAGTCTGGAGCAATCCAGGGTGGAATCGGTGGTGCGCTTTCCGGATTGTTCGCAGTAGGTGGTGTAGCTAAGCTCGGAACCGGCATGGTGCAAAGTGGCGAAGCGATAGCCGCCAATGCAGGCGCTACAACATTCAGAAGCGCTGCCTTGAACTACGGCGGTAATGCGCTTATCAAGGGACAAGCACTGGCAGCGCAAGCGACCTCCTTGAAAGGTTCTCTGGCTATCGGTGGAACCTACGGATATGGTGGTGAAGCAGTTAACTCACTTACAACCGGCAAGCAATTCAGCTTCCAAGATGCAACTATAAGAGCGGCCGGTACGACTGCAGCTCTCTATGGCGCCGGCAAGACGGGCGGACTTGGTTCGTTTAAAGGTTCGGCAGTATACGGTCTGGGAATGACGGCTCAAGAGCAAGGTATTGCTGTTAAGAACGGCAAGGATCTTGGTCAAGCTGCTACGGACAGTATCGGCAGCTTCACTGGACACATGACTACAGCGTTTGCAGTAGGTACATTCGCCAATATGAATAGAGCCGCTGCTGCCTACGCTGAAGCTGGCAGGTTCGCATCAGTATTGCCTGCAGGCGAAAAACTGGCGCTGGATAAGACAGGTCAAATCCTTAGAAATCTTCCGGGAGCAATGAAGAACCAGACTGCAACCTCGGCCAGCCTCCTCTTTGGTGAGGGAATGGGCATAACCGGCAGTGCCAAATTCTGGGTACCTGCAGCAGGAGCTGGTTTGGTGGGCTGGCAACAGTATCAAGCCGAGAATGCCTACGAAGATAGCCGTACTGCCAAGCCCTGGGATCATCCGGATGGTCATACTCGCATGAGAATGAATCAAACTATTGAAGCATTGGGCAGACCCGTAAAGCGCCCAGTAATCAAACAGCCGAACCAGCCATAACTTGACGAGCGCAATTCTTGTTGAGTCGCATGTCTTATACTTGAGGGCATGCCCCATCTTTCGGTAATCATTCCGGCTTACAACGAAGAAAAGAGGTTGCCGTCCACACTTGAGTCGGTGCACAATTTCCTTTCCGCAAGCGAACAGACTTTTGAGATCATCGTCGTTGATGATGGCAGCAGCGACGGCACTAAAGAAGTTGTCAAAGCATTTGCCGAAGGTCATTGCGGAGTCAGGCTCTTGTCTCATTCTCCTAACCAGGGAAAAGGCTATTCCGTTCGAGAAGGAATGCTCAAGGCCGAAGGCGATCTTCTTTTGCTCGACGATGCTGACGGTGCCTCACCGATTAGCGAGTTGGTACGACTCAAAAATGCAATTGAAAATGGTGCCGATATTGCCATCGGCTCTCGAGCCAAACCCGGTGACGAAACAGTCGTAAACGCGTTGTCTCATCGCAAGCACATTGGTAATACCTTCAACGTAATTGTGCAGTCTTTACTTTTGAAGGGCATTCAAGACACTCAGTGCGGGTTCAAACTATTCAAGCGAGATGCCGCAAAGGACTTGTTTTCCATTGGCAAATTGAATCGTTATGCTTTTGATGTGGAAATCCTCTATTTGGCGCGATTGAAGGGCTATGAAATTGCCGAAGTGCCCATCAATTGGACAAGCATCGAAGGCTCAAAAATCAATCTTGTCACCGATCCGATGAATATGCTTTTTGAAATAGGCAAAATCTATTCCGCAAAAAAGTGTGGTCGCTACGGAAAGTTATCGGGTCCTAAAAAGTCTCTTGAGAGAGGCTGATCAAGGTATTTTCGACTCAGGCACCGGTGAATGCAGAACGGAAGCTCAGACAGTAAAACAAGCGCACAACATTATCGCAATGATCTGATTTGTCTATTTTGTTTGACGATTTTTGTTTTGGCGGTTTTTTCCAGTACTCTCTTTTCCGGCAAAGACATCTCTCGCATCGGCGCGGTCGCACATAGAGATACGCTGTTTGGGCGGCTGGCTAAAGGTTCGCTCGATCCGATGGACACCTGCATCTACCAGGAGCACGCGCCCAACTATTTGCTAACGGAAAAAATTATTACCGGTGGCAACATGCCTCTCTGGAATCCTTATCTTGGTCTTGGCTGTCCACTTTGGGCCGATACACAAATTCTTGCATTCTCACCGATAACCTGGTTGCAAGCGCCATTTGCATCTTTGCGCCTGTATAACCTGCTAATGGTTTTACACGTCTGGCTCGGCTGTGTCGGGACTTATATCTTTGCCAGATTGCTGAGAATCTCTCCGCCGGGGTCGCTTCTCAGTTCAATTTCGTTTGGTTTTTGTCCGAATATACTTTATATGTTTGAGTGGACTCGCTGGCAGAGTGCGTTTTTCCCAATGCCATTTTTGGGCTTTGCACTTTTGTGGAGAAAGGGGTCCCCTACTTCGATTGTCCTTTGTGCGATTCTTTGCACGTCACTTGTTTTATCCGGACACGCAGTCCCATCCTTTTTTGCCATCTCGCTGGCATCATGCATGTTTTTCGCCCTTGCCTGTCTGCTGCCACAAGCTGAAACAGGGAAGCCCTTCAAAGCTGTTCTTTTAGCAGCGCTGAAGAACTTCTTTCTTGTGGGAATCATTACTTTCTTATTGTCGGCACCATTTGTAGTGCCTTTTCTAGACTCACTGCGAGATTCTGAAAGTTTCAAATCGAGTCAAGGTTATGTTCGCTATGTTGTGAGAGCAACGGCGCTCATTCCGTCTCTTTTCTTTCCGTTCCATGGAGGGGGAAGTCTCTATCCAGGCGCTATTTCAATTGTCCTTGCGGTTTCGGCTTTCTTTATAGCGAAGAGAAATCGAATGGTTGTGGGAATATTTTCAACTCTGACTTTAATCACTGTTTGTATATTGACTAGACCTGGTCCATTCGATCTTCTTTTTCAACTTCCGTTTTTGAATTGGTTCATGGTTGTCTATGCATTGCCTGCAATGCTCCTATTTATCGCTATTCTGGCGGGTGCAGGTTATGACTCACTGCTTGAAGAAGATAACAAGTTTCGTTCTTGCATTTTCATTGCTGCTGCTGCAGTTGTCGCGATAAGTATGCCGTTCATTTTTCACAAGTTGAACATAACCGGCAACCTTGCGCATTTGAACGATTGGGTAACAACCATGACTGTGAGCTCTTCTGCGCGAGTAAGAGAGATTGTTATATTGGTTCTTGCCTTGATTTTGCTCTTTGTTTTTGCGAAGTATCCTGCTCGCTTGAGGTATGTGGTCGCTGTTTGCCTGATCGTTCTAAATGTGGTCAGTCTGTCTTTCGTGGTGCGCAAATCGTTGCCGGCAAGACCGGCGTTTGCCTATGAAGAAGTCGAACCAATCAGCTTTCTCAAATCTGAAAAGAGGCGTGTGCTGAGTATGGGACGTCATGTTCTGGTTCCGAACACAAGCCAAATATTTTCCATTGCCAATCTTGTTTCTTTTATGCCGACGCATCCCAGAGGTGTAATGGAGTATTTGACTGCTCTTGGAGT
>PNLN01000056.1 GCA_013823055.1 Cyanobacteria bacterium DS2.3.42
AACGAACGCAGTACCGAAGGTCAAACCGCTGCCGAAATAATGCGCAGTCGCTTTAGCGAAATTGACAAAGACGGCAACAATCATGTGAACAAGAAGGAGATCGAAAGCTACCTGGCTAGAAATCAAGGCAATCTCACCGCTGATGAAACCAGAGCTCTCGATACGATGGCAAAGAACGTCGGTAAGCTTCAAGAACTCGCCAACGATGAAAGAGGTGATGAAAATAGCGGAATCTCTCGCCAGGATCTGACCAAGTTGGACGATCTGGAGCGAACCAGCGAAAAGATTCTCAAGAGCGGACAATTCAATGCCATCGATTCTGACCGCAACAATTACCTGACCAAAGAAGAAATCACGAAGGCGCTCACGACCGCCAGACTGACCAGAGAAGAGCGCGTCACTCTGGAGTTTCTCAAAGACAACATGAAGTATCTTCAGAAAGGTAACAATGACGAAAAAGGTTTCGAGAACAACGGTGTCTCTCAAGCAGATTTGAGATTCTACGCAGGAATCGTTTAAACCTTTCGATAAATTTCAAAAACGCCTAAACCAGCAGAGAGGGAGCCGAAAAGCTCCTTCTTTGATTTTTGAGAAGAAAATCCTGCGTCGATACCAAGAGCGTAAAATAGGCCACTCGAATCCAAAGAAATCTCAGGATTCAAAAATTCTTGAGTTGTCAGTGTTCTTCAAGAACCAAGGAGTTCAAATGTCAGGCGTTTACAAAATGGTAGAAATCGTTGGTACTTCGTCGGTTAGCTTTGCTGAAGCGACGAAAGAAGCCGTCAAGCGCGCAGGAAAAACCATCCGCCACATGGGCTGGTTTGAAGTAGTCGAGCAACGCGGTGCCATCAAAGACGGCGCTGTTGCCGAATTTCAAGTCAAATTGAAAGTGGGCTTCAAGCTCGACGACTAAGCGTTTTCATCTCACAGTGCAGCAAATCAAACCGAACAACGGTTTGCCAGCTTCTAAAAAGCTAAATCCAAAAGAATCGTCCAGCTCGGCTCGGCGATTCTTTTAGCTATGTCCCAAAAATGCGGTCGCCTGCATCGCCCAGCCCTGGGACGATATAGCCATGCTCGTTCAGGTTTTCATCCAGAGCTGCCGTCGTGATGTGCACATTTGGAAATTGACTGTGCACTCTGGTCACGCCTTCCGGCGCGGCTACAATCGACACCAGATGAATCGTAGAGACGTTCAGTTTGTCAAAAAGATTAATAGCCGCACACGCCGAACCGCCAGTTGCCAGCATCGGATCGAGCACGAAAACACGGCTTTCGTTCGGTAGTGCTTCAGGTAACTTAGCGTAATAAGAAATCGCCTTCAGAGTCTCTTCATCGCGGCGCAGCCCAATATGGTAAATGCGCGCATTGGCAAATAGCTCCTGGGCCGCTTCCGCCAGTATGAGACCGGCTCTCAAAACCGGCGCAAAGACCACATAGTCGCTCAGCGCCACACCTTTGGCAGGTCCAATCGGTGTTTCTACACCCACTTCTCGAACACTCAGCTCTCGCATGGCTTCATAAACCAGGAAATAGCTCAACTGCCTTGCCTTCTCGCGAAACTCGCCGGAAGGGGTCTGGTAGTCTCGCAGCCTGGTCAAAATATTCCTGGTAAGAGGATGATTGACGACCGTAACTTTGGAAACAGTCTCATGTTTTTCTGTGCCAGTGGAAGCCATTGGAGCTTTCTCCCTCAACTAATTATGTGCGGCGCCTCTAGTGCGCTTATGCCGCCCGGGACTTAAGGAGGTTGTCTGCCTCTTGTCGAGCCCAGCGATCAGCCTCAAGTATATCGTCCAAATCGGGCTTTGAAATCGGCTTGTGCTTCTCTAATACCTGCTCGATCAAGCGAGGGATGTCCCTGAAGGCGATTCGGTCGTTAAGAAATGCAGCGACAACAATCTCGTTGGCGGCATTCATTACACAGGCGCTGGTGTTGTCCTCTGCCGCCACTTTCTTGGCGATTGCCAGGCAGGGAAAACGTTCCGTATCGGGCTCTTCGAAGGTCAATTGGCTGAGAGTGGTCAGATCCAGGCGCGGAACACGCTCTGAATAAACCCGCTCTGGATGGAATAGCGCATAGTGAATTGGCAGACGCATATCAGGCAATCCCATTTGTCCGATGATAGAGCCGTCCACGAACTCAACAGCTGAATGCAAAATCGATTGAGGATGTACGACCACCCGAATTTTGTCCGCTGTAATGTCGAACAACCAGCGCGCTTCTACTATCTCCAGACCTTTGTTCATCAAGGTCGCGGAGTCGATAGTAATCTTCTGCCCCATATTCCAATTAGGATGATTCAGTGCATCACCTTTGGTGGCACCTTCAATCTGTTCTTTTGACCAAGTTCTAAACGGACCACCCGAAGCAGTAAGCCAGATCGAGTGCACATCCTCTTTTGTATGTCCGCACAACGACTGAAAAATTGCCGAATGTTCGCTGTCTACGGGGACGATTTTCGCGCCGTACTTTTGCACCATCGGCATGACGGCACTGCCTGCAGCAACCAGTGTTTCCTTATTTGCAAGCGCGATCGTTTTTCCTTTCTCAATCGCGCGGGCTGTCGGCTTTAATCCTAAAAAACCGACGACGCCAGTGACGACTGTGTCGGCACCGCTTTCTGCTGCGACTGTTTCTAATCCACTGGAGCCGGTTTCAATTTCAACTTTGATATTTGAACCGAGTTTTTCAAGGAGGGTGCGCCTGTTTTCATCAGTAGGAACGCAAACGACAGTTGGGCGAAACAGTTTTATTTGATCGGCAAAAACGTCTAGATTGCCGGCTCCAGCAGCCAACGCAACAACCTCGATGCTGTCTTTATGAGCCAGTGCAATGTCGAGGGTTTGCCGCCCTATGGAGCCGGTAGAGCCCAATAGACTGATTTTTTTGGTTGCCATGATAATTCCGGAACCACCTGACTACTTGCCTTTCGGCTAATTTTACTACCTTCGTCGTTGATGCACTTGTATGCGGGCTGCCAACACTTCATAAACTGTCCCTTTTCAAGCTGCTTTACCGCATTCTTTATGGTTAACTTCTCCCAACTGGTTTGGAAACAAGGAGCTTCTAATGCTTTGCAAATCTGCCGTTTCTCGCGCGGTAAAAACACTTGTTGTCGCCCTCAGTATCCCCTTGCTAGCCGGCTGCGTTGCCGAACAACGTCTGAGCTGGTCACCCGACGGTAAAAAATTGGCTGTCGTCGGATCGGATGGAGTGCGCGTTTCGACAGATGGTGGATTTCATTTGAGCGAGCCTGTTGAGGAGCAAGCGCAAATCGTCACCTGGTTTCCTGACTCAAAACGCATTGTCGTAGTCACTAAAGACGGATGCGAGAACTGGGCCGACCTGGAGAAAAACGTTGACAAAGAGGAAGTCGCTGCAATCAAAGCAAGTGCGGCACAGTTTCTCACTCAATTGGAAAAGTGCAACGGCAATTATTCTGCCTGCCGAGATGCGCTGATCAAGGAGCGATTTGATGGCAATTATTTAGCTCAAGCTCTGTTGTACTTACGCACGACGGAGCAGGAAAAAATGCAGCGCCTTGTCGGGCGAGACTGGCGAGCAATGAGAATCACTGATTCTTTGATTCCGATTTCCACAGTTAAGAGTTTTGCAGTTGAAGGTAAAGGTGCTCCGCAACTCGTTCACACTTTTTTTCGAACCACAGACGAGTTCGAATCGGCAAAGGTGAGCCCGTCCAATGAATTTGTATGTCTGGTCGACAACGACAAGAATCTGCAATTAGCGTCCACCGACCCTTCAAAAAAGGGTTTTCAGGAAATCGGCAGGCGCTTTGGAAAAATGCCTGACTGGGACGTCAATACAGACGTAATCTACGGATTTCGCGAGGTTACAAAAAAAGAGAAAACAGGGGAGAAAGACTATCAGGAATTGGTTTCAATTGACGCAAGGAAGCCGACCTCGATGAAACGACTGGCTACTTTACCCGCCCTCGGCAGAGCAAAAGTTCGTGCCACTGTAGACGGCAACTTGATATACGGAACTGCCTCGACGATCAAATCCGGCAAGAAAGGAAAGCCACTGACTTTCGAATCGCTAAACATGATGACACTGGCAAGCGGCAAAACAAAAAGTGTTTATCGATGCCTGAAGGGCGATCAGATTGATAATTTCGAAGTCAGCCCGGATGGAAAAAATGTTTCCATCCCCAATTCCAGCGGTGCAGTCAGGGTCATTGCGCTGAAAGACGGTAAGACTCGCCTGATCGTCTCAGGCGATCCGAAGAATGACCAAGATGTGTTTACGCCTGTTTGGAAAAACAATGACGAGATTTGTTATGAAAATCTATCGTCTACAAATAGTCTCGGCATGGTAGCCCTGTATTCATTGAAAGCGGGTAAATCTAAGAGCATCAACAACAGTTGGCCGGTCGAAGCAGCTGCGGGCCTTCTGGGCAAACAAAAGCAAAGTCAATTGACCTTCCAAGAATTGGTCGAAGATTTGAAAGAACAGAAAAACAGGCCGACTCTCCGTTAACCCTACTATGGGCGGGGCCGTTTATAATTTCGACTAGGCGTGTCGAGTACGGCTATAATGTACAACCGCCGTTAAACGGGAATGAAGAATTTGTCATCAACAAAGGGACACTTATTTACTTGGACGCGCAAAAGGAAACTAGTGCAAGGAGTGTGTCGGAGATTAATATCCTGCTTGCAGAAGATCTGGACGGATTACGGCGTTTGTCGCCGCTTCTTGCCGGAATAAAGGTTTCTTTTGTACAAACCATGACTTATGCAAAGAACAAGCTCGACGAAGGCAACTTCGACCTGATTGTTACAGGGGTGCATTTCGATGATTCTAGTGCCGTCGATTTTTTGAAAGCCGTGCGTGAGCACGACAGGCATAAAAAGACACCATTCGTTTTCATTCGCACACGTTCTTCAAGTATTGCCAAAATGATTCAAGAGAACATCGCAATTCTGCACAAAGTCTATGAATTTCACGACTTGATTGAAACTGAGCACTTGGGCGAGGATGACGTTTTAATTAGAGACGCCATTATCGCCTGTCTCAAACAAGATAAGAAGCCACTTTTGACTTGAATCGTGCAGACCGTTTTTATTTGTTGTATTTGTTACTGCACTGATTGCGGCGCTGTTTGCGTCTTAATCTTTCCCGGACGTCCAATAAGCAGATGCAAAAACGGGCTGCGCTTGTCCAAGATTTGATTCAATTGCTTCGTTACAAGATCAAGGTTTGTGATCGTGTCGCGAACCTTTGCCAGTGTTGACTTTGTATCTGCGCTGATCGGTTTGTTTACTATTCCATCTACTCTGTCCAAGGTTGAGTGTAGCTCGGCGATTATGTGTTTGATGTCGGTGCGAAGGTCTTTGTCACCTGAGATTTGCTTTACGGACTCCAGCGTTTTGTCAACGTTGGCGGTAGATTGTTTGAGTTGATCGAATGCCTGCAGAAGGTCGTCGCGCAGCGGTTTATCCGTCAGTGTCGCATTCAGTTCGTGTATGGTTGCTTGCACACTTTCAGCTGTTTCTTTTGCCTTTTGAGCGGTCATTTTCAAGTCTGAGGAAAAATTTGGATTGTTCATTATGTCTGCGATTTTCTTGCTGGTTCTTCTGAGATCTTTTGTCAGAACAGACAATTCTGCCGTCAGAGGGAGGGCTCGATCGACCAGCGGAATGGTTTTATTGCCGAGGACAGCCAGTTGGTCCGTAGCTTTAACAAGCCTTTTTCTGTCCTCCTGGAAGTCGCGACCCACTTTGTCTACGTCGATCTTGCTCAGTGTAATCGCTAGTTTGTTGACGGCTAATTCCGGGCGCACAGGCGTCTCACCCATCACTGTTACGTTTTCACCATATTCGATTGTCTGTGTTGCGCCTGGCTGTCGGCTAGGTAGGTCAACTTGAATGTATTTAGCACCAACGATGCCGTCGGTAAGGATTTCAAATTTTGCTTTCAGCGGAATAATCACCTTCGGAGAATGGATGCGCAGTCGCACCAAGACATGGTGCTCGCTTTGCCACTCAATTTTATCTACAGCTCCGACGCGCACGCCATCGACATATACGCTGGCATTCTCATTCAGTCCTGCAATTTCGCTAAAAATTACGTTGATGTGTTGTGGCGCTTTGAATGATGCATAATTTTTCAGCCAGCAATATCCCCAAAGTAAAAGAACTAGCGCAATCACGGAGAAGATGCCTAGAGACGAATCGAAGGGCGTGACACGCACTTCCGCATTTTCCATCCTTTCCGTTTTTTTGAGGTCTTGGAGCATTATTGAAACTCAGAGAAAGAGGGCGAATGTGACTATCGTGTTGGCGATGTACCCGACCAAAAGGGTTGCAGTAACTGCATTAGCTGCCACTGGAATGTTCATATTTCCACGAGCTAGAAACCCGGCCGCACATCCAGCAAAAATTCCAATTGTTGGATTGATCAGTATGAGCTTGAAGAAGTAAACAAAGAGATCTCGATTTTGAATTCCTTTTTTTGCTGATTCCAAAAAATCATTTGTGGAACTGACTCCCAGCAATGGAGCCACTAGCGCAGCGGTGACAAAGCCGAAGACGAGTCCGTACGCACCAAGCGGGATGGACATCGATAGAGCGGCTAAATACCTGGGACAGACGAAGTCGCGTGCAAAACTTCCGACATTGGGCGAGGCATATGCACGAGCTTCGTCACTGACAAGAGCTGCAACGCGGGCGCACCAGGCTAAGCTGACAGTGAGCGGGCCAAATTCTCGAAGCAGACCAATCGCAATGACTGCTCCGGAAATGTCTTCTGCTCGATATTTTTGCAGTTCTACAACACTTTGAATCGTAAGGGCAATTGAGACAAAGACGGCAGATAGCGCAACGAAGTGGAATGAGCGCTTTCCCATCCAATTGCAAAAGATTTGAAATTCGTCTAGACGTACTGCTCTAATCGCGCTCCAGCTAAGGCATGTGAAAAACAAGCGAACAGACAGCCCTAGCGGCGCCAGCCAGCGCAAAAGATCGGAGCCAGGTATAACGTGAGGATTTTGCACTTTCTAGGACAACTCTTCAGTGACAGGCGAATGCAAACACGCGAGACCTTTGTTGGCGCTCTTTCAAACAGCCTGATGTTGTCGGCGTGTTGATACGTGGACTCAAAGTCGGGTTTATAGTTCCCCCATCTGAGGTTTAGTTGAGAATCGGACTGTTTTGAAATGCAGAGCCGGAGCTTCCATCAATTTAGTATGTTGAAACTAGTACTACATGTTTTGCTCATATGAGGTATAGTGGATTGAGCACTCACTTGAGTCTGGATTCCTCCGCTTGCGAATCCGGCTAGCTTGTGATGTATGGCTCTCTAAATGCGAATTCTCGCGATTTTCGACTGCAGCGACATTGAAGCAAGAATTCAATTGCTTCGAAAGAACAGGCATGTGGTCACGCACGTCGACAACATTGCTGAAGGGCTTTTACTGCTAAAGAAAAAGAGTTTCGAGCTTATTCTTTGTCAGGCTACTTTTGAAGTGAATACAACCAACGTATTTGACCTGCTCAAGGAAATTCGTGAATTTTCCGATGTTCCGTTCATTTGCTGCAGCGCAGGCAAAACGAAAATTGAAAGTGCAGTTGAGAACGTTTTCTTAACTACGCTGCCATTGCTTGGTGGGCAAGGTTTTATAGACAATGACACATTTTGCTCGCCGAAATTTGCGCAGATAGTTGAGCGGAGTACCCAGGCGGCTGTAGGCGGCAAATGCACGGTCGGATCTTTGTACGGCAAATCTGACGAAGCAGAAGGCACAGGCTAAACAAATTTTTGAACTGCGACCATGCGTTTTTCGTTGTGAGCATTTGTGTGTGTGGTCTCGCACACTTTTCTAGTTTTTAATTGCATTAGGATACACACTCATTCAAGAGAGTACTCCAACGTGAGGTTGTCTGAGCATGAAGACGTTCGATGAATTAAGCTCAAGCAATACTACTTTGGAAGATAACTCACGGCACACAGTTTTGTCGAACCTGGCGTATGTAGTCCGAAAGCAGAGGGAATCTCTAGGACTCTCTATTGACGACATCGCGGTACGAACAAGCCTCTCCGTTTCCGAGCTCAATGCTTTCGAACTTGGTGAGTGGGATATAGATTTGCTTTCTCTGGATAAGATTGCTGACTGTTTGAACGTCAAACTCAAGGTAGTGTTCATTTCTACTGAAGCGCTCGAAGCAAAGGGTAAAAAGAAGCGTGACTGAAGCGCACGAACTCACTCAGCCGGCTTGAGAAACGCTTGTGGGTCGTCATGCCATCCGTCGTTGGATTCCGCTTCTACTAGAAGGTTTGAAAGTGGAGTGCGCAACGCAATTGCTAGTCTCATCATTGTCAAAAACGAGAGATTGCGTAAACCGTTTTCGATATCGGTGATATAGGTTCGGTGCAGCTGGGCCGCTTCACCGAGTTCTTCTTGCGTCATCTTTTGATCGAGTCGACGGTTGCGAACTGCTTCGCCGAAA
Source organism: Cyanobacteria bacterium DS2.3.42 (assembly GCA_013823055.1). GTDB lineage: Bacteria > Cyanobacteriota > Vampirovibrionia > Obscuribacterales > Obscuribacteraceae > QKMZ01. Next base: position 8,470 of record PNLN01000056.1, read on the forward strand.
GATTTGAGTATGAGGTTTTTGCGCTGTTGTTTGCTTTTGCGCATGGCAAATCCTTATGATAAAAGGATTTGCCTTTGCAGCGGACTGCTTGAAACGCTCACAGAAAATCCAAAAAGTGGAAGCGCGTCTACACCTAGTATGTGCCTTTACAACCAGGACTGCCGGAAATCCCTTCAACTGGTTTTCACCTTACTACCTTGATTTGCAGTTTTGAATGCCAAACAGGGGGCATTCACAGGCGCCTGTCATGCTCTACGCAATTTCGTGTTTCGAACGGCAATGCATCACAAAGTGAAGGCTTTTCTGGCTAATCGAATCCTGGTACAGAATTGAATTTTTTTGTTCGCGATCAGACCAATCGCAAAATGTCCTCAAACCCGGCAGCTATATCTTGAAAATCCCCTTTAATCGGTTGACCATAGCGGCTTTTCCGACTTTAAAGCGGGTATTGAGGAATCAGGAATTTGCATGAAAGCCTTTTGTGTTTTGCACATCCAGTGTTGCTCTGGCAGCTGCTTTAAATGCCAGCGCCAGAACAATCGATATGCCTACGATTGCTAGCAGGATGCCCGCAGGACAAGTTATTTCCTGACCAAACTCGCTCCATGTCCTTTCTGACAAATAGGCTGTTAGCGCGGTAAATCCGATGATGATGTAAAACGGAAATCCGAAAATTAGGAACAGAGTTGTTGCAATGCCAACTAGACTGTCGCCGGTGTTTTCTACTGTTTCTGAATAGAGGATCTTTTCGTCGTCTTCTAAATGCTGGTTAGAATCTGTGTGATCCTTTTGTGTTTCTTGTTCTTTTCCTAGTGTTAGTTGATTTGTTTTCATGCCCTCAGCATAGGTGAGAGGCGGTTAAGAACTGGTTATGAAGTCGCCTGCCATCACGATCTTTCATACTGTCTTAATGGTTGCAGACAAGTGAAAAAAACAGGAATCTCTAACTTTAAAGCCTGTCGGCCTCTTTTCGATCCTTTTCGGCCAAATCTTTGCGCCCCATTTTTTCGTACACCAGTGCTCGTTCTTTTAGTGCCGTTGTAGACGGTTGCAGCTCATGTGCCTTCGAGTAATCGGAAATCGCTTCCTTGTGTTTACCCATGCTCTCGAGCAGGCGGGCCCTAGTTAGATAGCCACTGTCGTCGTTCCTATTGTGAGCAAGCAAAGTATTTAGACTCTTCAAGGCTTCCTCCGGTTTTTTCATTGCCCGCAAGCAAGCCACTTCTCGATATACAATTTGATCTTCGTATTTTTCTTTGAGCAGCTTTCGATAGTCCGCCAGCGCACGGTCGTATTGCTTGAGGTTTTCCAATATCGAGCCTCTCTGCAGCAAGTGCTTTCGTTCCACTTTTGCAATTTTTTGCAAGAAGGTGTCGTAATCTACGAGCGCTTCTTTGTCCCGCTTTAGATTGCTCAAGGCTCCTGCGCGCTCTCGATAAGCGTCCGGGTCCGGTTTTTTTGAATTGATAGACCTGGTAGCAAATTTGATGCCTGTAAGGTAATCCCCTCTCGTGTCGTAGATTTCAGCCATCCGGCTATATGCTTTGCCGCATTCCGGGTCCAACTGAATTGCCCTGCGCAGGCACTCTTCTGCTTTCTCTATGCCGCCACTTATGTCGTTGTAGTTGTTCATATACGCACCGGCCAGCTCCGCCAGCACGTACGCATCCTTGGGCCGATGGCGTTGGACTTCGCGCAAGATCCGCGCAGCCTCCCCGTAATGACCCAGGGCTTCCAGCCGCATTGCTTCCTCATAATCCCTCTTGTCGCTGGCATTGCTAGCTTGAACTGGCGTACCCAGGACAAAAGTGGATAGAAAAATTATGGAAAACGACAGCGCACTTGCGATCTCGATTAAAGAACTCGAAGAACTCGAAGAACGCGCAAAACGCGCAAAACGCGCAAAACGCACAAAACGCACAAAACGCACAAAATGCGCAGTAGTATTGGCACTATATATGGTGGCGGATGTGTTTTTCATTCTACTGCTCGACTGTTCAAAATTTTGAAACAGTTCAAATTCGCTCTGCTTCTTTTCGATCCTGCGCTGCCAGATCCTTTCTACCCATCTTTTCGTACGCAGCCGCCCTTTCCTTGTAGATAGTAGGTGAGGGAATCAGCTGAATGGCACGCGTATAGTCAGCAATTGCTTCTTTCAGGCGTCCTAGTTTTACTTGAATTCTACCGCGCGCCTCGTACCCGGCGTCATCTTCGGGGTTTCGCTTCAACAAATTTGTAAGACAAGTTATTGCTTCTTGATTCTTATTCAACTTCTCCAGACAAGAAGCTTCTTTGAGTGCTGTTCCGTCGTCGTAGTGAAGCTTTTGCATGATTAGATAGTCGCTATGCGCCCGTTCATATTGGTGCATGTTTTCCAGAATGCTCGCTCTGCGTTCATATGCATTTCTTTTGGCGCTGCCCAACGAAATGAATTTATCCAGATCTGCCAGAGCATCTTTGTCTCGGCGCAGCCGGCTGTAGGACGCGGCCCTTTCCATATAAGCCTGATAGTCAGGCTTTTTGACCGTCAGTGCTTTGGTCGCCATTTTAATTGCCAGATCGTATTTGCCTTGAGCGTTCGCCCACTCGGTCATCATGTAATACGCTTTTCCGAATTGCGGATCAATTTTGATCGCTTTGCTAAAGCACTGTTCAGCCTTGAGTTGACCGCCTGCCATCTCGTTGTCATCGTTCAAATATGCCTCTCCCAGCTCAACGAGCAAAGCGGCATTTTGCGGATGTTTTCTGTACAACTGCAATAAAATTATTCCAGCCTTGTCAAAATCACCAGCTTTCCTGAATGCCTGAGCACGTTCGTAAGCGGCTTCCTCTGGTGTTTTACAGATTGCTGCCGTGCCGATTGCAAGGAGTACAGCAAGCGTGACAAAACCAATCAGAATAGTTTTCGAGGGAAAATCAGATTCGTTTTGCATCTTTGCGATCCTTTCGATCTTTGCGATCCTTTCGATCTTTTCGGTTCTTTCGATCTTTTCGGTTCTTTCGATCTTTCGATCCTTTCGATTCATAGCGGCAGCCTAGAGCCGGTCTGCTTCTTTGCGATCTCTGTCGGCCAGATCTTTGCGTCCTATCTTATCGTAAACCGCGGCTCGTTCTTTAAGAGCGGTCGTGGAAGATGCTAAGTCAATAGATACGGAGTAATCAGAAATTGCTTCCTTGTGTTTGCCAAGGCTCTCGAAAAGCCTTGCCCTGTTGAGGTAGCCTGTGTCGTCCGCCTTGTTACGGGCGATCAGTTTGTTTAAGCTCTTAAGTGCTTCTTCTGGCTTGTTCATCGCTCTCAAGCAGATCACTTCACGAAAAACGATAGAGTCCTCGTAGTTTAGTTTGAGAAGCTCACGATAGACTGCTACCGCTTTGTCGTACTGCTTGAGATTTTCGAGTATTGCCGCTCTCTGAAGCTGTACTTTTTTCTTGTCTCTGTCTCGCAGAGTGCTTTTGTATTTATTGATAAATAAATCTATGTCCGCAAGCGCTTCCTTGTCTCGCTTCAAATTGCTCAGCGCTCCGGCGCGCTCTCTGAGTGCATCCATATCCGGCTTTTTTACGGACATTGCTTTGGTTGTGTACTTCACACCATTCAAAAAGTCTCCACGACCGTCATAGCATTCGGCCAGTTTTTTATACGCTCTGCCAAATTGCGGATCGAGTTCAATTGCTCTTCTGAAGCATTTTTCCGCAAGAATGGTGCCGTTGGTTAAGTCCGCTGCGCTGTTCATGGAAACATGGCCCAATTGCACTAATACGAAAGTATCTTTGGGATAGCGCTGGTGCACCCCTTGGAGTATGCGGGCGGCGTGGGGAAAATTGCCGGCATCAGCCAGTCGAATTGCTTCGTTTACCAGGCGCTCATCGGCGCGATCCATTGACCATGCGGGAGTGGAGAAAACTGTGAGAATAGGCAGCGTAAGCAGAGCCGCGGCCATTCTCACTAAATTGAAGCGCAATCCATGAGAAACAGGAGTGCTTTTCGTTGCGATACTATCTGCGGTGGCGTGGACTGTTCTCAATTGCAACAGCTGAACATTTAGGAACTAGTCGAGACTTCGACTATCCTAAGGATACAGCCTTTCATACAGTTCTGCGAAACTAAGGTAATTCTATGCGCGGGAAGGCGTTGTTCTTAGCCAGATTACGCATGAATGTGATTGCTACTTCGCGGTGTTTTGCCTGATCGTAGCTGCCACCCCAAAAACCGTAATAGTACTCAGGGAAGCGTGGATCTCTTGAATCCCCGTAAATGCGGTAGGGATCCATCGGCATAACAGCATTGCCGGGCGGAGTTCTGTTGACCCTCTGCAATCCGGTGCGCGAATCGGTATCGACTGCTTTTAGAAGCGAAATCGCATCGTCGAACTTCTTCATCGTATATGGGTTGTTCAGCTCAATAAAGCGACCGCCATTCAAAACTTGATCGATGATCGGCTTCATGGCTTGAGCTGTATAAACGTCGGCCAGATAAATCTTGAAATACGGGTTGTC
>PNLN01000095.1 GCA_013823055.1 Cyanobacteria bacterium DS2.3.42
CCTAAGTTGATCATTTGTGGTGCCAGTAATTATCCGCGCATCATCGATTTCGAACGCTTCCGCAAAATTGCCGATGAAGTCGGCGCTTATTTGATGGCTGACGTAGCACACATCGCTGGTCTTATCGTCGCCGGAATTCATCCGAATGCCTTTCCTCATGCGCATTTCGTCACCACTACTACGCACAAGACTTTGCGTGGACCGCGCGGCGGAGTGACCATGTGTCAGGAAGAATTTGCCAAAGAAATCGACAAAGCTGTATTCCCTGGTCTGCAAGGCGGACCGCTGGAACATGTGATTGCCGCCAAGGCAGTGGCTTTCCATGAAGCACTGCAGCCGGACTTCAAAGAATATCAAAAGCGCATTGTCGACAATGCGAAAAAACTTGCAGAGACATTGATGGCTGAAGGTTTGGCTATCGTATCGGGCGGCACCGACAATCACCTGATGACTGTTGATCTTCGCCCGATCAAAATGACCGGCAAAAAAGCATGCGCGATTCTTGAAACGGTTCATATAACCACCAACAAGAACGCGGTGCCCAATGATCCGGAAAAACCAATGGTGACAAGCGGAATTCGAATCGGCACACCAGCAGTGACTTCGCGCGGACTGGGCGTGGCCGAGATGGAGATTGTTGGACGCCTGATTGCCGAGAAATTGCGCAATCCGGAAGATTCAGCGGTGCACGAGCGCATAACCAAGCAAGTTCATGAATTATGCGATCGCTTCCCGCTTTATCGCGAAGAAGACGAGTTGGTGCGTGCTAAGTAGTAAACCTAAAACTGAAACTGAAACAGGCAAAACAAAAGCAGTGCCTCCCAAAAAGCAATCTGGATACGGAACTCTAGTCTGTCAGATGCTGGTGCTTGCTGTTGGCATTGGCTGGACAGTGATGATTTCCCAGAACAAGTTGGACGAAACCCACATCCCGGGTTTTCTCATTGCGCTGGCGGTGAGTTGGTGGCTGACGCCGGAAATTAGATCTCGTGCTTTGAAGTTGGGACTGGTTGATAAACCTGGCGATGAGCGCCGAATTCACAAAGTAGCAGTGCCTCGCCTTGGTGGTGTCGGCATCTATATGAGTTTCATTTTGACATTAAGCGCCCTTGCCGCGATAACCGGACGCTTTCCTCAGGATGCTCGCATCGTCGAAGGTGGCCTTGGTATTTTTGTCGGTGGAACTATCGTATTTGTACTTGGATTAATTGATGACCTGGAGTCTTTGCCTGCAAAGGCCAAACTGGTCATTCAAATCGTTGCTGCTAGTGCAGCCTATTCTCTAGGTGTCCGTATTAGAGCCATTCCAATTCCGACCACAATGAATATTGATCTGGGTTTCTTGCATTTGACCGGTGGTGAGCCGATTCAGTTGGGAATTCTCAGCCTTCCTATCACTGTTTTATGGTTGGTTGGCGTTGCCAATGCCGTCAATTTGATTGATGGCATGGATGGTCTGGCAGCGGGAGTTTCGTTGATTTCTGCACTGACCATATGGAGCGTCGCACTTGCAGAGGGTATTGATAAACCTTACGCCGGTCTGATGGCTGCCGTTCTAGCCGGTGCGTTGTTAGGTTTCTTGAGGTGGAATTTCAATCCCGCTCGCATTTTTCTTGGGGATTCGGGAGCCTATCTTGTCGGTTTTGTCTTAGCTGCGATATCAATAACGGGCGTCATTAAGGGCGCAGCTGCGGCTACGATCGTTGTGCCGACGGTCTTTCTGGTTCTTTTGATCTTGTTCTTTCCGCTTCTCGATACAGCCTGGGCAATTGTCAGACGGGCGGCTCGAGGAAAGTCTGTGTTTGAACCTGACCGTCAGCACATACATCATCGCTTGTTGGACACAGGCCTTTCACAAAAGAAAACTGCATATGTTATTTATTCAGTTTCCGCATTGCTCGGGCTGGTAGCGGCCTACCTCGTCAAACAACAAAATTATTTCCTAAGCGTTGGCGCATCTGTATTGGCGATGGCATTTTTCTTTGCTTTTGTGTTGAACGGCCACCGCAACCGTCGCAAAATGACGACTAACGAAGTCTATGGAGAAGGTAGCGAACCTGACCCGCCCGCAGAGCCGACTGCCTAGTAGTTTGTAAGTGGAGTGAAGATATTGAATAGTTTGAAGAAATCGCAGATCAATTGGTTTTATCTGTTTGCCTCCTTCTCTGTGTGCCTATCCACGGCAACGCCTGCTTTTACGGCGCCATCTCTATATGATGACTATTCGAAAAAAGCAAAAGAGTACATGGACCAGAGACAGAGCCGCTTTCCGGAAGCAGAGAAATTTCTGCGCGCTGCGCTCTTCCAGGCAAAGCGTTTTGGCACTGACGACAGTCGTTATCGAACGACATTGCGCGATCTTGCCGAATTGAATTACCAGAAAGCCGACTTTAAGGACGCTATTCCGCTCTTTAGTCAATCGGTTAGTCTGGCAAAACACTCGGTCGCAAAGCTGAAAGCAAAACACGCAAGTCAGGCTGAAATAGAAAATGAAACGCGTGAGTGGGTGGCTGATTTGGCGGACCTTGCCGACTGCTATCGGGGAACATCTAAATACCAATTGGCGGCAAGCGATTATCAAAAGGGCATTAAACTGCTGGACGGCTTGGGCAAAGAAGATACTCTTCAGCGCGCCGAGCTCGAGTCCGAACTTGCTGATGTCTACACTGTTTTAGGCCGATATGATGAAGCCGAGAAACTGTATCAAAAGGCAATGGCTCGCCTGACCGAAATGAAAAATGACCCGGCCGTGAACAAGAAGAATTATGAGTCGGTATCCATCGATACTCTGCAAGACTACGCCATACTTTTGCGCAGCACCAACAGGGTGAAAGAAGGCGACCATCTCCTTTCCGAAATGAGAAAGATGCTTGGGCTTCCGGAAGATCCTGCCACCATCCGCGATGCCCATGCTTTTGGTGAAACCAAAAAGCTACCAGAGGCCGGACAATAACCAGAGTGGTTATTGCCAGCCGGTAGTGTTGCCTTCGGGCCGTAGCTTTCGGCTGCGAACCAAGTGCAGCCGCGCATTTGCTTAATGCGATGCTTTACTTGATTCGCTATATGCCGTTGTTCGATCGTGGGTTTGGCGGTTCGATGGAAAAACGGAATATCGTTGTGCTTTTACTTCTTTCTTGTTTTGTGCCATTGCGTTGTGTTCAACAACACTCTCGTACTTGCTAATGTATCAAAACCATTTGCGATTCTTGACAACCTTTATGTATCCGTAACGATCTGGAAGGTTTCGGCGCCTGTTTGGGTTTTGCGGCCGTCCTTCAGTCCGTTTATAATGCTGGCTTTTAAGAGTTTGAATTGAACTACCTACTTGTATTTGTCGGCGCCGGCATAGGCGGAGTGCTTCGCTTCTTGAGCAGCACTTTCGTGCACCGTCTGACAGGCGGGTGGATGTTTCCGCTGGGCACTTTTCTGGTCAATATGGTCGGTTGCCTGGTCATTGGTTATTTGATGCAATTGTCTGAATCCAGAGGCGTCTTGCAGTCAGAAGGGCGGCTCTTTGTGTTTGTCGGTTTGCTGGGCGGCTTTACGACCTTTTCCAGTTTTGGGATGGAAACCTTCCAGCTAATTAGAGACGGAGAGTTCGTTTTCGCGACGCTAAATGCCGTAGGGCAGGTTGTTGTCGGATTGACTTTGGTCTGGCTGGGTGTGGTTGTCGCGCGATTAATACATGGAGGATAAACATGCAGGGAAGTGAAGGGCATGTTTTGAGGATTTTTGTTGGAGAAACCGACAAGCACCAGGGTATTCCCTTGTATGAATGGATCCTCCGCAAGGCCAAAGAGCAGGGCTTGTCCGGCGGAACCGCTTTGCGCGGAATTGCCGGTTTTGGGGCGCACAGCCAAATTCATTCAAGCAAGATTTTAGACATTTCAACCAATCTACCTATAATCGTCGAAATCATCGACACGCCGGAAAAAATTGAGCATTTCCTGCCGCTCATTGAGGAGGCTATAAAAGAAGGGCTGGCTACAGTTGAGCCAGCCCAGATAAGGCTTTATAGGAATAAGAAAAGCTAACTCGGTGACTAGGTCAGGAGTGGGTTTTCGTCGTCAGGATCGGGCGGCAAGTTATTGAATATGCGATATTCGACTCGCTTTTGCCTCTCCAACTCTTTGATATGAAGGTCCTGCTTATCTTCGATCGCTTTCTGGTCGAAATCTCGCTTCTCTTTCTGCTTGGCTACAGCCATATTAAGAATGCGGGCGCGCTCCTGATCTTTGTTGATACGTTGCCGCTCGCGGTCTTCTTTAAGCTTTCGCTCTTCGCGCTCTTTATCTGTGCGAAGCATCGCTTCGTATTCGCGCTGCTTCCTTTTACGCTCAACGTCACTCATCGCCAAAAGCCTCATCAATTTTATATGGGTTATATTGCCAGCTTAAGCTCAGCGGATTTTTACGTCAAGGGACGCAATTGCCACTCAGGCTTCGATTTGCTCGTCTGGAATGGGAATCAGGCTCTCTTTGTATTTTCTGGCGACGCCGGTTCTATTTGCTGCCTCAACCACTGCTTTGGCGACCGACGGAGCAATAGTCTGGTTGAAAACACCGGGCACGATATAGTCTTCGTGTAATTCATTGTCTTTAATTACTGAAGCTATTGCCTGGGCGGCGGCCAGTTTCATCTCTTCATTGATGTCGGTGGCGTGGCAATCCAGAGCGCCGCGGAAAATTCCGGGGAAGCATAGAACATTGTTGATTTGATTTGGATAATCGGAGCGACCCGTAGCCATGATGCGCACATGTGGAAGTGCTTCCTCAGGCATGATTTCGGGCGTCGGATTGGCCATAGCGAAAACGATTGCGTCTTTGGCCATGTCCTTTAAATAGTCCGCTTTGACTGTGCCTGGTCCTGACAAACCAAGATAGAGGTCAGCTCCTTTCATTGCGTCCTTGAGCGATCCTTTGAGCATCTCCGGATTTGTGTGATCGGCGAACCACTCTTTCATGCTGTTCATATTTTCAGCGCGGCCCCTGTAAATTGCGCCTGAGCGATCGAAGCCGGTGATGTTCTTCACTCCTGCCGACATGAGGATCTTCGAGCAAGCAACACCGGCGGCACCGACACCACTGACAATTACTTTCAGGTTTTCCATTTTCTTGTCGACAATTTTTAGTGCGTTAATGAGCGCAGCTAAAACAACAACTGCTGTGCCGTGTTGATCGTCGTGGAAGACGGGGATGTCCAGCTCTTTCTTCAGGCGTGCTTCAATTTCAAAACATCTTGGTGCTGAAATATCTTCTAAGTTTATGCCACCAAATCCGGGGGCAATGTATTTGACTGCTTTGATTATTTCTTCGGTGTCTTGTGTGTCCAAACAAATTGGATAAGCGTCGATTTTGCCGAACTCTTTGAAGAGCATCGCTTTGCCTTCCATGACAGGCATAGCCGCTTTCGGACCAATATTTCCCAATCCCAATACCGCGGTGCCGTCGGAGACTACTGCGACTGAATTGCGCTTTATTGTTAACTTATATGCGTTCTCAGGCTCGTGGTGAATGGCCATGCAAACCCTCGCCACGCCCGGCGTATAGGCCATTGAAAGGTCATCTCTGGTGGTCAGCGGAACTTTATTTGCGATACGAATTTTTCCGCCCAGATGCATGAGAAAAGTTCGATCTGAAACATTGATGACTTGGATTCCATCAACTGTGTTTAGCGCTTTGACCAGTTCTTCGCCGTGTTCTGAATCGCGCACATTGACGGTAATGTCGCGGATAATGTGACCTTTCTCGACACCGTGAATGTCGATGGCACCGATGTCTCCACCTACATCGCCGATGACGGATGCGACCTTGCCAAGCATGCCGGGGCGGTTGTTAATTTTGAGCCGCAAAGTGAGGCTGTAACTGGCGCTCGGTTGCGCAAGCGTGGATGTTTCTTTTTTCTCTTCATTCATTGGAGGCGGTGTCTTGGTTGAGGTCATTGTAATTACTCTTTGCGTTTGCGGCAGGCTTAATCTCGAGCCGATGTGTTAAGCTGAAAAACTCTTATAAGGCGTCTTGTAAGGGTAGCGCTTTTCGCCTTGGAGAGCGCTTCTTGAAAGCAGCAATTAAGCTAAATTCGTCGTTGAATTAATGCATGGGCTTTGCTATTTCAGTCTTGGCGCTTGAGAAAGAATTTTAGTTATCAACAGGAGGCGGTATGCCAGATAAGTCAGACAAAGAAGTAATTGGTAACTACGAAATATCCAAAGCTGGACTTCTCACTCGCAGGGAAGTTTTGACGATGGGAGCAGTGGCGGCAGCAGGAGCACTGGTGGCGCCGGCTTTTGCAGCAGCAGGAACTCCGGCAGCTCCTCAAGCTTCAGCAGGCGATCCTTATGTGGCTAAGGATTTCTCCGGCCTTCAAGGCAAACTGGATGGTTTGTCCGCCAGCCAGATTGAGCAGCACTTGAAGCTGTACAAAGGCTATATCAGCAAAGCTAATGAATTGCGCGGCAAATTGAAGGACGTCGAACTAACTTCTGCGAATCAATCATATTCAGCCATTCGCGAAATGTTGGTCGAGCAAAGTTTTGCAGTCAACGGCGTCATCTATCACGAATTTTATTTCGGCAACCTGGGTGGCAAAGGCGGCGATCCGACAGGCGATTTGAAAGCGGCGATGGAAGAGCGTTGGGGCAGCACAGGCAAGTTCAACGATTTCTTGAAAGCCGCAGGTAAGAGCGTGCGTGGTTGGGTTGTGATTGGATTCAACACCCGTGGCGGTTTCATCGATTCTTTTGGACTCGATTCGCACAACATCGGCTCACCGGCAAATTTTGTGCCCCTTCTTGTCCTTGACGTTTACGAACATGCATACATGGTCGATTACGGCATTGACCGCGCTAAATACCTTGACGCATTCATGAAGAATGTCGACTGGGATGTAGTCGGCAAGCGCTTCGCAATCACAAGAAAGCATCCTTCCGGACTGGAAGCAACCACATAGGTTGAACCGTCGAAACCAATTCAAAACTTCAGGAGGATTCCCAGGTGAGTCCTCCTGTTTTATCAGGTGTGAAGCGAATGATTGAAGCGAAAATCTAGTCTTTAAGATCGCTGCGCAGTCCATAGCCGACGCCGTGAACATTGCGGATCAATGAGTCTTGCCCTTCGGCGTCGAGTTTTTTGCGAAGGCGTTTTATGCAGGTGGTGAGAGCGTCGACAGTGGCGTCAGACTCGTTAGGCCAGACTCTATTGAGCAAAGCCTCAGGGGCAAAAACTGTGCCTGGGTTGCGCATCAGAAATTCAAGCAGAGCGAATTCTTTTGGTACTAACTTGATCTCTTCTCCACCTCGTTTGACTGTGAAGGCGGCGCGATCGAGTTCGATGTTTCCGGACTTGAGAACAGTACCGACTTGTCCGCCCACTCTTCTCATGAGTGCGCGAATTCTGGCCGTGAGTTCTTTTGCGTGAAATGGTTTTGTCAGATAATCGTCGGCGCCTGCGTCAAGCCCGAATTCTTTGTCGTCGACGGTGGTGCGACCGGTGAGGATTAAAACAGGTGTTTTCTTGCCGGCAGCGCGAAATTCTCTGAGAATTTCCATTCCGCTCATCATCGGCAACTCCAGATCGAGCACGATCAGGTCGTATTCATACACCTTTAGACGATTTAGACCTTCCTGACCGTCGTTGACGATTTCGGCCTCGTGTCTTTCCATCTTCAGCCAGTCGCGCACCAGCTTCGACAGTTGAACATCGTCTTCAATAATGAGAATCTTGGCCACAAAAAATGCTCGAGAGTAATCCGCAACAATGATATCGCAATCTTATGCTTGCACATTGTCTTCTGCATCCGGTTGAGCGATTGGAAGGCTGAAGTGGAATGTGCTTCCTTTTCCTTCTTGCGATTCGACTCCAATTTGACCGCCGTGCAATTCTACGATTGCTTTCGATATCGCCAGACCCAATCCACTGCCCTTTCTGCCCTTCGAATCGGACTTATTGACCTGCTTGAAGCGCTCGAAAATTGATGCGCGCATGCTTTCCGGAACACCTCGTCCTTCATCCTTGACTTTTACAACTGCAAATTTGCCGTCGTCACCAGTTGAGACCGTCAAGACAGTTTTTTCGGGCGAAAACTTTATGGCATTGGCAATCAGGTTGATAAGAACCTGAATCATTCTCTCTTTGTCTGCTCGAACAGTTGGATTGTCTTCAGTCTCGAGTTTTAATTCGATTTGCTTTTGCTTGACGGCATTGGCGACCATGTTGATGGATGGTTTGATGATGTCAGAAAGCGGTATGGATTCCAGACTCAAGTCCATGCGGCCCGATTCCATTCTCTCTAAATCAAGCAAGTCGTTTACTAATGTAATCAGCCTGTCGCAGCAGTCCTGGGCGCCTTCTACGCTCTCCTTTCCGTCATCCGTAAGTTCACCATAAGCGCCTGCAGACAGTAGCGAATGCACCATCTGAATCGATGTAAGAGGTGTGCGCAAGTCGTGGCTGACCATAGCCACAAAGTCTCGTTTCATCTGATCGATTTGTTTGCGTTCGGTGATGTCGTGCACCACGCACATCAATGATTTTTCTTCCTTAGACCAGACGACAGACCATTCGCAGTCTCTTTCTTGTCCGTCTTGAGTGACGATGCGATTTGTGAAAGCTCCATGTCCTTTTGATTCAATGATGCTGTGTATGTCGTCGGTGGTCGATTTGAGGTCTTCTTCGTCCAGCAGCTGATCGAGACGTCTGCCAATTAAGTCGTCAATTTCGTAGCCCCATTGCTTGGCGGCTGCTGGATTAGCTTGAGTGAACCTTCTTTCGGCATCAAGCGAGCAGATTATGTCGGCGGCGCTTGTCAGAATCGCACTTTCTTTTCGCCTCATTGATTCCAATGCATCGGCCATTTTTCGGAAAGTATGATCGAGATGCGCCAGTTCGTCTTCACCCCGAAGTGGCGCAGAAAGTGGTTGTTGTGATGCCAGTTTGTAAGTATTGTCGAGCACTACTTTCAGCCGTGTCGCTGTACTCTTGTTGAACGCCAGTGCCAGTCCAACGGCAAGTAGAATATTTACCGCTACTGCGACGTATATCAGTATTTCAATTTGAGAGCGAACTATCGCCTGTTTGTTTTTGCGCTCTTGGGTTTCTGCTTCTTGTTCTTCCACAAGGTGGTCGATAGACTGAAACACGTCAGCCATCAAGCGATTAACTTTTACCATCTCCATACCGGCGGCCAGCTTGTTTCCAATATCGACCATGGTTTTTGCATGATCGAAAAAGCGATCGCCGTCGTCCATTAGCCTGTAGATCTTGTCCCAAGATTCCTTTTCGTGCGGATTGTCAGCCACCAGCCGGCTGATGATTTCTTTCTCCTGGTAGAAGCGCTTCTTGGCAAGATCGGCGCGGCGCCTGAATGTTTCTCTGCTCGTGAAATGTGAAACGATGAGCGACGAGCTTCTTTCCATGACCAGGCGCAAAAGCACATTGAGATGCCCGGCAACATCCCGGGCATGGGCTTCACGAGCTCTCTCTCGGTCGACCTGATTGACCAGATAAGCAAACGTGCCGACGAAAACAAGTTCAAATACCAAAGGCACAGCCACCAGTATCAGAGCTTTTTTTCCTAGAGAAAGAGTCATTAGTGCTCGGAGATCTCTTTTGCGAACGCTCAATCTAGCATTTCATCTGATGAAATTTGGGGTTGCCCTTAATTTGCCAATATTGCGCCCGAATTGCGCCAATGACAACCGCTAAAGTTCAAGACACAAATCGGCTCGCGTTTCTGAGGTTTTACATGAACTTGAAGGTCTCGCTTCTAAGCTTAATCGCCCTTTCGATGCTCTTCGCCTTGAGTACATCCGGCGCACAGGCTCAAGGTTTTGGTAATTATCAGCGGGCCCAGTCCTCATTCAGCCAGAGACCAAATCAGGCGCAGGCTCGCAATACAGCGCAGATGGTTGCTCAAGCTCAGGCCCGCGCAAATGATCCGCCCGACTGGAGAAATGGTCTGCCGCCCACACGCACAGACAGTTTTGTCAAAGAAGCCAAACACCATGCCAATCACATATACGGCGACGAAGGCACACGTGGATTGCCGCCATACATGGGCTTCAGCAAAGTCCACAGAATCAACACCGGCATCATGGATGAACGTGACAGTGGATTGACCACCGGTCACGGAAGCTATCTACCCGACGCCTGGGGCGGAGACGAATTTCATCAAAATGAATGGTCTCAGTCCGGTGAACGCGGAGTCTCGGCAGCAGACGGTTTCTATGAAGGACTGCCGGTAATGACAGGTTCAGGGTCAGGTTCAGGCGCCCCAGGTGGCGGTACCGAAAATCTCCCGCCTCCACCCGGAGAAGGATATCAGGCAGCATACACCTGTGAAGGTTTTGTCGGTTACTACAGCCCGGAAGAAATTGCCCTTGCTCAAACCGATTTCCCGGCTGCCTTCGACCACTTCGTTCATAGCGATCGCTATACCGGAAGCATCTTGAATGCCGACTTGATCTTGCGTTTACAGATGGGACGTCCGGGATTTTAATGAGCCTACCCGGCGAATTAAACCTAAAAGATGTTGTCTGAGGAGCCTTACGCGAAACCAAATCACTAAAAACTCAGACGGAGAAAGGCACTACTCGCGGTGCCTTTCTCGCTTTAATTCCATGCTTTGCGGAGATTCAGTTTCCCAGAATAGTGAAACTGACTTCTTTTTTGTTCGGCTGACCAACGCTATTTCCTTTATTGTCCTCTGTCGAGACAAGCTTCATTGAAGGTGCAGTGACTCCGGCTTTAGGAACAATTTTTACGTCGCGTTCGCCGCTTACCTGAGTGGTGTCAGTGCCGCTGTTAAAAAAGACTTTTGATTCGGCGACCATCTTTTTGTATTGGGCAAGCGTCATTTCGCCGCTTCTAAATGGCGTTCCGTCTTCATTATTGAGTGCGATAGATAGGGGCTTTTCACTAACCGGATAGGCGTAGACGAAAATTCTTTCTTGGGCGCGTGAGCTTCCCTGAGGAAGACTGACTTGATAGTCGAATGGACTGTCAGAACCACCAAAAGTGATGGTGTCGCCTGCTCTCAAAAGGGTTTTTTGTTGATATTCATTTGGATAAAGCTGGGTTAGTTTGCCTCGTCCGTCGAAATCGAAAATCATGACATTGCAGTCTTGTGTGGCTGAGACGTTGATCTTCATCTTGTCGCCATGCTTGTATTGCGGAGCGATGCCTTTTTTATCGAGCCAAACATTGATGATTGACTGGCCGTTTGTAGCGGCACCTGAGGGCTGAAAGACTGCTGTTGCATTGATGTCGGCAGACTTGTTTGCAGAGTTGGAAGTTTTCACTGGTGGCCGAGACGAGCGGCGTTGTGCGGCTCTGACTGGTTGTTTTACTGCACGAGAATTGACAGGGATTGGTTTGACTTCAGGCTTGGCGAAATTTGCCGCACCTGGACGAGGCAGCAAAATAGTGTTGCGCTCCTTCGAGTTATTCAGATCCTCGATTGTCGGCTCACCACCAGCGTTTTCTGCAAGTGCAAGCCCGCTGCCTATAGTAATTGTAATAGCCATGGCCAAAGCCTGAGCTAATGCCAAATTTCGAATTGCTGCTCTCATGCCGCTTTCCTCAGTTTTGATCCTGATATGTTTATTTTGCCGCGATTGCGAACCTAAGACTATTGAGTCTGACCGGAGCCGGCACTGCTCTTAGGTTCAGGAGCAGGAGCCGGCTTTGTCGCTACAGGACCATCCATCGCTACATGGAGGATTTTTTGAGGATCCTCTTTGGCTATCCTATCAATTCTGTCCATCAGTTCGTCTGTACTGATGTTAAGCAAGCCAATATTCTCATTGCCCTGCTTGCGGTCCGAGTCTTCTAACAGCTGATCCTTGGAATTTAGGAGGAGTACCCAGAGATATTTCGAAGGTTCTTTTCCAACGCCCAGTGGATTCTCACCAACCGTTTTGATAGTGATCGTCTCTCCCGGCTTTGAAATGACTTGATTGCCGGCCATTGGATAAAGAAGGGTTACTTTGTTTCCTTCCAATTCAAACAAATGCACGAAGCAATCCGAGCGAGTGCGAAACTGAATAATTAAAGGTTCGCCCACAAAATATTCATTGCGCGGTTTGTTGAAACTGACGGTAAGCGGCATGATTGGCGGCTGTTTGATTGTCCATGAATCGAACATAGGTTTGGCCAAAAGTCCGCCACTTATAAGGAAGACAATTACCGTCGCCAGCAGAAACGCTAAAACGGGCGATGCTCCAACCTTTGCTGCCTTTGGTTTGGCCATCTTGAGGTTCTCTTCTACGCCCAATTCTTTGAGCGCATCGATCCATAGAGCCAGCCGAATTGATGTGGTAGGCAAATTGAGACCGGGAAGACTGGCTGTGTCACCGCAATGCATTGCTACAACTGAAGTGTCGTCAAAAACTGGTGAGCCTGAATCGCCCGGGGCAAGGGCCAGATCGTGCAGGATGTGATAACTGTCGTTGCGTCTCAATTCACCCAACATACGTCCCAATTGCGCTAAGGGAGCCGGTGTCGATGAATATTGACCGAGATGAACAGGGTAACGAATTGCAGAAAGTGGTTGGAAATTTCGCAATTCCTTGCCGAAAGTTATAGGTAAAGCGGGTGCTTCTCGCTCCGTGCCTGCTAAATCGACCAGCAAGATTCCTGCGTCGAAGGAGACGAGCTGATCTTGTTGCCGGCCGAAATTGGGGTGAAGTCTGACTTCTCTCACCGCATAGCGATTGCCGGAAGCCGGAAATTTGATTTGCAAAGATTTGGCAGAAGAGACAAAAGGCTCGATTACATGTCCACAAGTGACAAGAAGATTGGGCGCCGCCTTCCAGGCTTGCCCGATGATTGTCTCTTTGTCGCCGTCCAGCCTGATTACATTGGCTAGCGCGGCGCTGAAGACATCAGGATTTTCTGGAACCCCGCTTGTCTTATGCTGATTTTCCATCAGTGGTAATTAAAACCCAAACCCTTT
>PNLN01000137.1 GCA_013823055.1 Cyanobacteria bacterium DS2.3.42
TTGTTGCAGTTCGGGCAGTGGCGATTCTCCGGTGTTCGGTATATTGAAGATCGACACTGCACAGGTTTTTCCCTTGAAAGGCATTCCCGATAATTTTAGAGTGACAAACTTCTGTTCTGGGCAAACAATTCTTTCCCCGCAATAGCCCACAAGTAGGGTACAGGGAGAACCGGCTGACGCTAGACAAACTATTCTGGGATCATTAGAAGCGCTTTTTACGCGCCGTGCCAGACTGTCGGAGTAGAATTTGTTTGTCCACCAGGCTGCGCGTGGCAGGAAGTGACCGCGATTTGCCGATAGCAGACCATCCAGAGAGCAGTTCCAACAGTTGCTTGTTCCATTGGACTCATTCCAGCACGCTCGGCACGCGCCATCTGCGCCGCCGGACTCCATATAGGACATGTAAGCCAGATTTGAAGCGGGTCTCAGTTGTGCCTCAGGTCCTAGGAACTCACCTATGTATACAAGTGGAGCTTGTACTGCTCCAACTCTCGAATCTGCCAGCAATGCATTGCGGCTGAAAGCAATATCCGCCTGAATTTTCGGCAACAGTAAGTCGCTTCTAAACTCATGCCATGTCAGTGCGGTCAATGGTACGTTTTGCGTTCGGAAATACTCTATGTATCGCTGCATAGCAGTGGTGCTGAAGCGTGCAAGGCTTGGTCCGGCAATTCTAGCCTGCGGCGATTCAGAGGCTATCACTCTAGCAGCGCGTGCGCATGTTTCTAACCACTGCTCGCTGGTGCCAATCCAAAAGTCCCTGGATTCAGGTTCATTCCAAATCTCGAAAATGATGGGCGCACCCTGAGAAGATTTGACTGTTTTACGCACAAAGCTTTCCCACTGCGCAAAATTTCTGTAGGGGGGTCGCCAATGTGCTCGCTGTTGCGCAGGATAACCCCAGATGTCGCTGAGTACAACGATTATCTGGCTGCCTGAGTGCTTTGAGCGCGGATAAATTTGCCTTCCCTGGCGTCCCGTTCTCCACAGTTTTGAAGCTAGGGGTACAAGATAGCGGTCGGGCGGGTTGAGCTGGTCCATGCCATGCACCAAGCCAATCATCGATTTTGCTGCGACGGGACGATGGAAATCGACTTCTATCTGAGCCGAATCGCGCGGATATGACGAAACGATTTCCATACCCTGCCGCAGCTTTTCTTGGATAGAAGGAGGTTGCCCGAACGCACAGTTTGCTATCGGCAAAACTGCTAAACAGCTTGTCGTTATTGTAAGTAATCGTGCAATCCTTCCTTGTTTCATTTAGTTATGTCGTCCGCGGCGAAACAATCCGTGGCGTTTGTGCCCGCTGCCGGATGCTGATCCTCTGCCAAACCCACGACCAGAGCCGTTTGCGCTGCCTCGACCGATTGCTATGCCTTGCCCGCTTACAGTACCTTCTCCGCGCTTGACGCGGATGTTTCCGTTATCGTTCCTGTAAATTGCCGCACCATTTCCAGTAGCGTTTCCATTCCCTCGAAAGACTCCTGCCCCTGTGGCACTACCATCTCCGCTTACCGCCCCTTGTCCTGAAACATCGTCGGCAAATACAGCCGTGCCGGTGACAAAAAGCGCTACCGCTATTGCGAACATCTTCGTTACCTTCATTTTTGTTACTCCTGATTCTACATTTCATGTATTCCATTGCGGTTTGCCGCAATTCGTACATGCTAACTTTCAGGCGCAGACGAATACTTCTCCCTGGAGTAACTTCTTGCTATGACCTGGGTAATATAACGCCGGCCACTTTCAATTCAACGAGAATGTTATACCGTTGTATTGTAAGTACTGCTGATGAGTAATTATGGTTGAAGCCGAGCCGAAGCAACTGCTGCTGAGAAAAGTAAATGCAATTCAGTTGCTTTTGCTTTGTTGCGGAATTGCCTGGCAAGGGTTTATCGCCATTCATGACCAGGAAGCCGAACCGTTGAATCTGCAACTGCTTTCCATAGCATTTATGGTTGTTGCGGCGCTTGTATTTTGTCGCAACCGTATATGGTGCGCCGACCGAAGTTGTGCATTATGGTTATTGGGAGAGTACATGGCGCTGTTTCTCATTGCTTCGTTTGGAACGATCAATTCCGCGACCATTCTTTTCATTCTGTCAGCAATCAAGACAGCGCTGGTTTTTGACGGACTGAGGATGGTGGTTCTGTTGGCTCTGGTCATGATTTCCAGAGGTTTGGCTGGAGAGTTAAATTCATATCTTGTTCAGAAGGACATCATCGACGCTATCGGTGTCGGTCATTTTTTGCGATTTATACCAGTGATTCGCAAAATACAGATTCCTTTTATAGCCGGCACGGTGATGAGTGTCTTTCTATTTAGAGCCGTTGTTGCCGAGCAGCGCAGCAGACTGACTGCCGAGCAACTTAAAACCGAAGTCGACGAATTGGCTTTATCCAGAGAGCGAGAAAGAATTGCTCGCGATATTCATGACTCGCTTGGGCACACCTTAACCACGCTCAACACCCAACTTGATGTGGCGCTCTTGCAGTTGTCCAAGGATTCCAACCAGGTCGGAAATTCTCTCAGGACGTCGAAATTGCTTGCCAGGCAGTGTTTGACCGACGTGCGTAAGGCGCTGCGTACTATCAAAGAGCCTGACATTAGTTTTGTGGAATCCGTTGAGCGATTGATCGCAACTAATCAGAATTCAATACCAGTCACACTGGCGTGTGACGGTATTTCGGTGTCCGGTGCTATGGGACACAATCTATTCTGCATTGCCCAGGAGGCACTGACCAACATTTATCGACACTCAGGAGCGCAGAGTGCGACAATTGGTCTGACCAGACAGGAAAATTGTTTGCGTTTGGAGATTGCGGACGACGGTGTCGGATTTCAGCTGGAAGCCAATAGTGGAGGTTCCGGATTGTCAGGTATGCAGTACCGAGCAGAGAGTCTTGGCGGTACGTTTTGCATTTTGTCCGCACCGAACCAGGGAGCAAGAGTCATAGTAGTAGTGCCAATATCAGCATGAAAAGCCGTGCCAATAAGGACTTTCAAGATGAGTCTTCAATCTGCGTCTTGCTGGTTGATGATCAATCATTGCTCAGGCAAGGCCTAAGCGTTCTACTCTCCAATGAGTCGGATATTGTGGTTGTTGGCGAAGCGGGAAATGGCAAGGAGGCATATTTAGCTGCTGAAGAGTTGCGACCTCACGTAATTCTGATGGATCTGCGCATGCCAGAAATGAATGGTGTGGAAGCAACACGATTGATACTTGCTAAGAACAAAGAAATAAAGATCATTATTCTGACTACTTTCGACGATGACAGTGATTTAGTTCAGGCACTCATGGCGGGCGCTTCGGGCTATTTATTGAAAGACACACCGATCGAGCAGATTGCCTCGGCAATCAGATTTGTTTGTCAAGGCAATTCCCTGCTTTCTGGCGATTTGCTGGGGAAACTGATGAAGTCTGTCCAACCGGTTCAAACACGGGCGCCTTCTAAGTACGACGAGCTTTTGACGGAAAGAGAGCTGGAAGTTTTTTCTCTCATTGGTCAGGGTAAGACAAATCAAGAGATTGCTCAGGCTCTCAACTTGACTGAGGGTACGGTGAAAAATTACGTTACCAGGATTTTCGATCGTATTGGTGCTAGAGATAGAATTCATGCTGCCTTGCTGGCGCTTGGAGCCGAAACTAAATAAGTGCTGAACAGCATTTTTGTGCGCCTGTTGCTATTTGCTTGTAATTTTGATATACATCTAATTAGATGGTTATCTCAGTAGACAAATATCTATATATGGTGCAATCATGGCTAGTGTTGAATTCTCAAAAATCCTCGCGTTCTTCAAAGCGCTCTCTGACGAGAGTCGGCTAAAGATTGTTGGGGCGCTTGCTTCTAACGAGCGCAGCGTCGAAGAGCTTGCGACTTTGCTTGAGTTGCGCGCTCCCACGGTTTCGCATCATCTTGCGAAACTAAAAGAAGTCGGGCTAGTTGAGATGCGTTCTGAAGGGACTACCCACATCTATCATCTCGTGATGTCCGAGATGCGCGCGCTAACAAAGCGTGTACTGACGCTCGATTCGATTGAAACGTTCACTGAGGATGTAGTTCCTGATGCCTGGGAAAGAAAGATTCTCGGTGACTTCTTCGAAGGTCAACGGTTAAAGGAAATTCCCGCCAGCCGCAAAAAGCGCGAAGTTGTTTTGCGCTGGCTGGTGGAACGTTTTCAATTTGACAAACGTTATACGGAAAAGGAAGTAAGCGCAATTATCGCCAAGCATCATCCCGACTTCGCAACCCTGCGTCGCGAATTGATCTGCGCAAAATTGCTCGCACGTGAATCGGGCGTCTACTGGCGTCCGTAAGCGCTCTTTGATTTCTTAAGTAGCAATTTCCTGTGAGATCCATCTTACGGCAACGGTCCTTTGTCTAAATCAGTCATGTTTGCAACTTTGTGGAGGAAAAATGTCACGATCTGCGAAAACAGCTGTTACCCAAAAGTTGCCGAAAGGCTGGTTCATGGCGGGGCAAGATCCACAGCTGTATGAGGTTTCAGTCGATTCATCTAATGCGCACAGCGGAACGAAGTGTGCATATATGCGGCACTCAAAAAAAGTAAAAGATGCGACAGTCTGGGCCACGCTCATGCAACAGATGGGACCGGAAAAATTTCGGAACAAACGATTGCGTATGAGTTTCTGGGTTAAGACCATGGATGTGAAAAACTGGGTTCAGCCTTGGATGCGCGTCGATGGAGAGAAAGGAGATGATTCACTCTCGTTTGATAATTTCTGCACTCGTTTCATTCAAGGAACGACCGATTGGGTTCAGTACAGCATTGTCTTAGACGTTCCCGAAGAAAGTACCAATATAGCCTTCGGCATCATGTTGGGCGGCCAAGGTGAGCTGTGGTTTGATGATGTTTCGTTTGAAACCGTCGGGAAAGAAGTTCCTATCACAGATTGCCCGTGTAGCGCCAATGTCAAAGCAACGAACGAACCGCGGAACCTCAACTTCGAAGAAGGTGAAGAGGATCGCGATTGCGCCTAGGAGGTCGACGAATGGTGAAAACTTCTGCAGGCAGGGTTGCACCAACATGGACTTAAGTACTACATTCTGAACAGTACAGCGCGATTAGCCCGCTTCTAATTATCATGCGCATTGATTCTGGTATTTCATGCTGCTCACCTGCGCAGTAACCAGATCTTTCGTTCCTTCAGATCGACATTGTATTGCCACCCTTCGAAAAATTCGTGGCCAAGCAATGGCAGTTCTGAATCGTTTCCGTCTAAGTTGGCGGCCACTCTCAATTTGCTGCGATCGATGGGGCCGAGTTTCACTCGATTTGCATAATACTGATACGCTTTGCCCGAGCCGGACACTCCGCTGTGCAGTCCAATGCGCGCATCGGCAGGCGGTGCCAACCCGTAGTCTTTTGCTTGACCGACGCTGTGGAAGGTAATCCCTGTCGCTGAGTTGCCTGTGTCCATCATTAATCGTGCTTTTCGCCCGTTTATCTCCGCCTCTACAACGATGCGGTTGCCGCCTTCGCGAAATTCAAACGGTATTGAGTATCCTGACTTCGCAACCGCGCCGCCACTTCCTTTGCGCACCAGGTGAATGCTATGGGCTCCCTGATCGACCGTGTAGTCGAAGAATTTTAGAAACTCTTGTCCTAGTAGTGGGGGTGCCATGTTGTTCTCGAGTACTTTGATTTGTGCATTGCTCATTGAGAATGGGCCTACCTTGACGGTGGCTGTCATCCCGTAGAAGTTTTGTGTAAGCGTGTTGGCTGCGCCGCCGCTCTGTCCGAGTGCAGGGCCGTCCGGGAGACGCAAGCCGATGCGCGACAACTGATTTTTTCCGAGAAGAATGCCCGGTGCGCCGGTGTCTAAAATCATCTCGACCGAACGGTTGTCTATTTCAACTGGGATATACATTGCCCTGCCTACTTGCTTGAAATAGACCCGCGCTTCGTCGGGTCCGGACACGGTAGCTTCGCGCTCGTTTGTTTGCGCTCTCCGGTATGGATTGTATGCAGCGCCGGCTGCAGTCATTTGCGCTGCGGGATCAAGCCTTGTCAGAATTTTTTCAGAGTACTGGGCGATGGTGCTTCCGGGAGAGAGCTGCACAACTTGCTTGTAGAGCGCTTTTGCTCTTCCCAGATTGCCGGCTTCTTGATTGCATACTGCGGCGTAATAAAGAACATTGGCGTCTGGCTTCTGGGCCGTCAAACAGCCTTCAAACATTTGTGCGGCTTCTTTGTAGCGTTTTGCTTGATAAAGTTTGTACGCTTCGGCGGCACTGTCCGCGCCGAACGCGCGAATTGACGGCGTGAAGAAAGACGCGCAAAACAATGCCGTTAACAAAGCGGACATATGAATCTTATTCAAGGCCAAATTTCTCGTTAGCATTCGCATAACATTAGCAGATTAGGCTTATGCGATTATTTTCGCCTACGATTCAGCTGTTACGACGCTTCGCCTACGGCTTCGGCTACTTTGACGGCTTCCTTATCCGAGCAGCCCGACGCCGCAGCGACAACTTTCGCTCTTGCAGCCATCAGCTCGTCAGCGTGCTCTTGTGCCCATTTTTCCAAATGGTCCAAAACCGGAATCAGGGTGGTTCCCAGTGGCGTCAGCGTGTATTCAACGCGTGGCGGTACTTCTGCGTAGATGGTCCGATTGACCAACCCGTCCGCTTCCAGCTCGCGCAGTTGATGCGTTAGTACTCTCTGCGTGACGCCCTTAAGCTCGCGTCGTAATTCATTGAAGCGGAGCGTCCCCTTCTTCAACTTACATATGATCAGGACTTTCCATTTATCGGAAATCATGGCCATGGTCGCCATGATTGGACATTCGAGCTTTGCGTACATAAGGTCACCTGGTATCAATTAGGATACTACGCTACAATTTGGTTCCTACCTGCGGTTGTATACTATTCGATTCTAGTACGTCCCCAACGATCTTTGCAAGTGCTTGGGGGAGGGATTTTGAGTTTGGTACTGCAAATGCGCCTGGCGCCACTGTGTCAAAATAAGAGCCAACTTTAAATAGATGGAACATTTGTTCGAAAAATGGCCGTCCTTGATTTAGTAACCTTGATTAGTCCGATAGGAGAGAGATGATGATTCGAAAGAGTGCTTTACTTGCCATTGCGGCATTTGGGCTAATGGTACCGAGCGCAAACGCAGCTTCTGACGATTGGTCGATTGACCCGATGCATTCTGCTGCGCATTTCAGCATTAAGCACATGATGATTTCTACTGTGCGTGGCGGCTTTGGGAAAGTGACAGGCACCGTCAACTATGATGGAAAAAACCTCGCAAAGGCGAAGGTAAACGCAACTATCGATGTAAAGTCTATTAATACCGGTGAAGACAAGCGCGATGAGCACTTGCGCGGGAAAGATTTCTTCGAGACTGAAAAGTTTCCCGACATTACCTTCAAATCAACAGGCATCAAGCCAAAGGGCAAAGGCAAATTTGCTATGACTGGCGATTTGACAATGCATGGAGTGACGAAGCCGGTGACATTGGATGTTGAAGGTCCAAGTCAACAGATCAAAGACAAGCAAGGCAACAGCAAAGTTGGCTTTTCGGCGACTGGCACCATCAAAAGAAAGGATTTCGGAGTTACATATAATTCCGTGTTGGATGGTGGCGGTGTAGCGCTCGGCGAAGAAGTGCCGATCACTCTTGATGTCGAGCTTTCCAAGCCAGATGCTGGTGCCAAGCCAGCTGAAAAACCCGCAGCTAAAAAGAGCTAGAAGTAGCGGCTTGCAGCGGGATGCATAGTCCCGCTGCAGGCAATGCGAACGGAGCTGTGCCGATTGACGCGAACAATTGAAGAATACAATTGGTGAAACTGATTGGCGAAAAAGATTGAGCGCGATTGAATTGAACTGACGCGTGGGAAAACAATGAGCAAAGTACTTCTGGTAGAAGACGAAGCTGATCTGGCATCGCAGATCAAGCTTTCTCTGACGCGCGAGCACTACACGGTCGAAGTTGTGGACAACGGCGAAGCCGCGCTCGACATGTTGCGCGTTTACCAGTACGACGTGGTTGTGCTTGATTGGGGATTGCCCGGAATGACCGGGCTCGATGTGATGAGGAAATTCCGCGAGAAAGGTGGGAAAACGCCTATTCTGATGCTTACTGCCAGGTCGAGCATTGACGATCGCGCTGAAGGACTGGACTCAGGTGCTGATGATTATTTGCCAAAACCATTTCATGCAAAGGAATTGAACGCTCGTCTCAGGGCGCTTATTCGACGCGCATCGCAAACTACAACGACTGTTTTGCACGTTGGAAAACTGACGCTCGATCCTGTTGCGCGTAAGGTAGAGAAAGACGGCGCAGAGCTTAAACTCGAGCCGAAAGAGTTCAATCTTCTCGAATTCCTGATGCGCAACGCCAATACTGTGTTCAGCGCGGAAGCTTTAATTGACCGAGTTTGGGAGTCCGACACGCTGGTTTCGACCGACGCCATTCGCACTTACATAAAGGGCATCCGCAAGAAAGTCGACACTGATGGTGAGCCATCCATAATTGCTACCGTTCATGGTGTCGGCTACAGGTTGGACGCCAAATAATGTTCAAAGGGCTGCGCATTCGACTGACGCTGTGGTTCTTACTCCTGTCGAGCATCGCCTTTTTTATCCTTGCCGTCGGCAACACATACTTGTTTCAAACATCGCTGACACGTGTGCTGGATGACGAGTTGAAAGCACTTACTGAGCAAGTGGCACCACTTGTTTTTCTAGTGCGCAACGATTTGCAGGCACGTGGTCTGGTGGAGCAGTTGCACCAAAGTCCATATGGATTTAGAACTACTATTCAGTTGTTTGATGCACATCAGAATCTTGACGAAGAACACGGTGAGAAGGGAAACCCAAAGCTCTTTTTGAACACCTGTGAAGTGGCAAGCGTATCCGGCAAACTGCGCTCCATGTCTGTTCCGCTCATTCAGGACGGGCATCTGTTCGGCTATTTGCAG
This sequence comes from Cyanobacteria bacterium DS2.3.42, assembly GCA_013823055.1. GTDB lineage: Bacteria > Cyanobacteriota > Vampirovibrionia > Obscuribacterales > Obscuribacteraceae > QKMZ01. The sequence continues at coordinate 8,954 of PNLN01000137.1, forward strand.
GTGCAGATTCCAACCAAGCAGCGTGATGTTTCTGTCGACAAATTTATCCTTGGTAAGCTGCTTCTCGGTCCTGTTTTTCTTTTGGGTCTAGCGTTCGCCGGTTACTTGGTCTCCGGTAAGGCTGTCGAGCCAGTGGCGGAGTCGTACCGAATTCTAAAAGTGTTTGTTCAAGACGCCGGGCACGAGCTGAAGACCCCCGTCGCAACGATTCAAATCACCGCTGAGAACCTGGCAGAAGATGTAAAGGACGACGGTGACCTGAGCGAACGGCTCGGCATAATCACACGCAATACCGAGCGCATGTCCAACCTCGTCAACGACATGCTGACGCTTGCCAAATTGGAAGTGGTTCAGTCCAATGCAAATCTCCAAAAACTCAGCCTTAAACCCGCTCTTGAACGCACGCAAGAAGAGTTCGCACCTCGGTTTGAAGCCGCTGAAAAGAAGCTTGAGATGCAGATCTCCGAATCTCCTATGATCATGGGACATAGTGAGTCTCTTACTCATCTGTTTTCCAATCTAATAGAGAACGCTCTTAAATACTCCGAGCCCGGCGCGACCGTAAAAGTGACTCTCAAGAATCGCGATGGTAAAGCCTGTGTTGTAGTGGAAGACACGGGGATGGGTATTCCTAAGGAAGCGCTTCCTCGCCTCTTCGACCGCTTCTATCGTGTGGATAAGAAAGCCGCGCGCGCAAAAGGCGGCACCGGACTCGGACTATCGATTGTCAAAACCATTGTCGATATGCACGACGCGGAGATAACTGTGGCAAGCACAGAAGGCAAAGGCACAACCTTTACGGTGACATTCCCTCAGGCGTAGGGGCGAGGCCGTGCCTCGCCCGATTTTTATTCGGCAGGCAATGTATGACGTCGCCGAGTTCGGGATTAGCCATTTACGCGGTCGACGCATGGCGTCGCCCCTACATTTTTGTCCCTCACAGGTCCCTCACGAACCATCCGTAGGATTGGAGTATCGGTTGCGAGGCAGTGAAGGTGATGACAAACGGTATCTTCATTCACAGAAATATTGAGGGTGTTCTTCCTCAGGCAAATCTTCAGCACGTGAAGAGTTGCACTAAGGAGATCCTCGAGAAGGAACTTCAGATGCGGGAAATTGCCAGTAAGTATGACCCAATTCTGGAGTTCCAAATCGAGGGAGCTGTCCGGGATGTTCAAACTAAAAAGCTGAATGTCCTTGGACAGCAGGAAGACAGCCGATGGTGGCAGCGTCTCGGAAAGCATGGGGCATATTCTCTGAGAAACGCTGCCAACATCAAGGTTGTTTTTCCCTACATAATCGCAGTCTCAATAACAATCTTGTGCACATTGGTAGGCATGGCAATGTCTCCTTATGTGGATGAAGAGAATTTCTGTATGCTCTATCTGTTGGGCGTTGTTCTCGTCTCTTGCAGGTATGGTTTGGGGGCATCGTTGTTCACCGTACTGTTGAGCGTATTCAGTTATGGCTTTTTCGTGGTGTCTCCGCACTACACCTTGATGAGGTCCGAAGCCCCATGCCTTCTTACTTTTGTAGCTATGTTAGTGGTGGCTTTGACGATGAGCGGTCTGACCGCCAGAATCAAACAACATGCACGACAGCTAGATGCAAGAGTTAAGGAGCGCACACATGAGTTGGCAGTTGCAAATGAAGCTCTCAGGGTTGAAGTAGCTTCGCGAGCAAAAGCCGAAGAACGGCTCAAAGAGGCGGTTGAAGAACTGGCACGCTCAAACACTGCTCTGGCACAGTTTGCCAAAATAGCGTCGCACGATCTGCAAGAACCTTTGCGTTCGCTGCGCGGGTTCACAGATTTATTGCTGCGACGCTATGTAGGCAAGCTGGACGACAAGGCCGATGAGTTTATCCAACATATCAACGACTGCGGCAGACGCATGGAGCGATTAATCGAGAGCGTGCTCAATCATGCGAAAGTGCAGGGTTGTGACAGACCATTCACGGACGTGAATCTCAATGAAAGCGTAAAGGAGGCGATGCAAAACCTTGAACTCGCAATCAAGGAAAGTGGAGCAAACATAAGTGTTGATGAACTTCCGACAGTGAAGGGCGACGCGCTGCAATTGGTTCAGCTTTTCCAGAACTTTCTGGCAAACGCAATTAAATTCAGACGCGAGGAGCCGCTCAGAGTGAAAATCTCTTGTGTAGAGTCCGTAGGCAGCGATGAAATGGCAGCTTACTTGAACGTTGACGATGACTTACCCGCAGCCTTCTGGCACGTGTCAATACGGGACAACGGAACCGGGTTCGAAAGCCGTCACACAAAAGATGTTTTCACCATGTTCAAAAGAGTCCATTCTGGACAGGTGTATGCCGGCACTGGAATCGGCCTTGCGATTTGCAAAGCGATTGTTGAGCGGCACGGGGGAAACATCTGGGTGGACACTATGAGGAACGGCGGCTCGACCTTTCACTTTACGATGCCGATGATGACTGAGTCCGAGCAAAGTACTGAAACGAACTAGTGAAACAGAACACGATCATGAGGATTATTGAACCCTGGATACAACAGCTAACGCGGAGGAGGGCACAAGTGATGAACAGACATATTGAAGTACTTTTGGTTGAGGACAGTCTGGCTGACGTAAGAATTGCAGAGGAGGCAATTATCGATACTGGAGTTGATGTTAATTTGCATGTGGTTAACGATGGTGAAGCGGCAGTTCGCTACATCACTCGGCAAGAACCTTTCAAAAATGTGCAGGCACCGGATATAGTGCTACTCGATTTAAACATGCCAAAGATGAACGGACATGAGGTACTGGAGGAGATTAGAAATCAAAACAACATGAGAGACGTTCCCATAGTTTTGTTGACCGCTTCGGAATGCTGTGACGACGTCGAGAAGGCGCACAATCTGGGCATCAACTACTACTTGAGAAAACCCCTTCAGGGACGGGGATTGGGTGAGCTTCTCACTGCGGTGCAAAGTCTCTGGCACTAAATAGCTGTCTGTCGCTAATTTAATTGAGGATAGGATCATGGATTTTTATTACATCTTCGCTGGTAGCCCGAATACACCCCAAAGAGTTTTGACACGTCTGGCGCTTTGCGGCAAAGAAAAGGTTCGCGGAAGGATTGCAGAGAACAGAGTCACGCCGGCCGAAATCTTGCAGGTGTTGGCGGGCGATGAGCATTGGGAGGTGCGCGCATCGGTAGCAACTAATCCTACGGCACCTCAGGAAGTTGTTGAAATTCTCTCCCGAGATGAGAATGCCGATGTTCGCTACTCGATGGCAGAATGTGACCACCTGCAGTTTCATGTGCTAGACCGCCTGGCGAATGATGAAAATCCATATGTTGCCGAGCGCGCGCGAATAACGCTCGAACAAATGTTCGTCAGACTAGCGATCTAGCACAAGTCCACACTATATAGCGACAGGCGCAGCTAAGGGGAAGGAGTCGAAAGGCTCCTTCCTCTGTATAATGATTTGGCGCCGCTTCCAAGGTCAGGAACACGTTTTGTCGAAGAAAAAGTTTGCAACATCCCTAATATTGGCGCCCGCACTCCTGTTTTTCTACAATCTGCCTGCGAACGCACATCAGTTCGCACATAGCTACAAGCACTTGAAAGCATTGGGCGCGCAAAGTGCCGATCAAGCGCTTTCCACCGCCGAGACGAGGTTGAAGAAGAATCCCGAAGATCTTAAAGCGCTTTGGTTGCGTGCAGAAGCATTGCAATTTATAGGCAAAAGCATAGAGTCGGAGAGAACATTTGAGATATTGCTTCGAGCCGCGGTTAAGCAAAATGTCTCGAAGAAAGATTTGGCGGCAATATATGCGGAATGGAGTTTTGTGCAAGCGTCCAACGGACACCCAGACGAAGCGCTTAACTCTTACAACAAGGCAATTGAGCTAAATCCGCAAGCGCCCGAGATTCATCTGGTGAAGGCATGGAAGCTGTGGCAAAGTTCGAAGAAAGAATCATTTACTGAATTTGACGCATACATCGCTGCAGTAAAA
>PNLN01000032.1 GCA_013823055.1 Cyanobacteria bacterium DS2.3.42
TGAAGCGCCGGTGTTCTGGAGCGAGAAAGGCGATTATTGGCTAGTGACACGCTACGAAGACGCCAGGGAAATTCTCAGCGATCTCCATTTTGAAAAAGGTGCGCGTCGCTTCAAAGCCCTCGACATGTTGTCCAAATTTCTTCCTAACAAAGAGATGCTTGGCTATCGTGAAAAATCGATGCTCAACCAAAACCCGCCCGATCATACCCGTTTGCGCTCGCTGGTAAATAAGGCCTTCACGCCGTCAATGATTTCGAAGATGCGTTCGCACATCGAGTCGCTTGCAAATGAATTGCTCGACAAGGTCGAGAATAAGGGCGAGTTGGATCTCGTCAACGATTTCTCCTTCCCTCTTCCTGCCATCGTGATTGCTGAGATGTTGGGTGTTCCTGCCCAAGATCGCGACAAATTCAAGGGCTGGTCGCATTCTCTTGTTGGAGTGCTCGAGCCAAATCCGCGCATCATGAATATGGCTAAGACCATGCACGCGTACAAGGAATTGATCGACTATTTGAAGCCACTGGTGGAAGAACGCAGAAAAGAGAAGAAAGATGATTTGATCAGCGCTCTTGTTGAATCAGAGGAAGAAGGCAATCGCCTTACTGAGGTTGAACTGCTATCAAATACTGTGCTATTGCTTATTGCCGGGCACGAGACTACTACAAATTTGATCGGAAACAGTGTACTGGCTCTGTTGCGAAACCCAGAGCAAATAGAAAAGCTCAGGCAAAATACTGACCTTATGCCTGGGGCGGTGCTTGAATTTTTAAGATACGACAGTCCAGTGCAAATGGTGCGGCGTATAGCAGACTGTGAGCTGGAAATTGGCGAGCAAAAAATTCTGCCGGAGCAAAATGTAATTCTTGCTCTTGGTGCGGCAAATCATGACTCGGATATGTTTGCTGATGCGGACAAGCTGGATATAACTCGTGCCAATGCCGGCAAGCATCTTGCATTTGGGCACGGTATCCATCACTGTTTGGGATCATCTTTGGCAGAGACTGAGGCGCAGATTGCCATCGGCACTGTACTGCGTCGAATGCCTAATCTTAAGTTGAAGACAGACAAAGTCGAGTATAAAGAGCCGTTCACCTTGCGCGGTCTGAAGTCTCTGCCTCTCGTGTTCAGGTAGCAAATTAAACCTGGTCGGCGGAACATTTTTAGATGAAGTCCGAGCTAGCCAAAGCTGAGAAGTATCCGATCATCGCGACAAAGGTGATGGCTTCCTCTCAATCTGCAGGCGGTATTTGTGTCAGAACTCTGGTGTTCTTTGCGCTTTTCTGGCTTCTCTTTTCAGTACTTGTTCAGTTCCTGGTAGTTCCGCAGATGACTTGTGTTTTGGTACTAGTTGCCTATCACGCCATCAGATACGGTGCGGCAAACGAATTTATGCGCTCAGGATTTGAGCTTAAAGCCAAAGGGCTGGACATCAGGGATCGCTCTCTAAACGCCATCATGCCCTGGGACTGGCTGACCAAAGTCGAAATCAGACAGCGGTCGTTCAGCATTTTCCCCAATTATGTTTACTTCGAGTTCAAGGACAAATCGGATGTTCTCATTCTCTGGGAAGATGTGCGGGATTACATGGACTCGACTACGCTGATTTCTTGTGTTCGCACCTGGGCTCCTCAAGCCGAAATTAAGGGCGATGCCAAATTGACTAAATCGGAATCCATTGCCACCTATACCGAACTTTGGCTCAAGGATATGAGCTCGACAAAAACAGAAAGACGTCTTAGACAAGATCAGATTCTTTCTGAAGGTACGATTCTGAGCAAAAGCTACAAGATTGAGCGCATCTTGAGCGGAGGCGGTCAGGGGACAGCGTATTTGGCTTCTGTCTTGCCGGAATCCGAAATGACTGGGATACCATCACAGGTGGTGATAAAGGAATTTATTCTGCCGGCAAACGAGCGCGGCTTGAAAAAGGCAACAGACACGCTGGTTAAAGAAGTTGCGATCTTGAGGCGCATCTCCCACCCGAAAATCGTTCGCTTGTACGATCTCTTCTTTGAAGATATGCGCGGCTATTTCGCGATTGAGTTTATCGATGGTGCAACTCTCAGGGAGATGGTCACACAATCCGGACCTCTGGCGCAAGAGAAGGTCGCAAGCATTGGTATTGCCTTGTGCGAGGCGCTTTCATACATGCACGAACTCTCCCCACCAATTATTCATGGCGACGTCACTCCGGACAACGTCATGATGGACAAGACTGGAAACATCAAACTTATGGATTTTGATGCTTCGCAAGAACTCACTCGCAACAAAACCAATACCGTCGTTGGAAAGCATGCATATATGTCACCAGAACAGTTCAAAGGCGAGCTAACCGAGTCGAGCGACATCTATTCACTTGGTTGCACGCTTCACTTTATGCTGACAGGAGTCGATCCGGAGCCTATAAGCGAGTCTTGTCCCGCCGAGTTCGTTAATACAGTTAGTGCAGCGATGAATCAGATCGTGATGCAGTCCACCAAGTTTGACCTGGATATGAGATTCTCAAATCTCCAAGAGATGAGGGCGCAGCTTGAACGAATCTGACCAACCAGCAAGAGGCACCAATCTAGCGCATATCCAGCCGGGGCAGGGTGGTGTTTACCAAATCGCACTTACGCCGTCTTTTGAGAAAATTGCCTTTTTTCTGCTGAAATTCACTTGGCCGCTGATTATCTTTGCTCTCTGTTATGCGACGTGCTATTTTTACCCTGCCTTCTTAGCAACACCGATGTCGGCTACTGCTGCTGTGGGATGCGTCCTTGCCTTCCTCTTGTTTGGCTCGTATCTCTTCATGCTTGCTTGTTTTCTGAAAAAGGACTTCATTCTTCGCCAATCTGGAATAACCCTGCCAATGCTTTACATAGGTTTGGGTCGGCTCAATTGGAGCTGGTCGGATCTTGTGGGGGTTGTCTTTTCCAGAAGCAGTTTTGATCTCAATACGGCAGACCAGATCGTCCTTCGATTCCAGGAAGCGGACAACCAAGAACATGTAGAAATACAATTTAAATTGAAAGAGATCGAGCAGCTTGACTTAAAAAAGATGATTTATGCGATAGTGACCAATGCACCACATGCGGTGATTGAGCCGCCATTAGATAAGGTGGCGCTGGAATTTCCTACAGTGTCAGGAATCAAGCATCTCAACTTTCAAAACTTCACTAGCCTTTGGGATGAAGAGTTTTCGACTCGCTACTCGCCCACGCTGTTTGTCCCGCTGGCTCCTGGCGATGAATTAAGAGGCGGAGCCATCAAGATTACAGAGCTTGTGGCGTGCGGAGGGTCTGCCGCTATTTATTCTGCTAAGAACTCTACCGGCGAACAGATCATCGTCAAGGAAGCCGTAATTCCGAAAAATTCACCGGAAGCGTTGAAAACCAAAGCTATCGAACTGTTCAATCGTGAAGCTCTTCTTTTAAGCAGACTCGATCATCCGAACATCGCTAAGGTTTTTGATCACTTTGTTGAAAATGAGCACCACTATGAAGTGATTGAGTACATAGATGGTCTTGATTTAAGACGTTTCGTGAAAGAGCGAGGACCACAGCCGGAAGATTTCGTACTGAGCTGGGCCCAGCAGATTTGTGAAATTCTCGTCTATTTGCATACTCAAGATCCGCCCATCATTCACAGAGATCTGACTCCAGACAATCTAGTCTTGCGAGTTGATGGACAGTTGGTTTTGATTGACTTCGGCGCAGCCAATGCGTTTGTAGGGACAGCCACCGGCACTATGGTTGGCAAACAGTCTTACATGCCACCGGAACAGCTGCGAGGAAGGTCAGTACCGCAAAGTGATATTTATTCTCTCGGTGCTACCTGCTATTTCCTTCTGACTGGCCGAGATCCCACTCCATTGGAATCCTCGCAGATCGATGAGAAAGCTAATTTACCCACGAATCTGAATCCATTTATGGCAAAATGCACCGCCAGGGAGGTCGGCGACCGCTATGAAAATTCTCTTGCGGTGCTCGAATCTATACGCCGTATTCGCCAACAGCGCGTTGTGGAAGCGACTTCAAGCGAAGATTAAGCATGTGAGCGAGTTCAAAGCAACAACTTCGCAGAAGCGGTTCATTCCATAGAATACAATTCGAAGTAGTCGTCAGGCCACAGCGACTTTTTTTGTAGTAGCTTTGTTAGATTTCGTTCTGCGAACATTGGGTGGAAATCCAGGTCCACTCCGTCACTTCTTCCTTTGCCTTGCAACGCAAAGTTTGAAGAGGTCGCGTCCTTTCGGTTCTTCACCAACAAGAACTTGCCTTTTAGCTTTGAAAACATAAAAGAAACCATTTTGTCTAACTCTGGATTCAGCAAATGTCCGAAGACATCAAGCGAAATTATCAGGTCATAGCTATTTGGCAAGACGTTTTGACTGCTTTCATTTATGATATCCAGTCGTTGAAACTTCACTTTATCTGTGCCGAATTTTGTCTGGTTGTCTGCAATCAGATCTTCCACAACATCAATTCCCAAGTACGAATCCAGAAGAGGAATCACCTCTTGCATCCAATACATATCACCACAACCAATATCAATTACACTTTTGATTTTGTAAGTGTCAATGATGCTGCGCAACAGTTCGATTTTTTCTTTTGCAAATTCCCCTTCAGAGCCATTACCGCTTCGAGATTGTTTGCCTTGCCAAATGTCTGTCGTATAGGCTCTTTGGAAATATTTGGCTGCATCCTTATAGTCTTCAGCCTCTTTGGATTGAGGGGTATTGAGTGCGTTGGTTTCGTTGTTCGCGCTGCTTTGGGAAGTGGGTGCTTCCCCTTTAGGAACCCTTACCAAAACCGCTGCCGGTACGATTTCAACTGTGCATGGTGTCTTTCCGCAGGGTTCCCCATCGACCATCATGTCAGCTTCAAATCTCAGTTTTGGCACATGTGTTTTTCCCGACAATACATCGCGTGTTTTTCGAGCAAAACGGTGCAGTGGTGATCTACTCACTTGCTTCGGTATCATTTCTATATAGACTTTCTTGACCTTGCGCAGTACGTACGGCACGTGCCCGGAATCCTGGTTGAGAATGAACCATCTGAAAAAACGCACTAAGATTCGCCAGTAATCAGCAATGCTGCGTGGGTTCATAACCAGCAAATCGAGAACACCGTCGGAGAGATGCTCAATGCCTTCTGCTCCGATGCCCATTTCAGAGCTGTTGGTTATGAAGATTCCCGATGCTTCGACGTCCAGTTTTTCTCCGTCGTCAATTGTGAGTTCATATCTCAAAGGTCGATGAGTGAGACTTTTGAGCAGCGGCCATCCATATGCGAATAGGCGGAAGGTTGTTTTATGCGCTTTTACGGGCTTGGTAATCGCATCGGCAAGCGGGCCTGTTCCGGCATCAATTGTGAACCACCGCCCATCCAATTTGCCGAGGTCGAGACTGATGGTGTCACCGTGCATGATTGTGTCCATGGCGCGGTCGAGCGGGTCTTCATTGTGTTTTCCCGTGCTGATTTTGAGCGCGCGTGCCAGTAAGTTTCCAGTTCCGAATGGGACAATGCCGACTGGTATTTTCAAGCCGGACTCGGCAACTGCACCAAGAACGAATCCGACAGTGCCATCTCCGCCCACCGCTACAACCAATTCGAAGGGTCCCATTACCGGCGCAAGCATCTCCGCGCTGGTCATTTCCGTAGTTATTGGTCTTGCGTTGACGACATAGCCTTTTTCTTCGGCAAAATGTCTGACCATTGCGCCGAGCCTTTTATCAAAGTCGCCAACTGTGCCGGACGCCGGATTGTAGACGACTAATACTTGTTTGAAATTGGCTGGAGGAGCGTTGCTGTCGATACTCATCGTTAAATTCCGCAGAAACTCCGCTGTTCACAAATGTGCAACATGCTTCGCATGACCGCTATAGTAGATCGTGTGAATAATAAGTACTAGTAGTAACAGAACTTCCCACAAATGTCTTCATGACTGAACACACGAAGCCACAAAATCACGGCGAAGTGCCTATTCGTAACTTTCATCAGGTGGAGCCATACCTATTTCGAGGGGGGCAGCCGGGGCGGGAAGGCTTTCTTGCCCTGAAAGAAATGGGAATTAAAACTGTCGTTTGTTTGCGATGGGGGAAGAAGGTGATCCAGGCGGAGAAGGCTTCTGTGGAGTCGCTGGACATGACTTTCATATCTATCCCCTTGAACTACTGGAATTTGCCCAAGTCTGACACTGTCGAGCATTTTCTGGGACTGATCGACGACGCCCACAAGCACCCGATTTATGTTCACTGCCTGCACGGCTCTGACCGTACCGGAATATTGTTTGCGATTTTTAGAATGTTTCGCCAGGGCTGGACATTTGCGCAGTCTTACGATGAAATGCGCAAGTTTGGCTTTCATCGATTTCGTCTTCAGAATTTTAAATGGTGGCTGCGAAAATTCACGCGCGAGGCTGGCTATGAGTAACGCCGGCTGACTCAGGGTTTTGGACTCGATTTGTCTGCCGTATGGGTACCCATGTCCTCTTTGATGTCCTTGGCTGTGTTGTTGATGACGTCACCGACTTGATTGCCAATTTTGCCAAGCTCGTGACCGGCGCTCTTCACTCGTTGTTCGACCTTGGCCAGCGCAGGGCCCATATTCTTGGCCTTTTCTTTGGCGCCCTCAAACTTTGGTCCTAAGTCCTTCATAGACTCTCTAGTTTTTTCAGCGGCCTTGTTTAAGCTGACCTCCGCTGATTTCATTGAATTGTTGACTTTTTCTTTGCTCAAAGTCCCATTCTCAGCGCAAGAAGACAACCCAGCGGCAGCAATTAGAGTAAGGAAGATCTGGCTGATCGCAATGTTTCTCATGGTAAAACTCCGCTTCGTGTGCCAGTAACGACGAAGTTGTACACGTGTTAGTTCCGCCTTGTAGTCCCTCATTCGTGAATCGCAGGGACGATCTTTTCAGGCTATGTCACGCTTCTCTTGTTCTCTCTTTCGTCTGAGCAACTGTCGAATGCTCTTTAATGCAGATTTGCTCGTGAGAAGCTCATGTCCGTTATTTCCAGTGTCAAAGAGCTGTGGTGCTTCGTCAATTTGCTGGACAAGTTTATCTCGAATTTCTTCCAGCTCTTCAACAGTAGGTTGTTGTTGTTCTTGTTCCGGATTCATTGGTCGCCGTCTACTCTGGGGCACTCTACTAATATACCCTTAGACAACGGAAAGCGGAAGTAGTTCCCGGTCTTTGGGTGTTGTTGTGTCCGATATGGTTCACTTCTGCGCAATTGTAGTGTTCACTATCTACGTTATGTCTCACTGTTCGACTGTATTTTGCAGCTACGTTGTTCTAAGGGTAATATCTCGTCTAGTTGGTCCCGAAGGAATTCTGGATCAAATTTCTCCATCTCGAGATATTTTGCCGCACCCAAGATTCGCGCTGATGTTCTCACGCCATCTGCCAGATATTTGGCTATGGGTGAGGGGTCAGTGCTGAAGAGCACAAATGGAATTTGACAAGTTTCTTCCCCCTTTTTTACCCAGCGTAAAAAATCGAAGACGCTGCCGCCATTCTCTAAGTGGACATCCGAGATGATGAGATTGATTGATTGGGTTTTGATAATGGCTTTGGCTTTTACGAATGTTTCGACCACAAGCACCTCGTGACCGCACTTCTGCAAGCATTCTTTGACTTTTGTCGAACTGGTATGTTTTTCTAGCAGAGCCAGAATTAGAGCGGTCATTTCCTTTCCTTTCACTGTCTATGCAGTGACCAGACGAGGAGAGAAATAACGCCCGCTTAAGCAGGGCTTGTCTTATTTACTTGCTTGGCAGTAGAACTAGCCTTATCTGTCTGCATCATTGCAGGGCAATGTGAAAAGTAGAGAAACACTTTTGACCCTAATGGTCAGAATACCGCTACTGCCAAATCTCGGGATTAATAAACTTTTGCGCAGTGATGGTTCAAGGCAATGTGTGTACCAATTCGCACACAGGTCATGTTTCCCGAATTGTGCGCGTATGTCAAATCCGGGTGAATCTCAGTGAAACCCGGAGGCGCCAGGCGCTGAGCAGGATCTGAACGTTGAATTGGATTCGACATCCGCTGATTATAGCAACGGCTCCGAAGCTCCTCTTAGATGGGATAATTGCAGGGGAAAATTGGTCTGGCCGACAAGCCTAAATAAGGGTGGACATGGAAAATTCGAATCCAGAAAGTTGTCAAACTTGCTTCCTGCCTCAAGCTGAGGTCGGCGCACAACCGCGCACGCAATGGATATCTGTGTGCAGGTGTGAGCGTCAGTTCGCTCCCAGTACTAATTTTTCAATTGACGTTTGCGGGAATTGCAAACGGCGCATAGGAACTCGCACTGAGGGGAGGGCAAATCCTCCTGCGCTTTGTTGTTGTGAAACTCCGAACGCCAAGAAAGTGCCGATGCACTTAAAGCAAAATGAGGCCGACGCGATAGCGTTGGATTTGGCTTCGGTCGCACTCTGCGACGATAGCTTTCCTCTGGCCAGGTATGCACCCATCGCTTTTCTGGGAGACAGCGCGCGAGCGACGACAATTCTTGCTCGGGATAAACAGCGGGGGACAAAGGTTGCAGTGAAGTGCTTCAAAAGAATAGCTCCGGCTCTGCAGGCGACATTCCAGAGTGAGGTGAAGAAGAATCAGCAGCTCAGTCATACAAGTATTGCAAAGGTGATCGACTCTGGATTTCACAATGGTAAAACACCATATCTGGTGACAGAGTACAAAGATGGATTTAATCTCGAGCAATGTTTGGCCTTGCATGGAACGCCCAGTCACGACGTAGCGGTAAAGATTTTGATGAGCGTGGCTGAGGCACTTCTCTATGCTCAGAAACAAGGTGTTCTTCACAGAGATATAAGAACCGGCAATATTATTTTCTTTGATGATATGAACTCAGAGCCCTCTGTATTTCTTACTGATTTTGCGCTGCCCAAAATCAAACTCAGCGAAGGGCTCTCTGATGCGAACGATGCAATTCATATGTCGGCCGACGAGGCGCGCAATATGGAATACAACGAAAAGTCGGAAGTATATTCGCTGGGTAATGTTGGCTTTTCACTGCTAACTGGAAGACCACCATTTTGCGAAGGTGATTTTCTCGAAATCAAGAACATGCATGCTTTGAAATTGCCGCCGAAGATCTCTGATCTAAACTTCGATAACAAGCGCCCTAAAGACCTCGAAGAAGTTGTCGAAAGATGTTTGGAAAAAGATCCTAACTATCGATTCGAGTCGGTAGCGAAGCTCCAGGAGCGCCTGGAGGTATTTCCTCGCAGGGTACAAATGCAGATCGCTGCTGTCCTTGCTGCGAGGAAAAAGAAGAAGATATTATTGATTGCGGTGGCCGTACTTGTAGTACTGGCGTTATTCGCGCTCGGATTTCTTTTTCTGAGCAGTCGCCACTAAGTCGCTCGACTGCTCGAGTTTGAAGAATTAGAAACGCCGAGAGCGTGCCTGGGCGCGAATTCTCCGCATTTCAGTCTGACGGCGTTGTCCTGTCAGTAGGTTATATCCCTTTACGCGGGCGGGCGCTAGGCACTGCCAGGACCGGGTCTCCGCCGGCCCATGTCTTGTTGTACAGGCTTGGTGTCTGAATGGCGCCTCGGTCGCTAAGTACTTCGGCACCCACAGATGATCGCAATCGGTCGAAGGCTTCTGTCAGTGTCGTATCTTTGCCTTTGCACTGCATTGCGTCCATTAACTTGCGCGTGAAAACACTATTGGGATAGTTTTTGGATTCCCATGAAACTTGATCTGCCAGACTAGAGCACACGACTACTTGCCCGCTGCCTACTTTGAGCCCACCTACATCGACTTTTGCAGCTCTCAGCAATCCTTTGCTGGCGGAGTCGCTTGTAGCTGTGCCGTCGTCATCATCGTCTGATGTTTTCTTAGACTCATCACCTGCCGAGCCACTGTGACAGACATCGAGGATGACTACAACGCGCTTGCTGTGCACTTGTTCCTGAATGATCTTAGTGAGCCATTGCATAGGCAATCCCGTCGACACAAGCTTAAATTTGTCGGTGTCGTGCGCGACCAGGAAGTTGACCCCAACGTCTTCTTGAGATGCACTACCGTGGCTTGATACATAAACAACCACCAGGTCGTCGGCCTGTGCTTGTTTGCCTAGCCAACCTTCTCCAAGTTTCGAAATGATTTGTTCTTTGGTGGCATTTGCATCAGTAAGCAACATAACGTGGTCTGCCGAAAAGTTTTCCTGTGTGACCAGGAAGTTTTTGAAATCGGTGGCGTCTTTGGCTGCGTATTTCAAGTTGATTGAAGAATCTTTGAAGTTGCTGATGCCAATCACAAGCGCCCATTTATCACTTACGGATTTATCTTGAGCTGAGCTTGCAAGAGTGGCCGCGGTGTAGTTTTGCACTGCCGATCCGCCTGGCAGTGCGGCAGCGATTTCCTTCGATTGTTTGAGCAATGGAACTGCCAGATCCTTTTTGTTTTGCTGAATATACAGAGCCGCCAGTGCCTCTAAATCTCTTGCTCTTTGCGGGCTCTTTTGACCGAACAATTTTTCGTCTGCACTTAAAGCGCGCTTGAGGAGCGCTTCCGCTTCATCGTATTTCTTTTGCGCAATGAGAAGTTCGGAAAGTGATCTTTCATCGTTTATGGTTTGTGCGCTGTCTTGTCCCAGTGTTTTTTCAGCTAGAGCTAGCGAGCTTCTAAACATCGGCTCCGCCTTTGCATAGTCTTTCTGCGCGAGATAAATCTCAGCCAAGCTATGAATGGTCAATGCGATGTCCGGGTGTTCTGCACCAAGTTTTGCTTTGCTGATCGTCAACGATTTGTTGAGCAGACTTTCGGCGCGATCAAATTTCCGTTCGTCAGCAAAAATGTTTGCCAATTCCACCATGTCGTGTGCCACAGATGGATGATCTGCAGTCAGTAGTGTTTCATCAAGCGTCAGTGCTTTTCTGGCGAGTGCTTCGGCTTCGCTGTAACGTCCTTGATACCGGGCTATCGAAGCCTGCGTTATCCAGCATTTCGAAATCTCGACGTTGTTTTGTCCGAGTGAGCGTTCGATGATCGACGTCGCCTGCAGGCAAAGCTCTTGTGCTTTGGCATAACGACCTTCATCTCTACACACCAGAGCTAAGTTTAGCAGCGCTTTTCCATAGTCTGGATGCTCTTTCGTAAGCGTGGTTTCACGGATCTTGCGAACTTGTTGAAACGTTTTTCTTGCTTCAGCGTATCGACTTTCCTTTCTGTATAAATCACCAAGTGGCTCAAGGCATGTTGCGACATACTCGTGATCGAATCCCATCAGTGATTGGATGCCGAGCAAGGTTGCCTTGTAGAGCGCTTCTGCCTCTTTATATTTGCCCTTCTCGTTCAATATTTGGGCCAGGTTGAATGACGTGTAAGGGTACAGCCAATTCTGCCTGGATGCAGGCGTGTTGAACAACGCCAAGGTTTTATCGTTGATATTTTTCGCTTCGCTCAGTTTTCCCCACTTGATATAAAGCCTCGTCAAGCCATTGAGCGGAAGAGCCAGGGCAGTATTATTCGGTCCGACTTTCTTGGTAGCGATAGAGATGGAACTGTTGAGAATCTGTTCGCATTCTGGAAATCTGCTCTGGTCGAGATAGAGCACAGAAAGATTGCTCATCATGGTTGGCACCAGATCGCTGGCGCGCTTCTTGTTGGCCTTGTATTTCTTGTTGAGGTTCTTCTTGTCTACCTCTTCGGCTTCCGCTATGGAGCTTTTAAAGAGCGCTTCGGCATCTTTGTATCGGCCAGATGACCTGTAAGCTTCAGCAAGTCCCAGTGAAATGAGTGCTTTTTGGTAGCTCGATGTGGCGCCCATCTTCTGTGCTTGCTCAAAAAGTTGTATTGCTTCTTTATAGCGACCATGTTGGTAATTATTCTGAGCACTGACGATCAGGCTGTCCAATTTGAAGGGCGCATCAATAGCATCGGATGGCGCAGCGGTACTCTCGGCAGCGTCAGGTTGAGCGCTCGATGTTTCTGCAGCGAAGGCCGGCATTGGTAGGAGGGCGATGGAAAGTCCAAGAACGGCTGTCAGAAAGCTTTTCGGTCTCATTGGAACCTGCTTGCAAGGGATGCTAAATAGAGAGACGATTTTAGCGCGAAACTGAGCATCTGTCGAAGTTCTCTCTGGCATGTCGTACAAAATCCGATGGAATCTTGCGATGCCACCGGATTTGTTTTTTGCTTTTAAGCTAACAGCTCAAGGCGATTGCCAAATAGCGTCTAGAGGCTAGATGCCGATTGCTGAGCGAAGTGAAGTCAGCAGACCAGGCTGTCTGGTGTGCAGATAGTCCAGGAATCTCGGGTCGGAGTACTGATTCCAGCCGTAAGCGCCGTTGTAGTTATTGTTGTTATACATCAAATATTGCTGGCGCATTTGAGCTTCAAGTTGGCGTTGGCGCTCATTTGCTTGTCTAGTTTGCAGGTTGCGCGCATTGTGTTGATACCAATCGCGCTGATCGTTCCAGTTGTTGCCCCAGTTGGTTTGCCAGTGACTACGGTCATAAGTTCTTTGTGCTTTTACAGCATTGTTGTACTGCTTATGTTGATATTTCTGAATTTGTTTGTAGTTGTTGTGGTTGCTTTGCCAGTTGTTGTGGTTGTTTTTCCAATTGTTATTGTTGTTCTGCCAATTATTATTGTTGGCATTGTTATGGTGCTTTTGCCAATTGTTGTTATTGTTGTGGCGACCATCTCGCCAATTATTGTTGTTATTGCGGTTGTTATTGTTGTTATGCCAATTTTGACTGTTATTGTTTCGCCAGTTGTTGTCGTGGCGATTATCGTCGTTATCTCTAGCAAAGGCTGCTAGAGGGCTGGCTATGGTCAACAGGGTTAAACCTGCCAGCAAACGACGTGTAAATACTGTATTCATCAAGCTCCTCCATGTGCGAATTCGAGCAACAGCCCGAAAGGTTATTGCGCACAAGCAGAACGACGCTGC
>PNLN01000151.1 GCA_013823055.1 Cyanobacteria bacterium DS2.3.42
AAGGAGAGGTTAAGACCACCCTCGCCTTCACATTCGAGATCAATCTGTGTGAGATCGGCCGACTCATTCGGTGGAATATGAATACTATTGTTATCAAATTGGAGAACCGATAAGTAGTTGTTGATCAGAAGAGCACTCTCGGGACTGATAACTCTTTCGCTAATCACAGGATGCGGCGTTGCTGACGCGCCTTCGCAAAAGGAGCTGGAAGATCTTTTGTCGCAGGCGCAAGTTGATGTCGCAGCGAAGCAATACGCAGAAGCAGAGAAAAAGCTCCTCAAGGTTTTTCATAATTCCGATAAAAATGCAAACCCCTACACGCGCCTTGCCTCGGCAAATCAGCTTGCAGATTTAGAACTACAACAGCACAACTCAGCTAAGGCAAAGTTGTACGTTAGAGAAGCCGGCGCCATGGGGGAAGCAGTTAGCCGCCTTGGCAGTGAAAATCCCGGCTCTCACGATGTTCGCCTTCTCAAAGAAGCGAAAACGGCGATGATGCGCTGGGCAGACAGCTATGCCGATGTCGGCTCATTTGATTCTGCAAAAACACTGTATACAGAAGCGAAAGCCATCGAGCAACAAGTGGGCGAACCAGTTGAGCCCGAGAATTCAGCCGATTCGCGTTTAAGAAAACTTGCGTCGATTGCGGCCGGAGAAAAACAAGCGATCGAGCATGAGGAGGGATTGTTTGCTAAAAGCGACCCACGCTACGTCGCACGCGAAGAGCGCACCGCAGATCGAAAGAAAATGATGAACGAGTTGAAGCTGCTCAATCTAGAAATGGCGCGAAAACCTAGTAAAGAAATCGCTGATAAAACGCTCGCTTACTTGCCCAAAATTCGCGGAATCTACGGAATCAGGGAAGTTGAGTATCGCGCCGCACTAAACACTGCCATCTTTAACTCTTTCATGCATGGGCAGCGCGACAAGGCGCTTGTCCTTTTGAAAGAAGACATGGCCGCATTTGAAGACATCGATCTGGCGAAAATCGAAGATGCAGATCCAACCATGTTAGAAAATGCCAACTTTCTTCTAACGGATCTGGCTCAATATGCGGGTCTAATGGCGCTGATCGACATGCACAAAGAGGCTGACGAACTAGCAAACCGCGGTCTCAAATTGGCAAAACAAACTCATCTCGGTGATTCTCCAGAGTATGCAAAATGCCTGCAGATTGCCGCGGAAAATAAAGAGCGCATGAAGCAACAAGAGCTTGCCATTGATTTGCGCAAACGAGAAATTGCCATGCTGAAAAACGTGAGATTGACTGACAATTATGTGCCGTATTTCGAGGCGCAATTGGAATTGGGTCGCGACTTCGCGGCAACAGGAAAGACCGAAGAAGCTTTGCAGTACATCAATTACTCAATAGAACGCTTTAGCACCAACAAACCGAATAGCACCATTCTGGCATATGCTCTTTTATCGAAAGCAGAAATCCTCAGCACGCTGGGAGATGACGCCGGGGCGCTCAAATGCTTGCAAAACGCACAAACAATCTTGGAGAAAAACGGCAGCCCGGAGCAAAAACGCGACTGCTATAGAGCACTTAGCAGAACGCATAGGGCAATGCACTCACTGCAAGAAGCGCAGAAGATGGGGCTGAAAGCCCTGGAATGTTGCCGGCTATTTCCGCCCGAGAAGCAACTCACAGAATATGCTGATTGTTACCGGGATTTGGCTGTCACCGAAGAGCAAATGGGCAAGCAAAAACAGGCGATTGCACATTTAAGAAGTGCAATCGACTATCAGCGCAAAGCAAGAGGGGAAAACGATTTGAGTTTCGCCGGCATGCTCAACCATCTCGCCATCCTGGAGACACAAAAAGGGAACTTTACGGAAGCGGAAAAACTTCGCCTCCGGGCGCTGGCCTCCTGCCGAAAAACGAAGGAACCCGGACGCTCGCCGTTGGTTAGTACATTACTGCAACTAGCAAGTTTCTATCACAAGACCAATAGGCAAGAGAAAGCCGTGCAGTACTATCGGGAAACCATAGCAGCTGGTGAAGGAATCAAAGAAGTGGATGGAGTCCACTATGTGCGAATGGCGCGGGTACAGCTTGGCAATATTCTTGCGCAAAAGGATCGCCAGGAATCAATCAAGATGAAGAATGAAGCATTAGATTCAGCAGTCTCAAATGGAAACCCAATTCAAGACTGCGATTTTCATGCATCCCTCGGAGACCTGTGCCTAAATCTTCAAGACTTCGAGAACGGAGACAAGCAGTACGATGAAGCGGAAAAAATAGCGCTCGGCAACAAGCCCCCTCTAAAAGACCTGGAGATTCAAGTTTTAAACCGGAAGAGAAAGGTCTACACGGTCACCAAACGCGACAAATTGGCGGAAACGGTAGCAGACCGCCTCAAGCGCCTGCAAAAGCTCCCTGGAGGGCATTAAAACAATGCTTAGCTTGTTATTGCGATTAATCTTCACCGGGTAAAGAGAAACAAGAACCACTAGAAAGCTAATCAATGAAACCGGCAGCCCTATTACTCCAAACCCAACAATTACTCCTGAGTCTCACCGTGTGTCTGTCTGGTTCGGGCTTGCAGCAGCAAGCTCTGGCACAAACACAAAACGCTTCCAATGACAGCGTCAACGCGGAAGAGCGGTCCACGGCTTCCAGAGAGCCGGCCGGGGCTAATACAGCCGCAATCTTAAAGGCGCGCAATTTTGAGGTCTTTTACGTAACCACCAGAGCGAATGAAGGCAGCACCTACAAGCCGGTTTACTCTGCGAAGAGAAACCTCGATCTGGGAGCAGGTTCACTTGAGTATGGCGCCTGTCAAATTGAACGTCCCCGCTCTGCTTCGACATTACTAAGCGCGACCGGTTTCCCACAATTCAAACAAAGCATGGAGACTGTTGATCGCGAATGGCAAGCCGCGCCAGCTAGGCGTTTCGATCGCCTCACGCTGCCGGACTTCCTGGTCAAGGTCAAGAACTGGCGCGGACCGATCATGGTGTTCATCCACGGATATGATGAAAATTTCGACAAATCACTGAAAGACGCAGCAATGATTGCGTATCAATATGACGCAAAAAGCGAAGTAGCGGTAATGCCGATTGCATTCAGCTGGCCGTCACTCAACAACAAGGCTGAATATGCGGCTGATGAAGCCAATCTTGACTGGAGTACGGCAGCATTTTTTGAATTTCTTGACACAATCAAAGCTGCCAAAGACTCATCGTCGCCACTAGATATAGTGGCACACAGCATGGGCAATCGACCGCTCATTCAGTATTGCTCTCAACGAAAGACCGAGACACCGAGCTTTAGAAACATCATTCTCTCCGGCGCAGACGTTGACTATCACATGGCGCAATCACGGATGGGAGATATTGAAGCATCTGCAGACAGAAGTGTTACTGTGATAGTTTCTGATCGAGACGCACCGCTCATCACATCACAGCTCCTTCACGGACAGCCGCGCCTGGGGCGCCCCATCGATCCACCAACAGTTCGAGCCGACAAGGCCGACTTTCTCAATTCATCATTCTGGTCGCGCCTGACACTGGATGCCAGCGCACTTATTGTGCCAAACGCGTTAAACATGGACACTGACGTAGTCCGCTGGGTCAATCAAAATCCGAAATTGTGCAAAGAACTTGGCGAGAAAACAATCTTCATCGACGTAACCGACCTGGTCACAGGCGAATTGGGGCATCGCCTTGCCTATCCTGTGATTGCCGGGATTTTACGAGAAAGTCTCTCGCCCTTAAGTTCCACCGTAGTCTACAAAAGACCTGATAAGCTGACACTTGAGGCGATGGGCGGCAGCCCACGCTGGCTGTATCGGTTTCACAAAATAGACTCCAACAAATTCAGGCAATGACACGAGCGGCAAAGAAAACAACCAAGACACCAAGTCTGTTGTCACTGTCTCGCATCCGTCTTGCCGTCCTTTCTTATTTTTCCGCCGTTGCCTACGTTTTTGCCTTTACTCTGACTTTCGCTTTCTTTGCCGATGCCCCCGCCCTGGCACGCGCCTACACAACCTACGAAAAGGGTCTGGAAAAATTCAGCCACAGACAGTTTGCAGAGAGCATCCCCCTCTTCCAACAAGCGGTCAAGGAAGATGCGAACGATGCTGATGCATGGACATTTTTAGGTCGCGCGCACATGATGCAAGATCAGTTTCCGCAAGCTATTAAAGCCTGCACGAAGGCAATTGAGCTCAACCCGCAAAATGCACAAGCGTATACGTTTCGCGAATTTTGCCATTTCCAGCTCAAAAACATTCGAGCGGGTTTGGAAGACTCTGAAAAGGCTATCAAATACTATCGGACCAATGCCTATGAACCTTCGCTTGTGTGGGCGCTGGACAACCGTGTGCGCGCTTGCAGAATAATCAAACGGCCGGATCTTATTGAGCAAGACTTGAATGTGTTGCAAACGTACGAAATATTGGACAAAGCCATCAAACATCGAGAGTGGGCGCGACTTAACGATGCCCTGAAGACAGTAGATCAGGCAATTGAAAACATGCCGAAAAACGCAGACATGTGGTTTTTCCGCGGAGTAATAAATTCCAATAAGAGAGACTTTTGGAATGCTGCGGCGGATTTCTCCAACGCAATAAGATGCGCACCGGAAGCTTGGTTTCTCTACTACTTTCGCGCAGATGTGTATCAACAGCTGGGACAAAATAGAGAAGCTGTGCGCGATCTAACAACAGTGATTAATGCACGCCCGCGACTGGCTGCTTACCGTTTTACCTGCGAGACCGGGCGGTTGAGAGACCAGGGTATACGTATTGACGAATCTCCGATCACCTTGCCGGACGTCTACTTCCTGAGAGCAAATTCTCAGGCGGAACTCGGCAATATTAAAGAAGCAATTGAAGATCTCAACGAAGCACTGAAGCTGGACCCGACCGACACCAAAGCCCTTTCACTACGCGCGGAATATGTTAGTGAAGGAGGCAAGAATGACATTGCTGTCAAAGATTTCACCGAAGCCATTCGCCAGAATCCCGACGATTGGGCTAAATATCAGCAGCGAGGCAATGCTTATTTGAAACTTGGAAAGGTTCAAGAAGCAATGCAAGACTTCTCTGAAATTATTAAACGCAATCCCAAGGATCCTGGCTCCTATCTAATTCGCGCACTGGCACTAGAAAAAAATGGAGATCATGAAGGTGCACTTGCTGATTATTCTCAAGTTATAAAACTAACTCCCAACGATGACGATGCATTTCTTGCTCGCGGCATTTGTTTCAAATCGATGAAGCGATACAAAGAAGCGCTCGACGACTTCAATGAGGCAGAAAGAATCAATCCGGAAAACAAGTCGATGGTCATGGAGGAGAAAGCCAAGCTCTATGTTGAAACGGGCGAAGAGGCTCTAGCGCGCAGCCAGACAAAAACGCTGGATAGCGCTCTAGCAGCCAAAAGACCGAACTATATATTGCTCGGATCAATCGGCGGACTTAGTGCTTTTTTGATTGTGCTGTTGTACTTTTGGAATAAAAAACGCAAGCGAATTACAAAATGAGATGTACTTTCCATGGTTCAATACATTAGGATCTTAAGATGGACATTTACAAAAGCGACCTTCTGCGCAACAACGGCACCAATTGGCTGCACTTCGGCGAAGCCGTGATGGGCTGCGCGAAACGAATAGAATTTCGCTTTTTCAATAACGTGGATGGAATATTTGAATACCACGTCTTTGCCGCTAACCAGGATGATCCGGAGTATGAGCGGATTTGGCAGTGGGTGCGTTCTCACTTTGAAGTCCGACTGAATTTCTCGCCGATCGAACCAGTCTACAAAGCCGAAGTGATGGGCAATTGCGTCATATTGTACGCCGCAGAAACAGGACGCACCGAAGACGCTTTGCTGACAATTCCTATACGCGAGGAAACTGCGCAACGTAGCGTGGAAGACACTCTAGCCAAAATGCAAAGTCTTACAACCTTCATGAAGACAGTGCCGCAGCGGTAATCATGGGCCAGTTTATTTAGTGCAAATGAAGTAAGCAACTGACTTTTGGCTTTTGTTTTCGGCGGCGTGAACAGTTTCCGCAGGCAAATCGAGGGCATCACCGGCGGTGACGAGCATCTTCGCCATCGATTTGAAACACGATCTCGCCGGAATGAACAACGATGTATTCATCGTGAGAATGGCTGTGCGGGCTGTAGTAAGCGCCTGGTCCATCCTGCCATGAAAAGATCGAAAAGCCCTCCGAAGAGAGCTTTTCGCGTAGATCATTTGCGGACTTGCAGTCCGAATATTTACGTTGAGCCACGGAGGCCCGGCGTTTCACTTTAGCCCTTAGAAGCTTTTGCTTCTTCGGTCGGCTTATCTTCCTTGTCGGCCTTTTCGCCTTTCTTACCTTTTTCAGGTTCTTCGGCTTTCTCGGCTTTCTCAGACTTTTCAGCTTTCTCGCTCTTATCGCCCTTTTCCGGCTTCACCGATTTCTTCTCGTTTTTCACGAATTTGATACTCTCACCTTCGAGCACTGTCTCGATGAAGTCGCCTTCTTTGAAGAGACCTTGCAAGACTTGCTCAGCGAGATTATCTTCGAGCAAACGTTGGATTGCGCGGCGGAGCGGACGAGCACCGTAGGTCGGGTTGTAGCCTTCCTTGGCGATCAAGTCCTTGCTCTCGTCGTTGACGACAAGTTCCATTCCTTGAGCCTTGATGCGAGTTCCGAGATCGGCAGACATGATGTCGACGATCGAGCGGATTTCTTCGCGTGTGAGCTGTTGGAATACGATGATTTCGTCGATACGGTTGAGGAATTCCGGTCTGAACGTCTTTTTCATGGCGTCCATGACCAGGTCTTTGATCTTCTTGTACTTCTCGTCATGCTGACCTTCAGCGGACTTGGATTGGAATCCAACTGCCAGTGATGTCTTGTCGATGAATTGTGCACCGACGTTGGAGGTCATGATGATGATGGTGTTCTTGAAGTCAACCGTTCTGCCCTTACTGTCGGACAGGCGACCGTCATCGAGAATTTGCAGCAAGACGTTGAATACGTCAGGGTGCGCCTTTTCGATTTCGTCGAACAAAATAACCGAATACGGTTTGCGGCGTACGGCTTCTGTGAGCTGACCGCCTTCCTGATAGCCGACGTATCCCGGAGGAGAGCCGATCAATTTGGAAGTAGTGTGGTGCTCCATGAACTCCGACATGTCGATGCGAATTAGCGCATCTTCAGAGCCGAAGAAGTAGCCGGCAAGTGCCTTGGCCAATTCGGTTTTTCCTACGCCGGTAGGACCGGAGAAGATAAACGATCCGATTGGACGCATCGGGTTTTTCAAACCGACTCTGGCGCGTCTGATTGCTTTGCAAACTGCGACAACAGCTTCTTCTTGTCCGATCACGCGCTGGTGAAGAACATCTGCCATGTGGAGCAGCTTTTCCGATTCGCCTTCGGTCAATTTCAGCAGAGGAATACCAGTCCAGGAGCTGACTACGTAAGCCACTTCTTCAGCGGTTACGATTGGTTTTTCAGTCTCTTGCTTGGCTTTCCATGCAGCTTGAATCTCGCGAATTTTTTCGGAGAGTTTGGTTTCTTGCTCGCGCAGCGAAGCGGCTTTCTCGAATTCTTGGTTGCGAATCGCCATTTCTTTGTCGCGGCGCACTTTTCTCAGTTCGCGCTCTACTTCCTTGCCTTCAGGCGGCAACGATGATGCGCGCAAACGTACGCGGGATGAAGCTTCGTCGATCAAGTCGATGGCTTTATCCGGCAGGTAGCGGTCGCTGATGTAGCGATCGGAAAGCTTGGATGCTTGTTCGATTGCTTCATCGGAAATAACCAATCTGTGGTGTTCTTCGTACTTCTGGCGAAGACCGCGCAAGATTTCGATGGTTTCTTCGACCGACGGAGGGTCGATGATAACCGGCTGGAATCTGCGTTCCAAAGCAGCATCGCGTTCGATGTGCTTGCGATATTCGTCCATTGTCGTGGCGCCGATGCACTGCAGTTCGCCACGGGCAAGCGCTGGTTTCAGAATATTGGCTGCGTCGATAGCGCCTTCTGCTGCGCCTGCACCGATCAATGTGTGCAATTCGTCGATGACCAGCATTACGTTGCCGGCAGCGCGAATTTCATCCATGATCTTTTTCAAGCGCTCTTCAAATTCGCCCCGGTACTTGGTTCCGGCGACGAGAAGACCGATGTCCAGCATGACGATTTTCTTTTCGGAGAGGATATCCGGAACGTCAGAATTGACGATACGAATTGCCAGACCTTCTGCGATAGCGGTTTTACCCACACCGGGTTCACCGATAAGCACAGGATTGTTTTTCGTACGGCGACCGAGAATCTGGATGACGCGCTCGATTTCTTTCTCGCGACCGACAACCGGATCCAATCTGTTTTCCGACGCCGCTTGAGTGAGGTTGAGACCAAACTCGTCGAGGGTCGGGGTTTTCGACCTGCCTGTTGAAGTTGAGGTCGATCCGCCAGCCGTGGCAGCACCCGACTCCCCAAGCAACCGAATAACGTGTGAGCGGACCTTTGTAAGGTCTACACCGAGGTTTTCGAGCACGCGGGCGGCAACGCCCTCTCCCTCGCGAATAAGACCCAACAGGAGGTGCTCAGTGCCAATGTAGTTATGTCCAAGCTGCCGAGCTTCATCCCAAGACAATTCGAGCACTCGCTTGGCGCGTGGTGTAAATGGAATTTCGACGGCTACGAATCCTGAACCGCGTCCGATTATTTTTTCAACTTCGACGCGAGCGTCTTTCAGATTGACGCCCATTGATTTGAGCGTCTTCGCTGCAATACCCGTTCCCTCACCGATCAATCCAAGCAGAATCTGCTCGGTACCGACGAAATTGTGACCCAGTCTTCGTGCTTCCTCTTGAGCAAGCATGATGACCTTGATGGCCTTCTCGGTAAACCTTTCAAACATGGCGGGTCGAGCCTCCTGAACTCCGCTAATGACCGTCCATAGTACGTTTCTGAGTGGACGTTTTAAGTGACCTTATTCTAACATCAGCACGAGATCAGGGTTGTAGTCCAGTCTCGTTACCGAGTGACTTAATTAGACTTGCAAGAAGGTCAAGACCAGGCGTTTGTTCCCAAAAACGCGATTAATTGGGACTTTGCCTTTTCAAGTACCATGCAAGCCAGCCACATTAATCATGCATCCCAGGCTGGTTTCATCCTGCACTCTTTAGGATTATTTCGCTATACGGCGTCTAGACGAGATGTCGGGGAGCCGTTTGCGATTGCAATGGTCACTGGACAACGCCAAATTGTCCAGATGTCATCCGGTATCCCAGAGGTTACTGACTAACGACAACGACAAGGGCGATGCCAAACGCAAGGTCAGCGAAAAAGGCAAGGGCGATGCCATGCATCGCCCCCACAGAGTTTTGTGCGAGTAGAACGCTTAAGCGTGTTTTTCTTCGCCAGTGATTGGTTGAGCGAACGTGCACTCTTTGCTGGAGCAGGCGACCTGGTCGCCGCGCTTCAAGGTCTTGTAGACCAACATCGTGCCGCATGATGGGCACTTGTTCGAGTTGTTCGGTCCGCCTGAGATCACAGGAGGATACCAATACGCAGAGGTGCACTGATTTTGTGAGTAGTTGCTGCAACCGTAGAAGATTTTTCCACGACGCGACTTCTTCTCGACAATCTCACCACCGCATTCAGCGCGAGGGCACTTCACACCGGTGATTTTGAGAATCGGGCGTTGCTCGCCGCATTCTTCCTTGTCCTTGGCACAGGCGAGATAATCGCCGTAGCGACCATATCTGATCAACATCGGTCCGGCGCACTTGGTGCACTTTTCCTCAGTTGGTCTGTCTTCAGGAACAGGTGTGCCTTCTTTGGTGAGCGCAATTTTGGTTTTGCATTCAGGATATTTGATGCAACCCAAGAATTGACCGAAGCGCGAAGACCGAATGGCCATCTGCTCTCCGCATTCCGGGCATTGTTGATCGCTGAGAATGATCACCTTGTTCATGTTCTCTTCGGCTCGCTTCAGCGTTTCACCGAAAGGTACATAGAACTCCTTGAGCATGCTGTGCCAGTCGACGCGATCTTCTTCGATCATGTCGAGTTTGGATTCCATATCACGAGTGAAGGGCACATCAACGATGCCGCCGAAGTGCTCCACAAGCAAGAGATTGACAGCTTTTCCAAGCTTGGTCGGAACCAGTGTCTTGTTGACGCGCTCAACGTATTTGCGGTCAACAATTGTTGTAACTGTTGCTGCATACGTCGAAGGTCTACCAATGCCCTCTTCTTCCAAAGTCTTGACCAGACTGGCTTCAGAGAAACGCGGCGGTGGCTGAGTGAAATGCTGATTTGGTTTGATGTCTTTCTGCTTAAGCACTTCCCCTTTAGTGAGCTCGGGCAGACTTTGTGTCTCGCTGCTCATCTCGCCTGTTCCATTGGAATCATCCGTGTTCTCGCCGTCAGTTTCATTCACGGCTGCTTTGGCTGCGCGGTTATAGACAATGGTGAATCCAGCGAATTTAGTCTCCGTTGCCGAGGCGCGGAATACAGCTTCACCAGCTGAAATTTCGGCTGTTCGGGTATTGAGTTCGGCAGCCGACATTTGGCTGGCCATGAATCTTTCCCATATCAGTTTGTAGACTTTGAATTGGTCAGGGCTCAAATGCTGCTTAATGGCTTCAGGCGAATTCTCAGGATAGGTCGGGCGAATTGCTTCGTGAGCATCCTGAACGTTTTTTGCTTTGCGCGTATATACCCTGGGCTTATCCGGGCAATACTCTTTGCCATAGCGATTCTTTATATACTCGAGCGCTTCTTCCTGGGCCGACTGGGCAACCCGGGTGGAGTCGGTTCTCATATATGTGATGAGACCGGTTGCGCCCTGCGCGCCAAGCTCTACGCCTTCATACAAGGTTTGAGCCACTTGCATGGTTTTCTTCACAGCGTAACCAAGTACGGTGGAAGCTTCCCGTTGCAGTGTCGAGGTGATGAAGGGCGGAGACGGTTGTCTCTGGCTTGTCTTCTCAGTCACAGAGCTGACTTTGAACTCCTCGTTCTCAATTGATTTGAGAATTTTGTTGGCCAACTTTTCACTGTCGATGACCATCGAATTGGCAGCGGCTTTTTCCGACGCCGCAATTACGCGTTTGCCGTCGTACTTATATAAGGGAGCGATAAACGATTGTTTGGATCTTGAGCGGGAAAGTTCGGCTTTGATAGACCAATATTCTTTGGGGTCAAAACCTTCAACTTCAACTTCGCGTTCACAGATCAGGCGCACGGCAACTGATTGAACACGACCAGCCGAGCGTCCGTTGACCTTTCTCCAGAGCAGCGGACTGATCTTGTAGCCGACCAATCTATCAAGAACACGGCGTGCTTGCTGAGCATCTACCAGGCGCTTGTCAATCTTACGTGGAGCCTTAATCGCTGCAAGGATAGCGTCCTTGGTGATTTCGTTGAACTCGATGCGATGTACTTTCTTATTCGGCAATTCCAAAATTTCTGACAAATGCCAGGCAATTGCTTCACCTTCGCGGTCAGGGTCGGGCGCGAGATAGACTTGTTCCGCTTCGTCGGCAGCTTCCTTGAGCTCCTTCACGATCGGTTCTTTCTCTTTCAGAATCTCATAAAGAGGTTCGAAATTCTTGCGTACATTGACGCCTAGCTTGTTGCGCGGCAAGTCGCGCACATGTCCAACGCTGGCCTTAACCTGGTAATCCTTACCCAGGATTTTTGAAATCGTCTTGGCTTTGGGCGGAGACTCAACAATAACTAGATATTTCGCCATTTGAAACGCGGCACCTCGGAACGACAACCTGTCAAGATATGCAGACAAGCCGGTACTATAACACGGTCGTCAACCCCCCTCTAAAAATCGGCCCAGCCGAAAGGTACCCCTTTTTGTGATACATGAAGATGATTCAATTCGTGTGACTACGCTGGTTTTGAAGATTTTTGAGAGGCGGGATAAAACCCTTCTTTTACAAAGCGAAAATTTTGCTCACTTTTGGACGTCTGCAAACTTCCCGGCAACCTGGTCCAAAACCGCCTGTGACTGCGCTCCACAACCACTCAAGAACGCCGTGCGGCTGAGGTCTTCTTCGGATTCATCCTCATCGTCGAGCCCTTTGCTTGAGATCCCATCGTCAGATTCGTAAGCAAAACGAATAGTCAGGTGGTCCAACTCATCTAGATAGGAGATATGCGAACTGCCAGTTTCGATCAATTTGAACAATTCACTCCACTCAATTACGCAAACCATCCTTTGATATACAAACTCCTCCAGCTCCAAAACAAGCTGATCTCCAAGCGCGCGAGCTTGACTCTCACTTGACTCGCTCAAGCGATAGAGATCGAGATGATAAAGAGGAAGTCTGCCTGAGTGGTATTCATTCAGCATAGTAAAGGTAGGACTTTGAACTACCTCTTTCACGCCCAACCCTTGCGCCAAACCTTTGACAAAGGTGGTTTTGCCTGCGCCGAGCGGACCTTCAAGTGCTATGACACAAGAATCTTTTATATAGCTGCCGAACAGCTCACCCAGAAGAATCGTCTTCTGCCTGCCATTCAACTTGAGATTCACTTTTGCCGTCTTCTATTCAACCGGAGTTATTGAAGCTCCGGATTTAATGGGACGTCCCAGCCCCGAACAAGAATGAGTTTTGACCCGGAATGTTCCAGGTGGGGAACCTCCTAAACGGTTTACCGTTTCCTACTTCCCGGACTGCAACCTTTTTACGGGCTTTGTCCTATTATTGGGCTTGCGCCCAGGGCTCATAGGTATACGTGGCCATCTCGAGTGGGAACCCCGATTACTCAATTCTGTAGGACAAAACTTTTTTTATTTCTGTCCAAGACTGAGACTAACCGCATCATAGTGAACGGGCATAGACCTGTCAACAAAGGGTAAAGACAAAGATTTGGCAAGCCCCCAAAAGAAAGATTTTTCTTGCAG
>PNLN01000152.1 GCA_013823055.1 Cyanobacteria bacterium DS2.3.42
GTTGAAAAGACTGAGAAGGTCAGAGTTTCGCCGCTTCCTGCTAATGAAGAGACAGTGCGCAGTGTGCAGCCCGTCAACGGACTGGAGTTGAAGGGCCCGATTGAAGTCGATCCGTCATCTGCATCTGATTTGAATCAGAAAGAAACTTTCGAAGTGGACGGACCTGGTGCCACCAAAGGTGGTGAAGTGTCCGAGACTGCCAAGCCCGAGCCGGTAAAACCAAAAATCTCTCCAGCTCCCGAATCGACGCCGGACGGAAAGTTGAGCAGCCCCAGTTCTATGGCTCCTTCTTCACCTCCTCACAGCAAATTTGTTCCGGCGCATGTTAATCCGGCTCCGCACAAAGATGCTCTCACTCAATTCGTGCCTGGCGACAAGGTTGCACATCCTCGCGTTGCACCGGCACCGCACGTAGCCCCGCCCGCACCGAAGGCGCTGGCGCAAAAGGTTCCAGTTGTTCAAGAAGAACAAAAGGAAACCAAGCCCGCCAAAAAGAGCTACTTCCAGCGCATGCGCTCTTACTTCAAAGAGAACTTCCAGTAAGAGGGGCGATGCTATGCATCGTCCGTCGCGAAATTTTGAACCGGGTCACGCCATGCGTGACCCCTAAGAGAACCTGACGCCATCGGTCGCCCGTCGCGATGCGTCACAAAGTAATATCGAGGATGCTCGAGTAGCCGTTCGGACCGTCGTTCAGGTTGCTTTCGATTAGAGAGACCGTTCTTATCTTGTGTGTGAGTGGGAAGAGATCTTCTGGTGTTTTAAAATCTTCGAGTGAGCGTTTCACCCGCCTACTTTCCTTTTGATTTGCATCAAGCGAAAAGCGACAAACAGTAAGGTGCGGGCGAAAACGCTTGAATCTTTCTACCTTGTCGCTTCTTTCGCAGTAACTGCTCAAGCCTTCACTGATTACAAAATTGAGGGATTCTGCCGGAGAGCGATGTGCTGTACTTCCCGAAACTTCCGAAACTTCCGAACCTTCTGTATTTTGCGTGCTTTCCAGCACAAGAACGCGCGGGGACTTAAGTGACGGCCACACTTCTGCGCAATCATATTGAATATCAAAGGATCTGTTTTGACTGTTCTCTTTCCACTTTTCGATTGTGATCTTCAGGTCTGACTTGACTGTTTCGATCAACGTGTGTTCGACGTCACCGATGAAGAGCCAGGTCAGGTGCAGCTTCGGCAACGGAACGAAGCGTGCATTCAAGCGCCACCGCATAGAAAGATCGCTATTCAACTGCTTTAGTTTGGAGACGACAGCGGTTGATTCAGCATCAAGAAAAGTGCCGACAAAAAGCCTCGCCTTCTCCATTTAGTTATCGCCCGAGTCCTTGCCGCTGCTGTAGAAGCTACGACCGTTCTCGCTCATTTGCCTGAGGTACGAACTGACTTCGCGCTTCGGTCCTGGAAGGCTGTAAATCTCTTCCAGTTTCGAGATGATGTAAGCGATGCCCAGTGAATCGGCATAGCGCAGTAAGCCACCGCGAAAGGGTGGGAAACCCATTCCCATTACAGTTGCCACATCGATTTCACGAGGGCGTCGAACGACCTTTTCGTCCAGGCAGCGTGCCGCTTCGTCGATCATTGGCAGGATAATGTGCTCCGCCAGTTTCTTACACTCTTCAGGTGGTGCCTTCTCGGCGCTCACGTTCAATTTGAGAATGTTGCTTAAATCAGGTTCGAGTCCCAGATTTTTTCCAGACTCATCCCAGTTGTAGATGCCTTTGCCATGGCGTTTTCCGATGATGCCTATGTCTTTAACGCCTTTGAGTACGTCTGGTTTTGTGAATCGTTCGCCGATATTAGCCTGTAATGAATCAGCCACAAGAAGGGCAACGTCCATGCCCACTTCATCGGTCACACCCCAGGGACCAAGCGGCATTCCGAAGTCAATTGCGGCGTCTTCAATCCAATTGACTGCAACACCTTGATCGACCAAACGCGCTGCTTCGTTTATGTAGCAGCAAAGAATGCGATTGACCAGGAAGCAAGTACTGTCTTTGATGGGCAGCGGCAATTTGTCCAAGGTGGAAAGAAATGCCAGTACTTTCGACTGACTCTCTTTGCCGGCATTCTTGGCGGGGATGACTTCAACCAGAGGCATTCTATCTACCGGATGAAAGAAGTGTATGCCGAAGCAATCGTGCTTGGCGCCTACCTTTTCGACCAGAGCATTGATGGACAGTGAGGAAGTGTTTGTCGCTACAATTGCCGACGGTTTCAATATAGGCAGAATTTGCGAAAGGATTTTCACCTTGGTATCAAAATCTTCAGCGCACGCTTCGATGAGAAGGTCAACATCCGCCAGGTCTTCAAAGCTTTTGGCAGACTTTATAGTCGATGTTGTTTGGGTCTTGCCTTCGTTTTCAGCACTGTTTGCGGCGCGACTGACATTGTTCTCGACTGTTTCCACCATCAATTCTTGACGGGCATCGCTAGCCGCTTTTACTGTGACATCAAATCCTCTTATGGCGGCCCAGCTGGCGATGTTTGTGCCCATCAAGCCACCGCCTACGATACCGACTGATTTGATTGCGCCTGAGCCTTGCTTGGCGGCTTTAGCTGCGGCGGACATTTTGTAAAACTCAGTTGTGAAAAACAGAAAAATCAAGTTGCGGGAGGTTTCACCAAATGCAAGGTCGGCAAACGCTCGCGCTTCAAATTCGTGCCCTTTCTCCATGCCTTCGGAAAGCCCGATACGAATGGATTCAAGCGCTTTTACAGGCGCCGGATAATTGCCTTTAGTCTTGATGCGCAGCGTGCGTTCCATCATTTTGAAATATTTTTCTTGCTTTTCCGGCGCATCCATAACGGCACCATGCGGGCGCGATTTCCAATCGGGATCGCTGGCCAATTCCAGAGCATAGCTTTCAACGCGTGAATGCAAATCATTTCTGTCGACAATCTCGTCGATGATGCCCAACTCTTGCGCCTTCCGTACATCTACCGCTTGAGCAAAGAGTATGAATTCGCAAGCCGATCGCAGATCAATCAGCCTCGGCAGGCGTTGAGTTCCTCCAAGACCTGGAATCAGTCCAAGTTTTACTTCTGGTAAACCAATAACTGTTTCCGGCGCATCTGTAGCAATGCGTCGAGCCGCACTGAGCGCCATTTCCAGTCCGCCACCCAGGCATGAGCCATGGATGCCGCAAACAACCGGAATGGCAAGATTGCTTATGCGCGTAAGCAAATCCTGTCCGCGGCGCGCCATCTCGTGGACTTCGTCGTAATTCAATTTAAGAACTTCGTGCAAATCTGCGCCGGCAATGAAGTTGTTTTCTAGCCCCGAGATCATGCTTATCGCCTTGACGCTGCTGTCTCGCTCAATTTCATCGAGCGCCCCTTCTAACTGCCTCAAGACAGTGGTCGAAAGAAAGTTTTCCTTTTGTCCCGAGTCGAAGGTAATGATTGCCAGCCCGTTTGGGCGTTTCTCAAGAAGAACCAGTTTTCTCTCGGTTTCAAGATGCGCTTGAGTCATTTTTTGTTGTCCGGGTTTGCCGATGCCATAAACGCCCTAGTCTACAAGCCAGGACCGATTAAGTCGCAAAAACCCGAAATTGCTTAACTATCCTTTTCCTTCTTGATTTGCTTGATTTCGCCCTTTAGGGTTTCTTCAACACCCTTGGGACCGCCCATACCTTTAAGTAGAAGCGCGCCACCAATAGCGAAAGGCAAAAGCATCATGACCATGTTGAGCAAGGTCAAGTTTGGGAAATTCATTCTCAATGACGAGAGAATGGCAAAGAAAATTAGCGCGCAGGATCCCGCTGTAATCATCCAGCCGGCGCGACTTTTGGAATCATAAAACATCCAGCCGATACCAACCATCAATGGAATGAGCAAAAGTCCGAATCCGCCGGAGCCCATGCCCAGCATTCCGAACATAAATCCGGATCCGACTGTGACGTGTTGGAAAAGCATCAAAATGCCGACGCCAATCAATCCCAGACCGCCGAAATAGCATAGATCCGACTTTACTGTTGTCGCCGGCGTTTGCGGATCGCTGGTTTTTAAAGTCGTAGATTTATGTTCTGCGGCAAGCTGACTTGGTGATTCTTTGAGGACTGAAGTTTCCAGCTCTAGGAGCTTCTTTTTGATCTCTTCTTCCTTGCGGTTCATGTGGACCTCCAGGCAGTCCAGAAAAACGTCGGCTGCAGCTACTATTCAATTATTTGGAAAGAACACTGCCACGAACAATAAAGCGACAAATTAAATAACAATCGAATTACTTCTATTGTAAGTCGCTACCAGCATAGCACTCATTTTAGGGGTGTCCCGGCCGGCTCCGTTGCCTTTTCCTGGAAACGCTGAGCGATTGGCATGCGCCAGCCCATGCCGAAGGCCCGGGAGGAAACTTTGAGCCCGGGGGCGGACTGTTTGCGCTTGTATTCATTGCGGTCGATGCGATTGATGACGTCCTGAACAACTTCCGGCCGATAACCCAGGCGGATAATCTCGTCAGGTTTGCGGCGCTGCTCTACATACGCGTGCAAGATACCATCCAATATCACATATGGTGGCAGGCTATCCTGGTCTAGTTGATCCGGACGCAGTTCAGCCGATGGCGGTTTATCAATGGTGCTGACTGGAATGACCGGCTTTCCAGCTTCCTCATTTATGTATCTTGCTACGTCATAGACCATCATTTTGGGAAGGTCGGATATAACCGCAAGCCCGCCGCACATGTCACCATATAAGGTGCAATAACCGACCGCCAACTCCGATTTGTTGCCTGTGGCCAAGACCAGATGTCCCATCTTGTTGGAGGCGGCCATCAGTATCGCCCCCCGTATGCGCGCCTGAATATTCTCTTCTGTGACATCAGGCTCGCGTCCGGTAAACAGTGGCGCCAGCATACTTTCATAAGCCTTCATAGCCGGCTCGATGGGAACAATGTGAAACTCGATGCCGAGATTCTCCGCAAGCTCTCGGGCGTCATCGACTGAGTGCTTGGAAGAGAATGGAGATGGCATAGCGATGCCCATGACGTTTTCTTTGCCCACTGCTTTGACCGCGATGGCTGCTGTTACGGCAGAGTCAATGCCGCCTGAAAGTCCGATTACCGCACGTTTGAATCCACATTTTCCCATGTAGTCTCTTGTGCCTAACACAAGAGCTGCTAGCGTGTTGACCGTTCTGTCTGAGGAAAACTCTTCGATCGTGCCGGTCAATTTGACAGAGGTTTCTTTCTTCGTCTTGCCTGGTGCAATCTTGGCCTCGGTCTCCTTGGGCTTGGATGTTTTTGCCGCCGCGTTTTCGGTCAGTTCCACATCTACATAGATCAGATCTTCTTCAAAGGCTCTGGCCATCGCAACCAGTTCACCCTTTTCGTTCATCACAAAAGAGCGCCCGTCAAATATCAATTGATCGTTTCCGCCCACACTGTTCACATAAATCATCGGCAAATGGTGGCGCCGAGTTTGCTCTTTGACCAGCTCCAGGCGAATGTGTTCTTTGCCGACTCCAAAAGGGGAAGCGGAAATATTGATTAGTAATTCCGGTTTTTTCTCGCTCAACAACTGCAGCGGATCTATCTGATAGGAAAGTTTTTCCAGGATGTCGCCGCGCGTCCAGATGTCTTCGCAGATGGACAGACCTATATTTATGTCTTTGAATTGAATAGGGGTGTGCTGAGAAGCCGGCTGAAAATAGCGATCCTCGTCAAACACGTCATAAGTCGGCAGCAAGGTTTTATGTTGAACCGCTTTGATGGCGCCGCCTTCCAGAAATGCGCAAGCATTGAAGAGATGTTTCCCTTTGCCATGATTGACGTCTACGAAACCGACTATAGCGGCAATGGGCAGCCGTTCTTTGAGCTTGTGCAGCCCGTCCAAATTAGCCTGGATGAAACTGTCTTTGAGGAGCAGATCGAGCGGTGGATAGCCGGTTATAGCCAATTCCGGAAAGACAATCACATCGGCAGCTGCCGCTTTGGCGCGATTTGCGAAATCCAGCATCCTGTCTATGTTTCCGGTGATGTCACCGACAGTGGTGTTGATTTGTCCGAGCGCGATTTTCATTGAATTCCTGATTTGTTCGTTGCATGACGGGCTAAAAACTTGTTCTGAAGATGCTTTTACATCGCGTTTAACAAGTGCTTTTACGTGGGGATAACATTATCAGGACACTCGTCCTGAAGAAGAATTATCGCAGCTTCTTCGCACCGATCGCTCAAACCTGCCCAGGCTGGTCGGTCTAGCGGAAATTGCCGAGAACTGCTTGAATAATAAAAGCCCGTTTATTTTTGGTAGTAAGTAGCTATAATTGTTAAATCCCGTTTACTAGAAAGTAAGGTGTCCATGAGCGGCTTAATAGCTAACATCTTAGCTAGCAAGGTAAGAACACTTGCGATTACCGCCTTGTTGTCTGGTCTTTCAGTTGCGTCGTCTGCGTGTCCTGCTGCTATGGCCCAGGAGAGCCTCGCTTTAGGCAGGACTCAAGCGCATACACCTGGCAGCAGCTCTCGGCATTTGACAGGACCCGCTGATGGAGCTGGTCTCTGGATCAATATGTGGAATTATCCGCTGGTCGAGAATGCCGACTCTTACTGTCAAAAGATGCACAGTCATGGGATTCGCAATATTTTTATTCAAACGTCGCGCAGCACAACTGCCGGCGTGTGCGAACCTGCCCGCCTGGGCGCTCTCATTGATGCCGCCCACAGGTACAAGATTCGCGTCATTGCCTGGGGCTACCACGAGCTGGCCAACACGACAGCCGACGCAGATAAGATGATTGCAGCCGCCAAATACACAAGCGAACGCGGCGAACACGTCGATGCGATTGCGCCGAATTTGGAAAAAAATCTCGATGCTAAGGCAGTAGAAGCCTATTTGAAGCGCATCCGCGAGGCCGTCGGACCGACAATGCCAATCATGGCAGTTGTCTATAGTCCTCTAAATCGCGCTCCCCAGGTGGCTAAGACCCCCTGGCGCCTCTTGGCGAAATACACAGACATCATTGCGCCGATGGCTTATTGGAACTCCAAATGGCAGAAGTACTCGGCTTATGACTACACTCTGGCAACGGTCAGAATGGTCAGACAGCTGAGCGGCAAGCCGGATGTGGAAGTTCATGTAATCGGCGACGGCATGGGCACGAGGACTGAAGCAATTAATGATTTCATGCGTGCCTGTAAGGCAGCAGAAGCCACTTCCGCCAGTCTATATCCCAATCACCAGCCGACAGAAGAACAGCTGGTATGCCTTTCGAAGTATTTTGAATTCTTCCCTGTCAACTCTCGGTATCGTCTCTTTGCTTTGCGCGAATTGACCAGTGCCGGCGTTATCGAACCATTGGCAATGGGCGATCCCGCCGCTTCCATATCGCGCGGGGACTTCTATGTTCTGATTTTGCGCCAGTTGGACAGGCATAATGTGCTGGCCAAGCGTTCTCCTCTGGAGCGCACTTCCTTGCCACTGGATGTGACCAAGGTCGGGGCTTACAAATTGCTTGCGCGAGTCAAAGCAGTGGACGGCAAAGGGCTTGAATTGGCATCCGAGGACGCTTTGAGTGAACACCTTCGCCGCCCAATGTGGCCGCGTGAGGCTCTGGAGCTGGTCGCTAAACTGGTCGAGGTGCAAAGCAATTTGAAGCGCCTGCCTCCGACGGTCATCGAGCACTATGCTCGTGCTTACAGAGGCACAGCCACACCTCAGAGAGATGGTGAAGTTAATGGATGGCTAGGACAGCCGGCTTTTGCAGAACGTTCTCAGCCGAAAAACGCTCCTGGCGCACGTCCACTTAGCTATCTTGACGCTGCTCAGATCTCTTTGGACGCAGTTTCCGGACTTAAATAGATTGGTCTTTGTAACGGGCGATGCCATGCATCGCCCAGGCGACCTAGCGCGACACATGGCGTCGCCCCTACGGGATTCTTCCGGGCGCATGGCATCGCCCCGTCCGATTCCTTGCCGCCTGGAATCTGCAGGAGATTAAGCCGAGCGATTGAGGGATTGTCTTCAGCCTTTCAAGCGATCAAAATGTAGTTAAAGGCCTGCCGTTAGGGTGAATATTTACCGGACGCGGGTACAAAAATGGTAAGTGATTCGACCGAAACGGCTTTGGCATCTCCAAGGTTCAATACTGGTTAGCAATTGACGATTTTCAATAAACCAATATCACCGGCATGACAGCGAGCGCGGAGGCACTCAGCTTTCCTGGCCGGTTTTCCAATATATAGTCCCCCTCTGAAAGGAGGTTTGATCATGCAAGTGACCGTAACCGGGCGCAATATCGAGCTCACCCCAGCCCTTAAAGATTATTTGGTAGACAAGTTAGCTCGATCGCAGAAGCACTTCGATCATGCTCTCAGCATCACTGCCCTACTGAGCGTAGCCAAGAACCCGTCGATCGCGCAAAGCCAGACGGCAGAAATCACAATCAGCCTAAACGGCGCCGTCATCCGAGGAGAAGAGTCGACCGAGAATATGTATGCCTCCATCGATCTCGTCGCCGACAAGATCGAGCGCCAACTCAGGAAATACAAGACAAGGTATTGGCATAAGGGCAATAAGGGCAAGGACCGCGGGGAACACGCTCCGCCTGTTGACGTCAGTCCATCTGAGGACGACGATTTCGCCGTCCAAAAAGAAATTGCCATGGAGGACATCAAACCGAAAATTGTTCGCTCGAAGCGCTTCCCATTGAAGCCGATGTTGCCTGAAGAAGCTTGCAAGCATATGGATCTGTTAGGACATGACTTCTTCATGTTCATCAACTCAGAGACATCTCAGGTCAACACTGTCTATCACAGACGCGACGGCAACTACGGATTGATCGAGCCCGAGGCATAAGCCAGGTCTGCTTGAAAACTGAGTGATTGAATAGCGGCTGCGTTTTGCAGACTATTTTGCCTTGCGAAACGCTTGCAGCTATATGTCACAGGAACTTCAACCGATATCGGTTGGCGTTCTGCATTGCAAAAAGTTGCCGATTTGACGTTGGCATCACAGCTTCGGCTGGAAACAGTTCGAAGAGGGTGTGGTTTTCACGTGCCTGAGTTTTCAGGAGATCAGTAAAAATCCGGTATCGATATAAATAGATTCAATTAAAATCCATTCTTGGTATGCTGAATCAGCCCGCAGGGGTCCAACCTCCGGCTGGCAAGTTACGGCGTATTCAATTCCAAATTCATAGACTGAATCGCGATTTTTCAAGGGGCGTGCAGTGGTGTCATCCATTTCTGATCGAGGCGTAGCAAAAAGAATTTTCCTTTCGCTTGTGGTGGCGGGGACAGTATTCATAGGTCCCGGTGCCCTAAGCGCATTTGCCGATGCAAACGCAGTAATCGGCATGAACAATGAGGGCGTGAAGGCTCTCAATGCGGGCAACTTCGCTCTTGCTATTCAGAAGTTCGAAGCGGCCTTGCAGATGGACAAAAGCTATCAACTCGCTCGAGAGAATTTGGCAATTGCGCATAACAACTATGGTTTGCAATTAGCCAAAAGCAATCCACAAGAGGCGCTCAAGCAGTTTCACCAGGCTTACTACCTGAATAAAACCAATGCCACCACTGCGCAAAACGTGGAAGGCATCATTCGCATGTTAGGCAAAGATCCGCGCGATTTCAAAACGCGTGTGGCGATGGCCGATCAAGCCCGCATGTCCGGAGATTTTGTCGGCGCAATAGTTGAATATGCAGAAGCGCTCAAAATCAAGGACGACCCTAAGATTCACATCAAACTCGGCGATGTTTATCGTGTCAGAGACAATGTTGATGATGCAATCAAAGAATATCAAGGCGCTGCGCGCTCCGGAGATAGTGCAGAAGTTGAAGTAAAACTTGGACAAGCGTTGCAAGCGAAAGGTGATTTGCCTGGCGCTGTAGCAGCATTTGGTAGAGCGCTTGGTTTCAACCCCACTGACAGCGATACTTTGGATGCATTGCAAGCCGCATGGGAAGACGCTCTCAAGAAAGATCCCCTGGCTCCCGATAACCACATTGGTCTCGGTCAAGCATTGCAATTCCGCGGCGACTTCGGTGGTGCCACTGCTGAGTACAAGCAAGCAATTCAATTATCGAAAGGCAATAATCCGACCGCGCAACGGTTGTTGGCTGCTTTGCCGGACTTGATCAAGAAAGCCACCATCGACAAGCACATCAATAATGGTGTTGATTTGCAAGCAAAGAAACTCTACGCGCCGGCGCTTGAAGAATATAAATTGGCTCTGCAAGCGGCTCCTAACAACCCCGACATTTGGGTGAATATGGGAACCGTGTATCAGGCGCAGGAAGATTATCCAAAAGCGATCGAGGCTTACCAAAAAGCGTTGCAGATTGATCCGAGAAACACTGCGGCAGCAGAAGGATTTAAGAGTTGCAATCAACTGCTGCAAGACAAGCAGATTGCTCAGTCTGAAGGCGCTGCAGGAGATGCTTATAAAGCCGGTCGCTATGATGATGCAGTAAAACTTTATTCTGCTCTCGTTCAAAAAGATCCAAAGAACGCCGCCTATTATTACAACCGCGGCGCCGCCGAGCAGATGCTGAAGCAGTTCGATCAAGCTATGGCTGATTACAACACAGCACTTGGACTTGATCCGAAGAACAAGACGTATTCAAACGCAATGGAATCCGCTAAGGAAGCCAAAGTCAAACCTATCATCGATGCGGCTGTGGCAAAGCACAAGGCTGAGGATTACCTCGGAGCGATTGACGGCTATCAGGCAGCACTTGCTATTCAGCCGGATAATGCGCCGCTTTGGTTCAACTTAGCCAGTGCACAGTATGCGA
This sequence comes from Cyanobacteria bacterium DS2.3.42, assembly GCA_013823055.1. Lineage (GTDB taxonomy): Bacteria > Cyanobacteriota > Vampirovibrionia > Obscuribacterales > Obscuribacteraceae > QKMZ01. Next base: position 10,739 of record PNLN01000152.1, read on the forward strand.
TGGAAAATTATTCGCGAGCTCGCGATGCATATCAGAAGGCTCTGGAAGTCGATCCTAAGGGACAGGTAAATGATCTGTACCTGATGGCCGTCATTGATGAGCATTACGGAAAGGGTCCACAAGCTCAAGGAGAGTACTTAAAATATGTCTCTCAAGCACCGAATGGACAGTATTATCAGGCAGCCAAAGAGCGACTTGCTGCGCTGAATAAAGATCCCAACGCTACTATCAAGATCAAGGGTAAAGCTGAAAAGGATGCTGAAAAAGCAGCAGATGAAGCGGTCGCAGCAGCTGCCAATCTGAACAATGCTGGTAAGACTGAAGAAGCAATTGGATTCATTCAAAAGGCGATTGCATTGCAGCCTAAGGAGCCTGAATACTACGCCGTGTACGGTTCTTACCTGCAGAAGTTAGGGAAGATCGACGACGCGATTGCACAATATAAACAAGCGGCATCGATAGATCCGAAGAATCCGAAGAATAAAGAGTATTTGGAAGCAGTTAACAATGCTACTGGTGACAAAGTTGCTCCGATTGCTGATGCTGCTGTTAAATTGCAGCAAGACGGGAAGTATCAGGAGGCTATTGCTAAGTATCAGGAGGCGATAGCGTTACTTCCGACTAGCGGTCCCTTGTACCGGAACATGGGCAGTGCATATCAGGCTGCAGACGATTTCAACAACGCTTTCAATAGTTACAAGAAAGCCTATTCAGTTGATCCAAAAGGCGAAGTAAACTGCCTGTATTTCATGGCAGTGATTGATGAAAATTACAAACGCGGACAAGCTGCGTTCGATAAATACAATCAATACAAACGGGAAGCACCCAACGGTCAGTTCATAAAAGAGGCGAATGCAAGAATTGCTGCCTTGAGCAAGAATGTTGCAGATACTCTCACGATGCAAACTCAGGCCGAAGCAAAGGCAAATGCTGAAACCGAAAAACTTAGCGCACAAGCAATTGATGCCTACAACCAGAAGAATTACGACGTAGCGATCGGACTTTATCAGCAAATCGCTCAGTTAAAGCCGAAAGAAGCATCAGTGCCGTTCGCACTCGGTGCTATTTATCAACAGAAAGAAGATTGGGATAACGCAATCAAGTATTTCCAACAAGCTGTCAGCATGGATCCGAAGAACAAGCAATACGCAGATGCTTTAGCTGCTGCAAAAGCAAGTGCTGTCGGACCGGTAATGAATGATGGCTATCAGAAGCAGACGGCTGGTGATTTTGCCGGTGCCATTCCGCTGTATGAACAAGGTCTGAAGCAGTACCCGAACAACGCAGCAGGTTGGACAAGTTTGGCTGCTTGCTATCAAGCAACCGACAATTTCCAAAAAGCGTACGATGCTTACAAGAAGGGCTACGATCTCGATCAGAAAGGACAAGTGGGAAACCTGTATTTCATGGGTATTCTCGACGAGAATTTCGGCAAGGGAAATCAGGCGTGGAACGAGTATCAGGACTACGTGAAGAGGGATCCGCGTGGTGCTTACGCGTCAGATGCGCAGTCACGCATTGCCCGACTCGGTAAGAACGTCAATGACGTTCAAAAGCTGACTACTTCTGGCGATGCCAAAAAGCAAGGCGATGCCGCTGCGGCTTACGAAGCTGCTGTAAAACTGCAGACAGATCAAAAGTACGACGAATCAATTGCTAAGTACAAGGAAGCGATTGGACTTCTGCCCAATAACGATTCTTTCGTTTATGGCATGGGAACTTGCTATCAGGCGAAGGGCGATATCGACCTTGCAATTGAAGCGTACAAAAAGGCGCTCAGTATGGCTCCCACCAATGCTAACTACAAGGGAGTTCTCGCAGGTGCACAGCAAATTAAGGCTGCTCCACTGATCGATTCTGCAATCAAGAAGCAAACCGATGCAGCGAAGCCGGACCTTCCTGGCGCGATTCTTGATTACGAAGCGGCCCTCAAGCTGTGGAACGATCCATCGACACATATGAACCTGGGAACTGCGTATCAGGCAGCAAACAACCTGAATAGGGCAATGACGGAGTACAACACGGCTCTGCAAATGGATCCGAAGACTTGCGTTGAGTGCTACTACTATCGCGGCACTCTGTGGGAAGCGTTGAAGAACATTCC
>PNLN01000239.1 GCA_013823055.1 Cyanobacteria bacterium DS2.3.42
TGAATCCTCTGAATAGCGTGTTTGTACTTCTTCCAGCGTTTAGCTTTCCAATTGGAATTAAGCTCAAGCCCGTTCAGCCCTTCTTCCACAGGACTTTCAAATCCGATAAGCACTTGCTTGCAACCGGCTAGCTTCATGGCCTCGAGCATTTCGGGATCATCAGCCACCGAAACATCGGTTTCGGCAAACCAGCGCACCTGCTCTTCAGCCAACTCTGGCAAGAGTGTTTTCCAATAGCGTCTGTCGACAAAGGTATTGTCATCGACAAATTCTATGAAAGGTCGAGGGAATAGCGCCTTCAATTGATGGATTTCGGCGAGCACCAGCTCTTTCGGTTTCTGCTTGTAGCGCCGAGTATAGAGTACAGAGCTGGCGCAAAACTCGCAGCGCATCGGGCAGCCTCTGCTTGTCTGGAGCGTGACACGATTGTATTTGGCAGGTTCAAGCAATCCGTATGCAGGAAGCGGCGCATCTTCTAGATTGAAATTGCCGAACATGCTGCCATAGGTCTCTTTCAATTCTCCGCGCTGACAATCCGCAAGCATCGTCGCCCAGAACAACTCGCCTTCGCCTATCATCACGCAGTCTGCGTGCGTCAAAGCCTCCTCTGTTTCCGACGAAACATGATTACCGCCCATCACCACCTTGGTACCGGCGGCTCGAAGCCGGTCAGCCAGTTGATATGCCTCCTCAATCTGTGCGCTGAAGCAAGAAATCGCCGCCAGGTCGTAACCCGTCGGAAGCTGGTCCAATTCATTAATGTCCGGCACTTCCAAGTATGTCTGTTGGTGTTCGGCAGGTGTAAGAGCACCAAGGGTCAAAAGACCGAGGCTCGGAAGCGACGCAATCGCTCGGCTGCGTTCCACAAACCCGGGCAAGTTCAGGCCCAACCGCAAGAGTTCCTTGTCGTTGGCTCGGATTCCGTTCATTGAGATGAGCGCGATTTTCAAACTCTTGGTCCTTGAAAGATGGCGACTAAAAGTGCCGATGCGCCAATAATAAGGCTGAGCACGGGGGCGCAACACTTTCTTAACTGATGCTCCATAGCAGATTGTGGGCATGGCAATCTGCGCAACGATGAATAGGACTGAGGATGTTTTGACCAGATCTCCTGTCAAATTCAAGTGCGACACTGTGAAAGCAAAGGCTAGATTAACGAATGCGATGCCGAAAAAGGACACATGCCCAAGGCGCATGAGCCGCCGCGGCCAGCTCGAATAACCGCCCATCCACTCTTCATCGTGGAAAAACAGGCCTGGTATAACACCGGCAAAGAAGCCGACAAGAATGGCGATCCAGGCGGCAATTATGTTGGCTTTCTCCATCAGTCTCCTGCCCGGCGGCGCTCCAGAGTTGAAAGTGAAACGGGCCCAGCGCCGGTCCAACTAGTTGCACTTTAACCCACATTTGAAAAACTGAGCGCGGCAGGCAACAGTCACTCAAGTGCTAGCCTGTTCATGCCGCACCTATTGGCAAGCGCGGGCTGCTATCATTTCCTTGCGTAAGAGCCGAGTTTCACAATAGAAGTGAGGGTCCGGCGCACTACCGTAAAGCTCAAAGCCATTTGCTCAACCTAAATGCCAAACTGCGACCCGACATCTACATCCGAATTGTCAGCGAGCGAACTGACGAGATACAGCCGCCATCTTTTGCTTGAAGAAGTGGGCAAAAATGGACAGGTGCGACTGAAACAATCTCGCGCGCTGGTCATCGGCATGGGTGGGTTGGGTTCTCCTATCAGTCTTTATTTGGCAGCTGCAGGCGTAGGAACAATCGGCATTGTCGATTTCGACACGGTGGATTTGTCGAATCTACAGCGACAGATCTTGCATTCGACAGACAACGTCGGCAAAAAGAAAACACAATCGGCAAAGGCGCGATTGCTCGAAGTCAATCCAGAGATTAGCGTAATCGTGCATGAAGAGCGCATCTCAGTGGAGAACGCGCTGACACTGATTGGCGGCTATGACGTAGTAATCGACGGAACCGATAATTTTCAAACTCGCTATCTCGTCAATGATGCCTGTGTCCTGGGCAAAAAGCCTCTCGTTTATGGATCCATTTTCCGATTCGAAGGGCAAGCAACTGTTTTTGCACCACCGCAAGGTCCCTGTTACCGCTGCATTTATCCTGACCCTCCAGAGGCAGGCGCCGTTCCAAATTGCGCAGAGGGCGGGGTTTTGGGCGTTCTTGCCGGAGTCATCGGTTCGATCCAAGCTGCCGAAGCCATCAAATTACTACTGGGCACGGGGCAAACTCTCATGGGTCGTTTGCTTTTGTATGATGCACTCGAAGCAAACTTCGAAACTTTGAATTTGAAACGCAATCCCAATTGTCCTCTCTGTGGAAAACAGCCTAGCATCACCTCTTTGCACGAAACCAATTTCGTTTGCCCGACTGAACCCAAATCACGTAGGGGAGATGCCATGCATCGCCCAGCTCTCGATGTTGCTTCGGAATCTACTGAACGACAAGAAACAGAGATCTCGGCAACCGAACTAAGCGATCTCGTAAAAGCAGGTAAAAGCCCCTTCCTCCTTGATGTTAGAAGCATGGAAGAAACGATGATCTGCAATCTAGACAACTCAGTTTTGATACCACTGCCGGAACTTGAAAGACGCCTTGGCGAACTCGATAAGAACGAAGATATCGTTGTTTACTGCCACGCCGGTGTAAGAAGTCATCACGCCGCCAGCGTTATGCGCCGAAATGGATTTCGGAAAGTGCGCAATCTTACAGGCGGAATAACCGCGTGGGCACTTGATGTCGATCGCTCAATGCCGCGATACTAACTCTCTGTAGTCGGGGTAATTTGTGGATATCAACAGACTGAAGCGAATGATGATTGGGCCACTTGCGCTCCTGTTCATCGCTCTCGTTTGCGCCTGGAGTTCCAAGCCGGATACCAGATATCTACAACCGCTCCACATGTCATTGCTGACCAAACCAGCGCAGACTGTAGAACTGCCGGAGAAAGGCAGATATGTTGTTTTTTACGGTCGAGGGCTGGACTACGACGCAAAGACCAGTCCTTATAAGGTAGAGGAAACTCTCAGCCAACAACCTTATTGGGTCAATCTGACGAATGCGGTTGGAGCGACAAAGATAACAGTCAAAGATATGGATGGAAACCCTATTAAAACTGGGACTATTCCACCTCGTTTTCTGTACAAAGTCGGCAAACCACCTAAGTGGATTTGGAGTCGTCCAATATTTGCATTCACAACTCTTAGGCCCGGCAAGTTTCAGATAGAGATCGAACAGCCGCCTGAAGTTAAACATGCAATGGGAGTGTTTTCCATCGGCTCCCTCACCAGACCGGACGATTCGAACAGCTTCCCATTTCTTCTCTCCACTTTTGCGATACCAGCCGGGATGCTGGTTTATCTATGGGCGCTTCTGGCAGCGACACCATGGGGATATCTTGCAGACAAGTATAAAAAAGACTGCGAATACTCGAAGTTAAAACCAGCCGGTTCAGACGCGACAGTTGGACGAGTGCGCATGTCGATGATACCAACGCAAAAAATGCTCTTTCTCGAAACTTCGGAAGGGATACATTTAGCCATTTCCGGACTGGCTCGCCATCTAGGTTTTGTTCCGATCTTTATTCCATGGAGCGAATTTTCCGATGCAGTTCACAAAGACGAGTTTCTGGATCTAAAAGTCACAAAACCAAAAACTACGATTTCTATTCGTGCAACATTGCTCGTTGAAGCTGAGAAAAACGTTCGCTCGCTTGTCGCAATTTCCAAACCTTCGCTTGCACCTCTGGTTGACGAAGTCGCAACGGAAACCGAAGAACCGTCGCCGGAAGCTGCAGAAACCTCGCTCGAAGAAACGTCTCTCGAAGCAACTTCAATCTCCGGGCAAGAAGCACAGGTTCAACCATCCGAGCCGCTACCACGTTCACAGCGTGCCGGTTTGGGAATCGGCTTAATTATGATGGGATTGCTCCTGGCAAAGTTCTTTATCTATGACACACTGCAAATGGCACACGCAAAGATGGCGAAAGTAACCGTTATCGACGGCATCGTTTGCTTTGCTCCATTTTCAATGGTGGTCGGAATCATCATCCTGGTGCATACATTGATAAACAAGACACCGGAGGCGACACCACCAACAGGCAAGTCACCCTACTACTGGCAAATAGTCGGCTTTGCGATTGCGGTGCCCATACTCGCGTTCTACATCTGGTTCAGATTCGAGCTATCACGCCTGGGCTACCCATTTTTCGGCCGCTAAACAGCGAATCTAGCCTCCCGAGAGCGCGCAGATGATGTGCACTTCGTCGGCGGATTTGAGAGGCGCTTTGACAGTTTCCACAGTTTCTTTATTCACGAATATCTTGATGTGCTGCCGCATGCGGCTTTGTTCATCAATCATGCGAAACTTGATTCCGGGAAACTGTTTGTCGAGATGGTTGAGTAGTTCATCGACACTGGCGCCGTCTGCATCTACTTTGGAAGCGCCCTTTGTGTACGATCTAAGCGGGCTGGGAATGTGAACGAGCATGGTTTGTTCCTTCTATTGTCCCGAACCTAAATAGGTTCAAGCCTGGACGCAAACTGAATCAGCAACTAATCGAGGGTTGCCGTTATCGAATAGATTTCCGGCAGATGTCTGACCAAACAATTGTAGCTGGCACCTTCGTCGAGGCTTCCCCAGACTTCACCGCATGTGGTGCCGAAGTACAATCCTAGAGGTACGGCAGCATCCGCGCACATTGCCTGACGTTTCACTGTGAAATAACCGTGCTCCGCCGGCAGTCCTTTGTCGTGCCTGTGCCACGACGAGCCGCCGTCTTTGGTTTCGTAAACTGCCGGTCTTCCGCCAGGACTTGTGCGCGGCCACACTTCAGTTCCATCCATAGGAAACACCCATGCACGATCGACATCATGCGGATGAACGACAATGGGAAAACCGATGTCTCCTGCTTCTTTAGGCATATTGTCGCCAATGCGGACCCATTTAGCATCCGGTCTATCGATGCGATAAATGCCGCAGTGATTTTGCTGATAGAGGCGATCCGGATTCTGCGGATGCATCACAACGAAGTGTGGATCATGCCCATAAGGCGTATCGGGATCGGGAAGGAAGTCAGCTTGGATGCCCTTGTTTATCGGCGTCCAGGTCGCGCCGGCATCAGTGGTCTCGAAGGTACCACCAACAGAAATGGAAACATACATGTGTTTCGCATCTCTGGGATCGATGAGAATCGAGTGCGTCAGCTGTCCACCGGGAGTTGCACCTTCGCCATGCAATCCATCACTAGTTTCACAGTATTTGTTAAACCCATCGACCGGTGCCCAGGTGTCGCCACCATCTGTAGTGATGAACATTCCAGGCGGTGCAGTTCCTGCATACCAAACGCCGGGTTGGGATTCATGACCCGGTGTCAGCCAAAAAACCAAATCAACAGCACTCCCGTCTTTGGCGCCGTCCGCGCTGCCTTCCTTTCCAGTTTGGTCGCCTTTAGTGGATTCGGTCATCTCGGAAAGCGACTTATCAGGATCAGGTGTGCCACTTTTCTCGGGAGCTTTAGGAAACTGCGGGGGCTTTGAAGATTCTTTCCAGGTTTTGCCGGCGTCCTTCGAATAGAACACCGTCGGACCCAAGTGCCCAGCCTTCATCGCCATGACCTGCGAATTGGCATCTCTGGGATCAACCATGTAGTGATGGACGATGTGCCCAAGATAGAGTGGTCCCTCTAAATTCCATGTCGATCGCACCGGATCGGATGTGAGGGTGAACGCGCCTTTGCGCGTCCCTATCAAAAGCTTGACTCGATTTCCTTGCGGCTTTGCCATGACACACTCCCTGAACTCGATGCGAAATTATATAATCTTTTACAACCGGAAAAATTACCTGCGGCTTGAAGTTTCAAGGGTGTGAAACTTGAGGAAGGCGCGAATAATGTTCGACAAAAACTATGTCCGGCGTTCAGGCAAAATAGAAACACCCATTCCGGCTCTTGCAATCACGCGGGAATAATCCTGGGGCGTATTGATATTGAAAAATGGCGGCAGCATCTCGGTGTCGGCACGCTCCGGCATCCATTCATAGATGCCGGCTTTCAGACCGGAAAGAAAGTCTTGAACGGAAAGATTTCCGGCGAACAACGACTCTTCAAGGGGCTTAATGCAGTTTTTCGAGTAAACACCAAAGAGCGGCTCGATGCCTTGTGGGTGCGAAAGCACGACCACATCATTGTCCTCACGGCGGGAAACAAGTTCTCTGACAATGCGCTTATCGATGAGCGGCATGTCGCAAGCCATGACGAATGCATAGTGATTGCTCGCAGTCATCAGTCCGGAGAGAATTCCGCCTAGAGGTCCGCGGTGAGGCAGAATATCTTTCACCACGTCAACTCCGAGATCTTCGTAACTCTCCACTTCGTTGGCGACTATGAAAACCTCGTTGAACAAATCCTTGATCTCAGAAACGATATGTCCGAGCACGGTCGAGCCTTCGTATGGCAAGAACGCTTTCGGTCTGCCCATACGCTTGCTTTTGCCGCCCGACAGAATCAGTCCTGTCACTGGAAGTGGCAGCGGCTCACGCGTTGGAGAGTCGATAAGGAAATTCAAGATTATTCTCCTAAATATACTGGCTTTCGTTTTTCGGCAAACGCGGCTAACCCTTCCAAACGGTCTTTCGTGTTTAAAAGCTGCAAATATGCTTTGGTTTCCAGTGCCAATCCTGCTTCCAGATCGCGGTCATAACCGCTATCGATAGCCTCTTTGGCCGCAGCAAGCGAAAGTGGCGCACCGGTGGCAATCTCCTTTACCCACTCTCTAACTGCATCCATCAATATAGAATCGTACACTTCGTCCGGTGAATTTTTCTCAGTGACGACTTTGTGAATAAGTCCAATCTGCTGTCCTTCAAAAGCGTTTATTGGTGCGCCAGTAAGGATCATTTCCTTCGCTTTCGACTTACCGATCAAGCGCGGCAAGCGCTGCGTCCCCCCGGCACCAGGGATGATACCAAGCTTTACTTCGGTCAATCGCAGCTGTGCTTCTTCAACCATAACGCGCAAATCGCAGGCTAATGCTAGTTCTGTTCCTCCACCGTAAGCGGAACCATTTATTGCTGCGATTACCGGCTGCGGCAAAGTTTCGATTGTGCGCATGGTCTTTTGAATCAATGCGAGATAGTCGAGTGTTTCTGCCTGCGTCATGCCTTTGCGCTCAGCCAGATCGGCTCCGGCGCAAAAGGCTTTCTTTCCGGCACCGATTATGGCGACAACACGCACGCTGCGGTCGTTTTTAACTTCGTTGCAAGCATCAATCAGAGCCTTGAGAAGAGGCCGATTGAGGCAGTTGGCGACCTTGCTGCGGTTTAGTTTGAACCAGACAAGCTCACCTTCCCGCTCGACCACCAAGACATTTTCGCTGTCCAAGGAACCATCCTCTTTCGTCATTGTTTCACCGCACTGGCCGTGCCCGCTTTGCTGCAATTCTCTTTTTCTCTCGTCGACAGGCATGCGCGTAAATACCTCCCAGGCAGTTTTTTCTCCAACAATTCTTCAGCCAGACATCCGGCATCAACCAGTTTCTCCAGATCGACTCCTGTCTTTACTCCCATACCCTCAAGCATGTAGACGAGGTCTTCAGTGGCAAGATTTCCTGCGGCTCCAGGTGCGTATGGGCAGCCACCCATGCCGCCCAAGCTGGAATCAAAAATTGAGATGCCCAATTCCAGTCCGGCCAGAACATTGGCAAGCGCGGTTCCTCTCGTATCATGGAAGTGCAGCGCCAGCTTCGATATTTCAGTGCTGCGCAAGACCAATTTGACGACGTTTTCCACCTGCCGCGGTGTCGCTGCACCGATGGTGTCGCCGAGAGAAATTTCATCGACGCCCAGCTCGACAAGCTTGTCGGTGATCCTGGCAACCTGGTCCGGTGAAACCGTACCTTCATAGGGACACTCAAACACGACAGACAAATAACAGCGTACCCATTTGCCGTCGGACTTAGCCTGCTTGGAAAGCTCACCAAGAGTGGCAAGCGCCTCGTCAACAGACTTGTTGATGTTCTTCTTGCTGTGCGACTCAGTTGTCGACATGAAGAGCGCGATGTGAGATAAGCCAGCCTGACAGGCGGTCTCATACCCTTTCATGTTGGGAACCAATGCGGTCTTGATCACATCGACAGGCAATTGCAGAGAACGACAAACTTCAAGGCCATCGGCTAATTGCGGTATCCACTTCGGGCTGACGAATGAAGTTACTTCAATGTTTTTTAAACCCGCAGCAGCAAGCGCTTCAATCAGGCGCACTTTGTCAGCGGTTGGAACATGCCGAGACTCGTTCTGCAAGCCGTCTCTCGGTCCCACTTCCACTATTTTCACTTGCTTGGGAATACCCTCAAGCATTGCACGCCCGTCCTCATCAGTAAATGTACTTACCTATTATTCAACGTCCATGAGCGGATCGCCTTCATTGACGAAGTCTCCAGCATTCACTTTGACTGCTTTGACCGTGCCTGCTGTATTGGATTGCACGGGCAATTGCATTTTCATCGACTCGAGAATAGCGACGTCCATGCCGTCAGAGACTTGATCTCCTGGCTTGACGAGAAGTTCGACTACAACACCGGCCATCATTGAAGGAATTTGTTTCATTGGTTCTGCCGTCTTCTGGTTGGGAAAATTGGAAAGAACGTTAGTAGCGAATTGCAAGAATGCAATCTGAGACAAACGACACCGGGCACACGAGTCGGAAGCCCGCTCACATGCACCTGCGGGCGCATATGTTATCAAAGCGGCTCGAAAGTCTCATGATTTCTATGTAAGCGCGCGAATCATGATTTCTATGTAAGCGAAACTGAAAAACCGATTTTAGCGGAAAAGCCCACGCAGAGCATCGTTGATATCTCTGACAGTTTCTTCGTCCTCTTCCCCTTCACCCGGTGCAGCCGGAGCGGCAGCAGGGTCTGTGGCTGGGGTGCCGGGCGCTGTTTCAAAACCCGGAGGAGACATCGCCTGTGATTGAGCCTGATGCGCAGATGCAAACGGATTGGCGGTAATATCCGCTTGTAATGCAGTTGGCGGTGGAAACGCAGCGGGTGCAGAGGCAGGAAATGAGCCTGAGGCAGACGGATTTTGAGTAACCGCTTGAATGGGTTGTGAAGCAGTAGGATACGTCCCAGAAGCCGTCATTGAAGGCGGCTGTGCAGCCGGTTCAGGCTGGGCAGGAAATCCGCCGAGCTGGGAAGCATTTGCAACCGGCTGAAAGGTGCCTGAGGCCGTCGCCGGCGCCACTGGCTGGAAAGTTCCGGAAGTTGTGGCAGGAGCGGGAACAGACGGCGGCACACTGGACGGCGCGGACGAAAAAATACTCGACGTAGGGTTGGCTGGCGGCGTGGAGAAGATACCGGAAGTGGCCGAAGCAAGCTGTGATGGAACAGGCGCCGGGACTGCGGCAGACGCTGCAGCCGGTGTTGCCGCTGGGGCAGGAGCCGGTGCCGGAGTGGGAGTAGGGGCTGGGGCTGGGGCTGGGGCTGGTGCGGGAGCCGGTGCCGGGGCTGGAGCAGTGGCAGCCGGGGCTGGAGCAGTGGCAGCCGGGGCCGGCTTAGTAAGTGCCTGAAGCGCTTGAGAAGTAGACGTAGGGGACTTGGTCGGAGGAGCAGCTGCAGGCGCTGGCGCTGGAGGTGGCGTTGGAGCTGGCGTCGGAGTCTGACCTGCGGAAGGCGCTTGTGCGGCTGCGCCGTCGGCAGGCAAAGTCCAATCGCCTCCCGCGGTATGGCGAGACATCATCTGAGTGACCTTGTCTCTATCTGCTGCAACCACCAAAAGCTTGGCTTTGACATCAATGATGCGCTGTTCCATCTCGACGATTTGCTGCTCGACAACGCTAATTTCCGCAGAATTGAGAGCTTCCTTCTCGTTGAACTCTTCAAGAAGCTGCTTCAGCATTTCGGGGTTGATGGACATAATTTATCGCGACTCCAGAAAGTCCGGGCAAGAAAAATAGACCCCTGCGGTCCCTAAGAAATTATTACCACAAAAGAGCAAATACTCCAGCTTCAGACCTTTTTCTGTTCATCTTCTTCGTCTTTCGTTGCTTCCTTGGTTTCTTCAATAAGAGTCGTGAAAAGCCACATACAAAGCTTATCGAGAGAATCCACAGGAGGAATGGCATCTGCCATACGCCACATCATGCCTTGTTCGGTGATCCTGACTTGGAGTGTGGACACAGGCTTGTATTCACTTTCAACCAAACTTGCCGCCAACATGCGTGTAGTCGGAAGCAAGTAGAAATCGATATGATCGTCCTTGCCTCTCACAACCAAGCTGAACAGTTTCGTTGAAAAACGAGCGCGAAAGAATGTTTCCGTCTCCTCAATTTCTCTCATTCTGTTCACTTTGGTGGCCTCAGTTACGTCACCGGATATGGTGCCGGAAACATGAAGTTCGGTCCCACCCGCTATCTGGTTGAACTCGAAGGCATAGCGCTGCAAAAGTCCGTAAATCTTGTCGACCAGAACTTCAACGCCTTTTTTATAAGCCGCTTCTCTATAAAGCTGTTGAAGTTGAACCCCTCTTTGCTCAGCAAGAAAGTTCATCGACTCTTCTTTAAGGCGGCTCATCCAGTCGGACCCGCTGCTGGCGCCTACCTCAGACTCGTGATAGACCAGGACCTGTTGGGCGACATTGCTCAACTGGTCTGACTGCTGCATAGCGTGAAATTGAACGCTATCGGGTGTGGCATTCTTTGTCTGCCCAGGCATACTTTTCTGATTGGCTGGATGAATATCCAGAAACTTCCGCTTATCGCCATCCTTTCGAGATCCCTTTTTGCCAGGGTCCTCTTTTTTCTGCCACATCAGACGGCCTCCTTTCCAGTCGCAAGCCGCTACTTTTGCAACCGGCCTCAACAGATCCTTTACCCTTACAGCCACATGTCAAAACTAATATATACGCCCTAAAGGGGTGGTTATTGAGAATCTGCAAAGCTAGGCAGATGCGGATCTCGGGCGATCGACGAAAAAATCAATCTTGCGGGGGATGCCCCTCGTTTGCCAAAGCGGGGCTCAGACTCGCACTTATTATCGGTCCGAGCAGATTTTAGGGTATGAGCAGGCATGTACGATTTTAAGCGTTCTGCAGATAACGGACCAGCTGGGTGTATTCGTTAAGATCGGCCGAAGTCTGCTGCAGGTCTAGGCCATCAGCGTAAACGTGCACCAAAGGTTCTACGGCATCCGGCAGAACCAGAATCCAGTGTTCAGGTCTGGTCTGGATTTTCACTCCGTCGAGCAATTCCATTGGTCTGTCTTGATGTTTCTCCACAAGCAGCCGCATCACGCGACCTTTGCGCTCCCAGGGGCAGTGGACCGAGTCGACTTGATAGATAAGCTGCGGCAAGTCTGCTACGGCTTCGCTTAGAGTGCGTCCCTGGAAAGTCAAATGCTCGAGCACCTGTCCAACTGTGAACATTGCGTCATAGCCGTTCTGGAATTCCGGAAAAATAAAGCACCCGTTGGCGCTGCCACCCAGGACGGCACCTTCTAATTTTGCAGTGGTGCTGCCAATTTCAGTTTCAGAAGCTTTGCAACGGACAACGCGGCAATTGTAGCGAGCGGCTATGCGCTCGATTGTGGAGCTGCTGTTTACAGGCACGACAATCGACCGGCCGGGTTTATCTCGCAGGATAATATCAGCGACAACTGCCAGCAATAGCTCGCCTCGGATGATCTGCCCGGTCTCGTCGACCAGAGTCATTTGCTCTCCATTGCGTCCAATTTGCACGCCGAGTTCTGCGTTGAGAGCCTTTACGACGTCTGCCAGTTGCTTACGCATACCGATTCTCTCTTCAGGACGCGGAGGCATATTGCGAATTGAAGAATTGAGAACAACGGTTTCTATGCCAATCTGACCGAGCAAATCAGGCAGCAATACTCCTGTCTCAGCCATCGCATAGTCGATGACGACCTTCGGAGCCTGAGTGGCAATGGCACCGGATTTGGTTTTTCTTGTGTAATTGCTTCCCGGCACGATGCAGAAGGGAATTTTATCTTCTTCGAAAACTTGCCCTTTCACATGCTTAAGAAATTCGTCGGCATAGTATTCCTTCACGCGGCTGGGGAAGGTGATACTGCCTACATCGGCAGGCAAACAGCGAGGGAAATCTTCTTTAAAGAAAGTGGTTTCAATCTTTCTTTCCATTGCCTTTGTAATGGCTATGCCTTCACTATCGAAAAATTCAATCGACAATTTGTCGGGTTCGCGCTGCGAAACGCGGATGTGCATAAGCCCGCCCGCTCTCTGCGTTTTCACATAGTATCTGGCGATTGGCAAAGACATTGATTCCAAGTTTTGCACTTCAACGCCGACAGATACCAGACCAGAAACAGCAGCCCTGGAAATCATCTGACTGACCCGCCAGTAATCGCGGCTAACTAGCACGGGCCCGGACTTTAGAGTAGAACCATAGGCTGCAGCCAGATTGACTGCAAACTCGGGAGTTATGTCGATGTTGGCTAACCCGCGAACACCATGGGCACCAAATAAGGTGCGTGGTGCCTTAGTGCCCCAGATGACTGATGATGTGACGCGCGCGCCGGAATCGATTAGTTTGTCCGGCCAAACCCGCACGTCAGGGCTAATTTGCGCTTCTTGTCCAATATTGCTGTTGGCTCCAATAATGGCGCCTTCCAGAATTTCAACTGAATTGTGAATGGTCGCACCGTTGCAAATTACGCAGGCAGTCAAGTTGGAATTGCTGCCAATGTATGAATTGGACCAGACCACCGGACGTTTTAAAACGGACTTCTCTTGGACGACAACGTTATCGCCC
>PNLN01000046.1 GCA_013823055.1 Cyanobacteria bacterium DS2.3.42
GGTAGCCGCAAGGCGTTTCCGCTTGGGAAAATCTCGAGCTGTCCGGAGACGATTTCATATCCCAGAGTCTTCAGCCAGGTCTTAAGAAGCCGGTTGACTTCGTCACTTTCGGCCCATTCTTCAAACGGCAAATACAGGTGCCAGCCGCCCGAGTCGCTGGATTGATACGTAATTGCGTATAGGCCGACTGCAGCTAAAAACGCCTGCAGTTTTTGCAGCTCGGCCGCATTGTAGTATCTGCTTTCCGCGTCGATGTCTAAGACAGCGTGTCGGGTCTTGTGCGACCAGTAGCAGCCCCGGAATAGTCCGCGCCCCTCATTTGACACCACACCCAAGATCTGAGCGTCCAGGAGTGGTCCTGTTGCCTTCTGCCATCGTTCCTGGTCGTATGTTTTCCAGATAAAGGCATCGCGACGCGGCCACAGCGACAAAAAAAGTTGCCGTTGATCCAAGAGATCTGACGCCCGCTCGGGCGCTGTAAAAGCAAGGGAATTCAAGGTCTGATGGTCGTCTCTGACGTGTAAGCACGTGTTGACTCACCGGACCTATTCACTTATCATTCGAGTTACCAGCTCCGGATGATAAGTTTTTGAGTCCGTTAAGTCTTTCGAAATCAGCCCCCAAGGCTGATTTTTTGCTTTACGGTCTATTCAGTTGTGTTAAACACCTCACTTTCTTGTGCCACCATGCCAAGTGGCACAACTTACATAACTCATCGTCATAGTACGATCCTCAAATCCCGGAATCAAGCAACTGGTGGCACATCCAGGATATGCACCGCATATAATTTGCTGGACAAGATCTCGAAAGCCCAGCATAATTCAAGGTCGGAAGGCTGGTTATTATCATCTAGAACGGAATGACACATGGAAGCCGTAAAAGCCAGTACAGGCAAAGGTTTAGGGGTCTACCAGGCTAACGAAACACTGGAACCAGAAAGGAACCAGACTGGTACCAGATCGGAAGAAGACAGAACCCAGACTGGTAATGGCGGTGGCAATGCAGGCTCTTTAGAGAATAGCCAGCAGGTGCCTTCCCATGCCGGATTCGATGATTTTTTCCATTGTGCCGATACCGGAACCGGACTGAGAGAAGAACAGTACCAGCCTGGAACCACACTTCAACCGGCCTTGACGCTAAAAGAGGCAGTAGAGTTTTATAAAATTTCTGAAAAAACAATACGTCTGCATATCACGCAGGGCAAAATCCCGGCACGAAAAGAGCAAGGATTGAAGGGGCTGGAATGGCGTATATATCCATCCGGTTTGCCTGCGGTTCCGGAGATCGTTGAAGGCATTACTGAGATAGAAGTAGACGACAACCAGCCTGGAACCATGCTGGAACCAGACCGGAACCAGGTTGAAATCACACCGGTAAAAGCAACCAGCGAGCTGGACAAGTTGCTAGACGTTATTCGAACCCAAGCCGAAAAGTTAGAAGCGGCAAATTACAGGATTGGTTATCTGGAGGCCCAAACCGTGTCGTATCAAGAGCAAGTAAAACTCTTGACGGATAGCCAGCATAAGCCTGCTGGTTGGCGTAAGTTCTGGAGTTGGTTCACTGGTCGATAGGAGAAAAGGAAATGTCTGCTGCCACCGCTGGTCTCAAAGTTAGAAAGAATCGACCGAAAGATATCCCGTCAATCAAATACTATGTCCTGCGCGAAATGCTTGAACGCAGGCGCATCTCAGTAAATAGATTTGCTGAAGCGTTAGGCGAAACCGTCAATATTGTGAAAGGCACAAAGGGCGATTTCCCAATGGACAAGCTCGATTTGTGCATTGAGTTGCTGAACAATTGGAGTGGTCCAAGAACTGGTCAAGTTGGGTTGATAAAGCCGGGCACAAGCGAGACAGTGACTAAAGAAATGCTTCTCGCCTGAGTGTCTGGTAACCGAAGATTATGTATTATCAAAGCTGAAAACCCTTACCAGGATTAGATTTTTTATCTTTGATAGATTTTTCTTATGGTGTCTTTGCTAGTATGTGTAACTGATCATAAGTTCCTCAGGAGCCGAAAACGGCGTCTAAGCAGCCGCCTCAAAGACAGTTGCTTAAACGCATCCCCTTATTTGAAATTAGGCGTTTGGTTGTTCCAGCCCACGCAGACGATACTCCACAAGGTTGGCACAATTTCCGATACGATGAACATTCCTTTTGAATTGCTCACCTTGATGCACCGTGATTCGTTCGTTATCCCAGCGTACAGTGAAGAGTCCATCACAGTCTTCGAATATGATGGTACCTCCTACGCCTCGGGGAACTGTTAAGTGCGACATTCCGAGATCAGGCAGAGGCTGTCTAGTCCACACTCTTGACCCTTTGCAGCGGCAATTGTTGGGAGGCGCGAGCGAATCACCCTTGAATGAGCTGGCGGGCTGAGTTTTCAACAAGTCGGGCAGCTTGATCTGTAACCAACTGCGTTGGTCTTCGACAGTCCTGAGATCACAATTTTGACACATGACCGAAATTGCCTCTTATTGAGACGCTGCTTTGACAGTACTTGCCTGGGCAAGAGCCGTTTGCAAGGCAGCAGCAAATCGGGAGTCTTTCAAAATGCTTGGATCGAGCTGCGCAGCTTGCATCAACTCCATGATGCCGCTGGCGCCTTTACCAGATGCAATATCACTCAACCCTTGTTGTGCTAACTGGCGTCCTTGTTGTGCTTGTTGATCCGACACTGCACCAACCTGGTTACCTGCCCCAGCGTCTGATGTGGCCTGACCATTGCCGACCGGTTGAACTTCAGTACCTCTTTGTGGTGTACCAAGAACTCCTTGCTGACCGCCATCCATAGGCCCTGAGCTCACCGGCATATAGTGGTCCTGGTGTGGCGCTGACTCTCTAAATGCTTGATGTAATGCTGTGATCAAATCTTTGTTTTGCAAAATGCTTGGACTTTGTTGAGCTGCCGTCATTAGTTCAAGGATGCCGTTTGCGGAATTGCCAGCTCCCAGGTCTTTCAAACCTTGCTGCAAAAGTGCCTGCCCCTGGGCATTCTGATCTGTAGGATTTGAGTTTAGACCGGATGGCAAAACTTCATTCACATATTCAGTGGAAAATTTGTTGCGTGCTGCTAAGGCGACTGCAGCTTGTTCGGATGGTAACGTTATTTCAGGACTAGCTTCGATGTGATCTGGGGCGTGTGACATAAATATTCCTTTGTCCTTGAGCAGTCGCATGACCGCGCAACTGCTCAAGGAGCACTTGATGGGGTGATTCAGGCCTCCTGTTTACGTGATGTTTTCTAGATTCCTGTCGAGCAACTCAATATGTTTTCCTCAAGCTTGGCTTGCGGAAGGAAAACCGACTCGTTCAAGTCGAATACTCTGGATGATGACAATTTGTTTGGTAAGTTCTGCATCAAACTAACGGTTTTTTCCTTTAAGTTAAATGGGGAAATTACGTAGTTCCTTCAATTGAATCTCAAAGACCTGACATTGGTGTGACAATGTCAGCTGACTTATGTCAGTTGGACCTTGCGTCTATTAATTCAATGATCGCTTTAGACTTTCAAAGCCAGGCTTTAACTTTGAAACTTTGCCGCAGACCTTCCTCAGCGGCAAAGTTTCATTGAATTCAATTGTAAATCCATTTACGTGAATTGTGCGTGAGAATGGGTTACAGCATCATCCTTGAATACGAAGTCACAACGTCTTTTGATACAGTAGTAAAACAAAAGAGCTGGTCAAAAACCAGCCCCTGTTTCCCCCTCAGGATGTCCTTTTAACGATGCCAGCGGAAATCGCGCTGTCGATTGTTATTATTATCAATCTGGCGTCCAATGATATTTCCGCCAAGTGCGCCTATGAGTGCTCCAGTAAGCGTGTCGTCTCTGTCTCGCTGATGACCAATGACGCCCCCTGCGACCCCTCCGATTATCGTGCCAAAAACTTCCCCTTCGTTTCCATTACTCGAACCACGATGGACATTAGGAATTCGGTCATTATGACGATAGTCTGGTTGTCTCGACCTGCCATAACCATTATCCCAGTCTCTATCTGGATAGTAGATTGGCTCGGGGTGGCGTGAATTCGGTGGGAGTGGACGATAAATTGGTTCGTTTGGATAGCCATATCTTCCATTGCTCCTGTCACCGTTTCTTGGATAAGGAGCTGGAGAAACATCGATATCAATATCTATATCGATTCTGTTTCTACCATTGTTGTGTCGATTATGGTCACCCATCCCACCATTTGGATAATTCCAATTACCTTGTCCATAATTGCGAGCATTATCAATCTGGCCAACTCTCTCTTGCCGTCCGCGGTGACCGACATAAACCTGGCCATTTTCAGTGATAGTAAGATCATCACCTCTGTAGTTTTGCTCGTTGCGGTTTATCTGCTGAGCGAGTTGGCTGAACGCATGTCTATCAGTTTGATAGATGTTATGAAGTACAGATGCTACCTCTCTGCCGTTTCCATGATCAAGCTGTTGTGCCAAGTCCCGGGCAGGATCGTTGCGACCGCCGTAAAATTCATGTCCACTCACAAGTGTGACCTCAAAGGCAAAGGCAAAGGGAAACTAAATCAAACGCGAGAATTGTGACACTGACGTGACATAGTTCCGGGTAGCTTATGACCTGAACTAAAAAATGGATGGTTAGAATTAATATCTTTCCGGTAGCTGTGGCTAGTACGTGTCAATCCGCTACACTTAGCGGGACAAAAGCCCCGATTCCTGCGTTGTCAAATACCTTAGCGGGGATTTCCATCAAAAAAATGTCGGGACCCGCAATAGAGAAAGCCCATCGGCAATCAATAACCGATGGGCTTTCTGATTTTAAGGAGTATTAGCTCTGAAAAGCTCCTGCGTGCATGGCAGAAGATAAGTTAGATTGTAACTCAGTGCAACTAATCGCGCTGTGCGAAAAACCACTCAGTCATGATAGCTGCTCCTATAACATCAGTCGGGACCCCAGTGACCGATACTGCATGTTATGCTTCAACTGACAACCTGCCACCAAATCCGGTGCCATGGCTCAAAACAGCGACCAGCGCCAGGTTTCAGAGTTAGCGATCGCGCCCTGGTCTTCGATCGCTTCGCGATCGATCGAGCGCCTCTACACTCAAACCATAATTTGGGGTAGCCGTTTGGCTGGATTTCGGCAATATCAAACATTTTTATCAGGCATTTTGCGCTGCTTTCTTTGATCGGTTTTTTTGTTAGCTGCCAATGAGGCTTCTGCTTGCTTCAAGACGGCAGATGCGGGAATATCCAGGGCTTCACAGATTCGCCTGAGATTTCTGACTGCCAGATTTCGAAATCCTCTCTCCACGTCGCTTATATATGACCGATGAAAGCCGGTCGCTTCGGCAAGATCACCCTGTGTTACGTACAGCATCTCGCGACGATGCTTGAGGACGCTCCCAAGTTCCACAGCAAAGTCATGATCCGATTTCAGCGCCATTACTTAATTTCGCCTAACAGAAAACGCAAGCCAAGCCCCGCATCGTCCATCGCAATAATCTTGTCTATTGTCTGCTTTCCAATTTCTTCAGCCAGGGCGAGGATGGAAGTGACTAGCACTTTCATGCGCTCGCACTGTTTGCTCAAGTGGTTAAGCTCGAAATGCTCTTCCATGGTCAGCGTTTCCGTTTTCCAGCGCTCTATTTGCTGAAGATAGATATCGACAAATGCAAGCTTGTCTACATGCAGCTCTTTGATGCGCTCTACAAGTGCGTCATCAAAAACATGGGGCTTCTCTTTCCCCTCTTCAAGCAAGCGCAGCTGGTTCTTAGCGTCCGCCACACCCTCGTCTATGATCTGAGAGATGAGAGGCAAGCGGCTGAGCGGCTGCCATTGCACTTCTTTCGACTGCTCATCCTGGGTCTGCCTTTTGGTTTTCTTTTTCATGGCACTGCACCGGCGTTGAAACGCATGCAATTGTACGGCTTGGATTCCACCCGGCACCGCTCAAAGTTTCTCATCCTTGCCGAAGCCAAGTAGCTTTAGAGAACCTTTTGGGTCACGAAGGCCGGCCACCCATTTAGCGCAGTCCCTATTTTCCGCCTGCCCTGATTTTTAGCTGAGCGATGCGATCAGCCATTTGGCCAAGCGTCGGCACGACAAATTCGCTGACATTCTTGGGTAAATCTGATTCCTTTACAGACTCGATGAATCGATCCCGATTCGACAACCACTTCTGATGCATCCTACTCAGTTCATCGATGTTGGCGTCGCCCTTGCGGGCTCCTGCACCAATCAAGGCTTGATACTGCCGCTCCAACACTGCTGCATCAGTTAGAAGGTCAGACAGTTTGCCCTTGAGTGGTTCATCCAACTCCGGCAAGTCCTTGTAGCGCGACTGCCCAGGATTCGCTCGTTGTGCTTCGGCCGCTTCTTCCATGAGGCTTGCGTACTCATAGAAACCAGGGTAGTCCTGGCACAACATGGCCAGCTGCTGATCGTTGGCACCAACCCAAATTCGTTGCAGCTCGGGCATGTGGCCTACCATGCGATGAATCAACTCAGGGCCCATAACACCTTCTGCCATGAGCTGACGGGCTCTCTGGTCCATCGCCGCAGCCATTCTGCGGAAGTCTTGCATGCTCATCATCCCCTCCGGTCGATCATGAAAGTGCGATGATAACTGACCTTCAGTTTTTTTAATCACGCTATCCCAGAGCCAAGAACGGAAGGTTCCTAAGCACTCTTCGCTTGATTGTCAGCTTGCATCACCAACGGCTGATTCAGTGCTGCTCTAGCCTCTGCCAAAACTTGCACGATTTCATTATCGTCATAAAGAACCGTGAATTCTTCTAATTCATAGAAATTGAAAACGTCATCGCCAATCCATTGACCATTTTTGAATGAAGCTAGGAACTTATCCCTTCTGTCATAAATCGCTATTTCTCCCTTTTCTGAGCGTTGCATCAGAACGTCTTTCATATTCGCTCTCCCCCTATTCACTCTTAACTATTTTCTTGGTCTGCTCAACAATCTTTCTTATTGTTTCTTCAGTCTGTCCAGTCCTCGTTAGATAACGCTCCCAAGCCTCGTCGTATAACTCCTTTGCCTGAAGATCTGCTTCCCGTTTTAAGAGCTTTTCTTCTCTGGTCAGTTTCGTCACATCTTTGTTTCGCCATTGCTCATAAATATCGTGTTCCATTGCGCCAGCCTCATTCATTTCTCTGGGCAGAATCTGGTACTCAATTATCTGCCCATTCGGTGCCCGCAAGTCAATTGCAGCCACTCTCCATCCACGCTTCTTAGGGTTTAGAAGCTTTTCAAAATCTGGCTTCACTATCTCAAAATCGCTTTCCTTGAGCACTTCGGCTATCTTTGGCAATTCATTTAGATTATCTAGCGGGGTCTTAAATCTGAACGAATCTCTAACATGCTCTATGTCAAACCACTCCTTACTTTCCTTAATTGATGCGCGATTAGCTTTGTTTACTATTTCCTCCGGCTTCTTGAAATGTATCTCAGACTTAGTACCAAATTTGGTATCAATTTCCTCAAGGAATTTCTCCGCCAAAGGCTCGTTTTCTTTCGAAAGCGTCTGTAACTGCGCTAATTTCTCTTCTGCTGTCGCGTTCCGATCAATTGGATTTACTATGTCTTTCTCGTTCAAAACCCTTCTCGTTTCTGTGACTTCTTCTTCTAAAATCTCAACACGTTTCTCAATTCCAAGCGCCTTAAGCTCTGCCTCACTTAGCCCTTCCAGCCCCATCTGCTCAATTGTCTCAGGATTGATAGGCTCTTTTCCACCTTCAAAGAAAAACATCGGTAACAACATACCAGCCTTCGTTGCCCGCTCATCCACAGACAGCGGCTTGTCTATTTCTTCCATGGTGCCGGTCACAATCGCGCTCACGTCCTTATTCAGTTGCTCCGGACTCTGCGATAAATGCCCCGGCACGTCAGCCGCCCATTGCCCAATCTTCAGAAAATCGCTATTGATTGCGTTCGGCTGTGCCAAATGATTCTCAACTTGTCGCACAGCAGCCGCGGCGCTTTCCAAAACAGTGGCGCCATATCTGGCCAGCATTTCCTCTGTCACTGCTTCCGATACTTCCGGCACATTTGTGATCTGTACATTTGCTTTTACATGGGATTCATATGGCGGCTGCTGCATTGTCGGTGACAAACCTGGAAGCGGCTCCACAGCTTGCTTTGCTGGATGCTCGTGTATTCTTATCTTGCCGGCGACGCCGGCGCCGGCATCGTTCGTTTTTTCTTCTTCCGAATCAAAAAAACCGAATCTGTTTGCCTGTATCTGTGCCACCCGCGCCTTGTACTGCGCCACTGTCTCGCCTTCATTCATGGCAATCATGTCCGGCTCCGACAAAGTTTTGTCATTGGCGTGCGCGACAGCATTAGCTTGTCCATGAACTTCTTGATTCGGTTGCCCGCCGATTACACCGGACACAGCTGCCGCCTCCGGCGTCTTCTGAACGCTCTTTTCTGTACCCTGGTCGGTTACTTTCAAATTTTGTTGAACTTGTTCGGACATCGGCGCACCCGCCATTCCAGCATAATTCTCTTTATGCCCTTTTGAGATTGCCCGGAAACGAAGCTATTATTCACACTCCAAGACGATGACTCTAAGGCGTTTCCAGAGATTTGCCGCTTCAGCACGGTTATTGTGGTTCTCGCAAAAGCTCATCAGCTCTAATACAGCTAGTCCGGTTATAGGGCTGACGGCGCCATAAAGAAACTCGGAAGTATTTACGGTCTGCCTGTACAACTGCTCCGCCCGCACGATAGCGCCGTTATCTTCCAGCTTTTTTGCTACTGCTACCAAGGCCTCGATTTGCATGCTCTCATTCATCGGTGCTACTTCTTCTTGACTGGGGAAAACATGCCCAGATTTTGAAGTTTTGAAACTAGCACTAGCTAGCACAGGGTAACGGTTTTATTGATTCTACAGGCGATATTCGCCTGTACCTGCCCGCAAACAACGGTTTCCATAGTCGGATATGCAGCCTGAAAAACGAGCATTCAGACGACTGGGACGCAACATAGCCAAGCGCCGTATAAGTTTGCGCCTGCGTCAGCAGGATCTAGCTGCAATGATAGGCGCCGATCCCTCGACCATAAGCAAAATGGAGCGTGGAGAAATGCCACCCTCCATCAAATGGTTGCTTGTTCTTGCTGCTGCTCTTCAAACAACAGTTTCTGAGCTTGTTGAAGACATTGACCGATCATCGAAGTAATCAGTCTTAATTTACGTCCCGCCCTTTCTCTTCTTGCCGAGCACCTCGGTGATCACGGCGTTTTCTATTCTCCGTGCCTCTTTCTCTCTTATGGCCTGCCTTCTCTCTACTTCTTTTTCGCTCAGCACATTGCCGGTCTGCATCACTGTGATAATGTCGTCGGCATAAGTTGTGGCAAGACTGGCATGGTATCTGGTTCCAACCGCATTCGTAAGAATCAGTATTAATAGATCTGCCATGGCTTGTTGGGCACCAATCAAGTTTGTCTCCATGTCGTGCAGCTGCTTCAAAAGTTCAGGACTGCTGCCATCGGTTGTATTGCTTGATTCCAGGCTATTTAGAATTTGCTTTCTGACTAAATCAGATACCGTACATCTCTGAGCCTTCGCCATCTCCTGCAATTGCTCGATCTTCTCGTCCGGAAGTCGTACTGTCACTGTTCCTGTTTTCATGCCTACCACCGCCCCCATGGATCGCGTTTAAATGGGTCGTCTCTGTCTCGCTCTTGCTCTTTGCGCTTCTTCTCTTCTTGCTCTTTTTCTTTCGCCTTCTTGGTCTCTTCTATTGCCTTATCAATCTTCTCTTTCTGCTCTAATTCCTTGTTCCTGTCTCTTTTCTTCTCCGGTCCTAAGCATGTCATTCTGTCAAACTCGTCCCAGCCGCGTTCTTTCTCTTCCATGTCGCGCTTTGCCTGCTCTAAGCCTTGCCGTTGCTCCTTCAGATAATCTCGGTTTCTGTCATCAAGCGGAATCGTCCGCACGATCTCTGAAGCTATTGACGCTTCCACCATAAACAAGCCAATCACCGGGTTCCTCATCATGTGTTGCTGAAACGGATCTACTGCTCTCTGGCCGGCCGCAAATCCTTTTTCGTTCTCTTTGTACTTCGTCTTCTCAATCTCTAACTGCTTCTCGATTGCTCCGGACCATCTTTGCCTGTCTCGGTTTTCTATCCAGCCGCGCAGGTTCTGATAGTCTTCAATCGGCAATTTCTCTTTGCTTTCTCTCAGCTTGTTTGACAGTCCGGAAAGCTTTTCGTAATTGTCGTCTTTGCTGTAGCGCTCGCCTTTGTGCTCGAAATAGTCTCTTTCTTTCTCTTCCTTCTCGGGCTTCCTCTCTGGCTCTTGGTCGCCATAGCGCTCTTTGTCTTTGATCCAGCCGATCAATTTCTTGTACTCGTCTTTGCCGATCCTGTCTTCATAGTTGTCCCAGAGATGTTTATTTAATTCCCTGAGTTCTGCCAAGCTGGCAGCTCTCGACCACTGCCGACCGGCTGCCTCTATTGTGTCCTGGTGATACGGCTTCTCTTCTCTATCCTTTTGCCTGCGGTCCTTTTCTCTTTGCCTTTCTTCCTTCTCTTGCTCTTTCTTTTCCTTCCATTCTTTGTACGGCTCAAGCTGCTCTCTGACTATCTTCCTGTTCATCCAGGGCAGCTCTAAACCGTCTCTGATGCGCTCCGCTTTCTCTAACTCTCGCTCCTTATTCCGAGCCTCCAGGCGCTCTCTCTCCTTTCTCTCTCGGTCTTGCCGTGCTCTCTCAAACTCTCTGGGATGATGCCTCTCAAGAAACCTGTCTCCAAACTCTTTGACCTTGTCGATGTCCTTTAGGTCAATCTGCACCTCTGTTCCGTGCTTGTCTCGTCCCAATACAACAACGTGGATGTGAGGGTGTTCTGTGTTGCCGTGCTCGACTGCAAACCATTGAAGATCGCGCCCTTTCTCTTGGCTCAGATTGATCATCACTTCACGCGTAAATGCTTTCTTGTCTGCCGGGGCTATCTCCGGAGCCAGCGTCAATTTGTGCACAATGACCCGGCTGCCACCCAATTCCTTAATCGCTTTTCTCATTTCCCGGGCGTCAATGTTGTCTTCTCTTTCATCGAACATTTCCCGGCCGCCCTGCTCTCGATCACGTCCAGGGCGATGCTGAATGTATTTCACATGCGCCAGGGCTTTGCTGATAGCCACAACTTTGCCGCCCCTGGCTCTCGGTCCTCTTCCCGGTATGTACTTGTGCCTTACTACAATCAAGACTTAACTACCTTCTTCAACACCTCAGCCAGGTCTCTTTCGTCTTTCTCCAGCCGCTTCCTTGTCTTCTGTTTTGCTGTTGTCATCGCCGTATTGAATTGAGCCCTTGCGTCTTCGTTTGGCAGGCTCATCCAGGTAAGCTCGTACAAAGTGCCAATTGCATCACCTTGCCGGGCCAGCATCGCGCAAATTCGATCAGTCATTCCTCTAATTTCTTTGGCAATCAGCGCTTCTCTGTCTCTGAATTGCAGCTCTTCTTTGTGATCGAGATACCAGAGAACCGCCTCCCTTACTACTTCTGACTTGGTTTTTCCTTCTTTCCTTGCCAGTTCTCCTACTCTGTTTGAGTCTGCCTGAGCCAGCTTGGTCTCTACTGTTGGTTTGAATTTGCGCTTTTTTTCCTCTATCATGTGGTCGGTACCTATATAATTAGCTATTAATGCTACATATACCATGAGTCGAGGATTTGTGGTGTATTCGTGTCTGGAGCTTCCTTTAGTCGGCGCGTACACAGCGCCCATTGGAACCGCTCACGAATGTGAGCTGGTTCCTTCATCTTGCCTCTTACGCCACCTGTGTTGCAAGCGGGTGGTCGTCGTCTTAAACGGCAACTGGTGGCTGTATACGGGCTTTTCGGATCGATCAGCGGAAGAGCTTAAACTTAGTCCATTGCGTAAGCCCAAATCCTAAAAGGCTTACTGTGCTTATGTTTAAACGATATCCACTTTTAAGCTCAAGGCGCTATTTACAAAGGCGTATTTTCTGAAAAGCCCTATTCATGCGCCTTTTACTTTGGCGGTGCTCTAGTACACAAACCACGCCGCTTTATTGAAAGCCTTGCTGAGCTTGGCTTTTGTGGCACCGCGGCAGCAGCGCTCGGCTTCTGAGAGCTTCCCGAATCATCCGAAAACCGTCCGGAGCCAAGAGAAAGCACCGTTATACGCGCCGAAAGCCCTCCGGACAGATCGGGCTCAAGCGGGCGCCTGTTACGTGCTTTCCACCGGACAGGGCTATCTGCTATATTTGAGATCAGCGAAAATTCATCTGCTAAGCCCGATGAATAGCCTGGCTTGCCTGTTGTCAAGAATCTATAATTGGTAACGTCGGGGACTATCTTTTCGTTTTTGCTTTTCACCCCAAAGGGAACCAGGGCGCCCACTTCAGAAGCTGCGCCCGCTTGCTCTTTGATACCACCTGCGATGGCACTAGAATAGCACATAGAGCTGGCGGCGCCGTTCTGGAAAATAAAAGAAATTCCCCCCGCACACACCTGCCACTCTGCCCCAATACCGGAGAGCAAGGGCCCCGGCGTCAAGACTTGCGCAGCAACCCGCAGGGCTCGGTCTTGATGCTGGGTGCTCTCTGGTTGGCTATTCGCCGGGCAGAATTGAAGGGGGGCTACCCTAGCTGCAATTTCCTTAGCGCTACTTTTCGTTCCATTGATCCCCAGACCCCAAGTTAACGGTTCACTTTCCAAATCCCCTGAGTCCAAATTCGAACAAAGCGGATTTTCTGGTTTCTCTTTTTC
>PNLN01000135.1 GCA_013823055.1 Cyanobacteria bacterium DS2.3.42
GGGTCTGTCTAGCGACAAATGGCCAACCGCAAATGGCAAGGTCACTACATCTGTCATTAAGAAGGTAAGTACAAAACACGGTCAACGAGACGAAGCCGAGATTCGTTATCAATACAAAGTTGACGGGAAAGCATACACTTCCAACCGTATTCAATTTGGTGGTGAGACTTTCCGCAATCCCGCAGAGTTAGTCGGACGCTACAAACAAGACAAACAGATTTCGATTCACTACAATCCAAGCAATCCAACAGTCTCCTGCCTGGAAGGCGGCGTCAATTCACTAGTGATTATTCCGTCATTCATGGCGGCGTTGTTCTTCGCGTTTCTAGCACTTAGAGAGGAAGGGAAAGGCAAGGAGAAACGACAGTCATACAAGACAAGCATCGCAGGACGTTCTGCCGCAATTGGAACAGCTGGGGGAACAGATGGTGGCAGTAAAGACAAAGCAAGGGCAGTAGTAATTGTCCCTCTAATAATAATGACTTTTCTAGGTCTGGCTTTG
Organism: Cyanobacteria bacterium DS2.3.42; assembly: GCA_013823055.1. Taxonomy (GTDB): domain Bacteria; phylum Cyanobacteriota; class Vampirovibrionia; order Obscuribacterales; family Obscuribacteraceae; genus QKMZ01. Next base: position 503 of record PNLN01000135.1, read on the forward strand.
AAGTACTGCATCGAGAAAGGTAGTCTTAATGGCGTGCACATCGGTGGCTTAAACCTCGGCGCCATACCGTCGAGCGTTATCGCAATTATCGTTCTTTTTGGTGGCGGGCTCGCATTCGTTTTCTTTTTTTCTTCATTGCCACCAACTGTAGCGATGCTGGCAAGAGCGAAAAAATTCAAATTGGCTGAGATCGTCGCTCGATTGAATACTGCTTTGTCCGGCTCGCAATCATATGAAGCAGCCATCGCCGCCGGGCTACAGGCGGAAATCGCGCAAGAACAACTACAATTTGAAAAAGCGCTCGAATACAGCCAAAAAGCATTGAACATAGTGGTAGATCGCCGAACCGATGCGCCAGATCTCAGAGACATAGGCGATGATCAGAAAATGCTGAAAGACCATCTAGTTGCCTACGAAAAGAACAATGCGGCTGTCGAAGCGCTCTGCCATGAATCACTAGGTTGCATTCTGCTAGACATGGGGCGGAAAGATGAGGCAATGAAACACGCAATTGCATCAAAGCGAATTGCCCAAGATTGTTTCAATAAGGCCTCCGCACGTGAACGCGAGCGTATCAAATTCACCCTCGCGTCCTCTCTTGCCTTCAAAGGACGTGCTGAACTTGCTGCTGGCTTTATAGATGAAGCAAGATCCGATTTGGAAGAAGCAATCAAGCTGCGCAAAGAACTTCCTCGTCAATATGAGGAAAATCTTGCAACAGCTATGGCAGACCTGGCGTCAACATACAACCTACAATCGGAAACTCGAAAAGCAGAAAGGATAACTGATGAGGGTCTAAAGTTAGTACATGGCTCACAAGCACCGTCGCACCGATTGGCGAAAGCGAAGTTGCTCGCTTCTCTCGCCGACGCGAAAATGATTGATGGACATCATGCAGAAGCTGAAAAAGTTTTGACAGAGTGCCTCGAGATTCGAGAAAAATTACTCGTGGCGGGTCATCCGGATATCGCTCGAACCTATCTATCCATCGCAAACTTGAGAGACCTACAGGGCAAACAAAGAGATGCGGCAAGTTATCGAAAGTCAGCCGACGAGATGCTCACCAATTGCTTCGGCAGACAACCGCAGGCTGTCTAATTCAAAGCTCAACATGCAAATGTACTTCCTTTCCTTCACGCACAACTAGCATGTGTAAAACCTCTCCTGGCGTCTGTGATTGGATGTATCGGATCAAAGCTACCACCGAATCTTTTCCAGCATCTGGAAGTTTCGCTACCGGGTCTCCACCAACCTCTATGATTATGTCTCCTTCTCGCATCCCAGCTCTCGACGCCGGGCCATTTGAGTAAACTTTGTAGACCTGCACACATCCGTAATGCTGAACTGGTGAAAACAAAGGATCTTTGCTGCGTGGAAGGCCTAGAGCAACCCCCAGTTTTCTTGGAAATTTGCCTTTCAAATTATTGTCGTCCCCGGGACTGAAATCCATACAGCTACCGCCAATGTCGGACTCAATTTTCTCACACAACGGCAAGGGATGTTTCGAGCGCTGCTTTCAATTCGGCTGCAGACTGGAATCGTTCTGCTGCATTTGGCTCAGTGGCTTTCATGATTATTTGCGAGAGCGAAAGCGGAACTGAGATATCGCCGCTCAGATCGGAGCGTGTAATAGGCTCCGGATCTTCCCCGGTCAACAGAAAATACATTGTCGCACCGAGCGCGTAGATATCGCTTTGCGCCGTGGGCTTCCCGCGAAACTGCTCGGGGGGGACGTATGCATGCTTACCGACGACCGTTCTTGTTGATGAGGATTCGAGTCGATGCGCAACGTTGAAGTCGATTAGTTTTAGTTGACCATCATTGGTTAGCATCAGATTTTCGGGTGTGAAGTCGCGGTGGATAATCGGCGGGTCACAACTATGGAGAAACTCTAGTAGCTCGCACATCTGGCGAGCAAGAACAATCACCTGTTCTGCAGGCAACTTCCCATCTCTCTCCACCTGCCGGCGCAGAGTTTCTCCAAAAATTCTCTCCATCACAAGATACGCGCGCGAACCTTCTATAAACAGATCTCTATATCCAACAATATTTTTATGGTTGAAGGACTGGAGTAAATTAGCTTCGCGCTGAATATTCTGAATCGCGCGTCTCTTTATCTCTCGCCCGCCGCGAATCGGCAGGACAAACTCTTTCAATACGCAAGCGCGTAATGGCGCATTGCATGCGCCTTCGCTATGATCAGGAACTTGCGCGTCTTGAGCAAGGCGATGCATGGCATCGCCCCTACGGCTGTCGTCGACCACAAGTTCATCGCTGTCATCGACCACAAGCTCATCGCCGTCGTCGGACAGTTCCAGCGCGTCATAGACAACAGCCTGCCCGCCGGAGCCGAGGCGTTTTACGACCAAGAATCTGCCATCAGCAAGCTTTACACCGTCCGGCAGATTACTCGTTTCAGCATCACGACCTCCATGCAAGTTGTCCAGCCAGATCGCGGTGTATGACGGCACTTCTCCGAAATGTTCGTGCGCAAGGAGCTTGGCGTTAATCCTGTCGTTCGGAACGTTTGTTTTCAAAGCCCTGATAAAATCCAGACGATCGTCTTCCTGGAAAAATCCGCATTCGAGAAAACGCAGCGTGAATTTCTTTTTCTCACATTTCGCGGTGATTGGAACGCACATCAGCTCGAACATCGCCATCGGATAGTTGGTTTGATCGAACGTGACCTCAAAGCACTCGGCATTCTCGATTCCAGGAACGCTGGCTTCGTTGTACGAGACGGATGTGACTGAATTCCAATCAATCCATGGACCTGAGTAAAAGAAAAGCTGGTGAAGCCAGTGAATTCGAAAGCCACGCGGTGTGAATTCGAGATTGGTCGGGCGGGTTAGCTCGAGCATGACCAGTGCGCCCAACACCACGCTAAACAACGATCCAATGGCTAAATTCCCAAGCCCTGCGCAAAATCCGAATAGTAAAACGGCCAGACACGCAACCACCGTCGAGACAAAACCGAGAAAATGTTTTTGTGCACTGGCTGCGATGCCACCGGTGAAAGTCGCGCGCTCCGGATTGTAGTGAAGCACGTATCGACCCACTGAAGGCTCGCTGGTTGGTAGTCGCAAAGCCGGCTGTTGGCTCATTGCGAGCTGCTCTTGTTCTGCCATCAATGCTCGACCACATTTTCGTTGCGTCACATCGACCTCACTATTTCACCAGACGTTTGCATGCTTCCAAAACTGCACGCGCGTCAGGGCGCTGCGCACAATCCATGTCAGTACAAAGAGCAACAAGCTCGTCCAACTCGGCTGACACTTCCGGTCTGACCTGTTTCGGTCTGGAGACTGCCAAAGGTTCTGGGTCCTCACCGGTCAGCAAGAAGTGCAGCGTGGCGCCAAATGAGTAAATGTCGCTCTTCGGCTCAGCTTTGCCGCGGAATTGCTCTGGTGAGATGTAAGCTTGTTTGCCGACCAAAGTGCCGGTCGCCTTGCTGATGAACTCATTGGAAACGCCAAAATCTATGAGCGCGACATTTCCGTCATCACGGGCAAGGAGATTGTCGGGAGTGAGATCTCTGTGAACGATTGCCGGTTCGAGTTCGTGAAGGTATACGAGAATGTCAGCTATTTGAGCCGCCCAGCCGATGATTTTTTGCTCGTCTCTGTAATTTTCGGACTTGATAAACTGGCGAAGCGAGACGCCGGGAATGTACTCCAGGGCAATATAGTCTCGTCCGTCTTCTACAAAGAAGTCCAAAACTTTCGCAATTTGCGGATGTTCCAAACGAGACAACAGACGACCTTCCCGCTCGAACAACTCCTTTGCTTTGATGCGAGTTCTATCATCGGTGTCGGGAGGAAGTACTGACTCCTTCAAAACCACGCGAGTGTTGGGAACCATTTTCGCCAGATACACGGCCGACAAACCACCCGACGCCAATTGCATGCGCACTTCATATCGCCCTGACTGAAGCACGCTGGCGGTTCGGAGAGGAACGAAATTGGTCGCGGCGAACTGTCCATCCAGGGCGTCCGTCCAAATTGATGTGTAGCTCAAGGAGATGGCATTGTCGACAGCGGCCAGTCCTCTTTCCAGCAGGAGAGAACGACGAGATAAGACTGATTGATCCGACCACTTTTCGACAGCCAAGAATAAGTCTTCTACTTCGTCCCGTGACAAACGGTCGAGTTCTAGCAGTGCGCTACCGCCAGATTTGAAATCCATGATCAAAGAGCAGCCATCGAAGTACTTCCACTCAGCAATGCTTCTTGGACTCACGAGCCCGGTACACTCAAGCGAGTGGATGTCCGACCATTCTCTGAACTTTATTCCTAGTAGTGAATCAGTCCACTGTTCGTCGAATGTAATTCCTTCTTCCGAATAACTGATCGAGGGTGCCTCGCCATTGCGTGCGATGAGCAAAGTGACCGAGCCAAGGGTTGAGGCAAAAACCGGCAATGCGCAGCTCAAGAGTATTTCAGACCAGAGCCTGAGTGCAGGAAGATCCAGAAGAAGCAAAAATTTGATTCTCTGCACCGACCAATATCCGGATATGACCGCCCATACAAAGAAACCCAGTGTCATCAGCGCAAACAGCCATGACAGACTGTTGCCGGCGCGATAGCTTATGACCTTGGTCTCTGTTACCGGCAAAACCACAGTCACCCGAGATTCAGTTGTCTCGGTCGGCACATTTACGACTAGTTCTTCCCCACCCGATTGCAGCATCACAATGTCACGCTGAACCCACGCAAAATCCATCCTAACAGGGAAGCAAAATTCACGCTTGAGATCCGCCCATCAGCCTGACTGGCGCCACAAAATTGGCTGTTATGTCAGTGTGATGTCGCGGCCGCAGAATACGGGCAGCCAAACTCCCCATGGCACCATCACCCCCCCGTGCACTCTCTCAATTTACCGAGGATCTTGTAATGGTCAACGATACTACGGCTGTAACTTCTCCTGCGGACGCTGCCTGTGAAGACGCCAGGAAAGATGGAGATGCTATTCGTAATGCATTCGCCACTAAGGGAATTGAAGAAGCGTATGCACTTCTCAAAGAAGAACGTAAGAACGCCGGCACTCTGTCACCGATAGAGAAAGATATCTGGGAAAAAGAGCTAGTCAACGCTCTTAGCGCCAATGGTGGCAAGACCGACGTACTACCAGGTTTGTCTCTCGCATATTTGAAAGAGAACAAATCCACCTTCACCAATCCTGATGACGGCGACGAGTATGACGTCAGATCAGTAAATGGCGAAGCCAGAAGAATGTTCGACAAGCGTGAGATGGAAGATGACTATACCGGTGGCAACAAAGATCTATTTAAGAACAAGGTAGATGACATCGACGTCGTTTTAGTAGGCAACGCAGCCCACGTGCTGAATACAAACGACTATGGCGGCGAAAAAGTCAAAGAAATAGAAGACTTGGATGAAGTCTTGGAAGACAACAAGAAAAACGCTGCGACAGAAGCAGGATATCAAACGACCCGTGATTTCAACAAATCGATCGCAGAAACATTCGTAAAAAACAAAACACTCTTTAGCGCCGTTGATGAAATCGATGGTGAGAAAGGCGACGGCGAATTGACAGACGATGAGGTAGACGATTTCCTCAAACGCGTAAAGAACAGCGAAGGTTTTAAAGCACGATTCTCAGAGGAAGAGATAAAGGCTGTAGAAGCTCTGAAGACTACTTTTGACGACGACAACAACGAAGATGACAAAAACTCGAACTTGGTTAAGACAGAGCGGAATTTTTGGTCAGCAAACGACCATTTCATAACTCAAGAATCCATTCTGCAATCTGTAGGTGGAGAGGAAGGAGTCAAAGCAATAGAAGCCAAGGTCGCTGAAGCCAAAGCAAAGCTTGACCAAGAAATGAAGCAAGAAAAGACTGAGGATGAGACCAAAACCGAAGAAGAGAAAGTAGAAGAGGAAAAAGTCGACGACGAGAAAGTCGACGACGAGAAAGTTGAAAACAAAGATGAGAAGGTAGAGGAAGAAAAGAAACCTGAGGAAGAGAAAACGGAAGTAGTTGACACTGAAACACAAATGCTCAACGACGCCGTGCAAAAAGCGGGCGAAGGTCCGTACCAAGTAGCCGCCAGACTTCTCCGCGGAAAGCAAGACATGGCCGCTCAAATCGCATTGACCAAGATCCTCAAGGAACAGTTGACTGAAGACACGGAATCGAAGACTTACATGGAAGCCGTCTCGAAAATGCAAGTCGGACACGTCTTCTTCACATGCGAAGGACTGGAAAAGATTCGCGAAAAAGTAGCAGCCAGCGGCAACAAAACATTGATGGAAATGTTTGGTGCCCCGACCGTGAAAGAAGAAACTCCAAAGGAAGTCTAAACTAGCAAGACAAGCATTGACCGGCAACCCTGAATCACAAATCTGGCGGATGAATTACCAGCTTCATTCGCCAGATTTTTTCAGGGCGTCTGCCCAAACAATCGAGGGCAAAGCTCGTACAATTACTCGCCCCGGATAATAGATCGAAGGAATAACTATGCGGACTTCTCATTCAGTCGTTCCATCACCCACATGCGGACCATAGTTCCCACCGGCAGCCCGAGCTTGTTAGCCTCTTCATACAAGCGGTCCATGATTTCCGGCTCGATGCGAAACTGCACCAACGCCTCTTTGTTCACGCGAGTGGTAGCTTCCTTCCTGATCTTTTCTATCCTTTTTTTGTCCATCGGCAGGCCTCAACGGTATTATTTGGTGGCGTCCATTCCATGAAGAACGTGCTCGTCCTCATCACTTATGATCTCGACGCCTATTTCAAGCAAGCGATCCTCTTGAGTGAAGCCCACAAACATAACGCGTTCATTTCCATTACGCGCAGGCGCAAGGTCAAATATTCTTGTTGTTAGATTGCGGCTATCCAGCACTTGATCGGCTTCTTGTGGCGTAACGCTGTGTTTGCGCAGGTTTCCTTCGTCAAATGTAATCACGGTCAGAAACCTCCCGCGTATAGCATTGCATGACAAAACATTACATTCGTCCAGTTAATAGGTGTCTTGTGCTTCCTCATGGCCAATTCGGCGGTCGCATTCCAGCCTTGCAACCAGTTTGACGGTGACAGAACGAAGTAAAAGCAAATATGGAATTCAGTCAGTCTTGATTTGGATGTCTTTGACTTCTTGTCCATCGAATTTGATGCAGAGCCATTCCGAATCCGCGTGAAATAAACCGCGATCAGGGCCTAGCCGGTACACAAAGTCATACTCGGGAAAGTAGTCTGCGTCATCGGGCGAACCAAGCAAGCTCTTTATCTCCGTCTTTGAACGCTTCTGCAGATCATAACGGGTCATTAGATCATCAATCATTCTGATCCGTTCTTGATTATGCTTCCAAATCACAGAGTCAAAACCATGAGGCTTTCCGCCATATCGCCAAAGTTCAATCGCGCTAATTAAATGCGGTCCTAAAACAAAGAATGCAAGGGCACCGGATGCAAGAATAAGACCTGTCAGGATATGTAATTTGCTTCTTGGTTTCAATTTCATTTTTCGATTCAAAGCGTTTAGTTCTAAGGTCCATGATACTCTCCTCCGTAATGGCTGCCACCCCCGGATAATCGATCTTTATGTAGGTCTTGGCTCGATTTCTTTGATGCAAATGTAGCACCATATACGGTACTGCATTAATTTGATCAATTATGGGCCGTCACCTGTCACTAACCACTCAAACTTGAAAAGCGCCGCATCCTTCCAGCAAGCTCTTCAATTTGCGGACTGGCGTATGAGCGAAGAGATTGAGGTTCCGTTCAAGTCGGCATGAAATTCGTCAGTGATATGAATTTGCCTGCCGGTTGGATTTCGACTCGGAAGGAAACTATTAGAAACAGGTCGCTACGACATTCCGGCTTCCCAGATTTGATAGCGGCCGAGCAATTTTACAGTCTCTGTTCTTTCCTTAATGGCTTCGATGACTTGATGCTCTTTTTCTTTCGAATCCACAACCATATCGAGAAAAAATCGGTAATGCCACGGCGCATCCGGCACCGGTCGTGATTCGATTTTGGTCAGATTGATATGGCTCTGCACCAGCCCATTGAGCAGGTTTGCGAGGGTGCCGGGAGTATGCGCAAGTTCGGCTACGCACGACATCTTGAGCGGGTATTTCTTCCCGGTTTCTTCAACCAGTGGACCAACTCTCGGGTCAGGTTTCTTCCGGATGTCTGTACTCTTATGCTCCAGGCTCGGAACAATGATACCGAATCTGGTGCTATTGCCTTCGTGATCTTCAATGTCTCGCTTTAGAATCGCAAGGTTTGCTTCTTTTGCAGCAAACTCGCTGGCGATAGCCGCACTCTTTCGATCTTTCGAGGCGCTCACATGAAGCGCCGCTCCGCTAGTATCCCAATAGGCCTGGGGCTTTACTGCCGGCAGGCTCTTTAGAAACACCTTGCACTGATCGAGGGCAGCGGGGTGAGAATAAACACTCGTAAGCGACTTGAGTGACGTTCCTTCAAAACCGATCAGCTGGTGGTGAATAGGAATGTATATTTCGCCCACCATCATGACCGGATGCATGTAGAGAAGGTCGAAATTGGCGACGATCGATCCGATGGATGTGTTTTCCAGTGGTATCACGCCCAGTGCGCACTTGTAGCTCAGAACAGAGTCGAACACCTCATCAAAAGAACGGCATGGCACGTACTTCGCTTCGGGGTCCAGCTTGTGTTGTTCTACAAAGATCTGTCCTGCCCGATGGCTAAACGCGCCCGGCGCTCCCTGAAAGGCAACTTGCAATGGCTGCGGTTTTTTTGTCATTGATTATGTCTGCCCTGAATTAGATAAGCTTGCCGAGATCACTCAATGGCAGCGAGAATTCATAGTCGACTACGCCGATCTTTGTTGTCGGAAGGACCAACTTAAGTGCTTCTCCCTCGCGTTTTTTGTCATGCGACATTGAATCAATGAGCTTCGACTTGTCCAAGTTAGGCGGCAACTCAATTGGCAGCCCGGCGCCTTCGAGAAGGTTAGTTACCTTCTCTCCATCAGCCTTCGGCAGCTTCTTCAGAGAGACTGCAAGTCTGGTGACCGCAGCCAATCCAATCGATACTGCTTCACCATGGTTGAGGCGGTAGTCAGCTACTTTTTCAAGCGCATGACCGAGCGTGTGACCGAGGTTTAGCACTCGCCTCAATCCGCCTTCATGCGGATCTCGCCCAACAACAAATAGTTTCATCTTGATCGAACTTGTGATCAAACCAGCGCAAACAGGATCTTCCCAATCAAATTCGCTGTCGACGAATTGCTGGAGGACATCAAACAATCGTTTTTGTCCCACTTCGTAATCGGTGTGTTTTGCCACTGTTTCTTCAATCATCGCGTACTTGATTATTTCAGCCAAGCCGGATGTAAACTGCCTCTTCGGTAATGTCGAAAGCAATTCCGGATCAGCAAGCACAGCTTTCGGGAAGAAAAATGTGCCAGCCAAATTCTTTCCTGCGGGCAAATTGATACCTGTCTTACCGCCGATGGCAGCGTCAACTTGAGCCAGAAGCGAGGTCGGCACGATGACCAGGTTCAATCCACGCATATATGTCGATGCGGCAAATCCCGCCAGGTCGGTTACAGAGCCGCCACCAAGCGCGACGATGGTGTCGCGGCGGTCGAAGCGACGTTCTTGTAAGTGCTCCCAAACGCGCAAGAGCCATTCGGTCGTCTTGCAGGTTTCGCCGTCCGGAACTTCCAAGGTCGTGACCTGATAGTCTTCCGACGGAATCGCGCTCAAGATTTCTCGGAGCCATTGGTTGGCTGTGGTAGGTTGGCACATCACCAAAACGCGCTTGCCGGCGTTGATTTGAGCGAGAATGCCGGATAGCTTTGTGCGCGCTCCAGCTCCGACTGCTACTCTGGTTTTCACCTCTAGAGCCGTATTCCACAGCATTGTGATAACGGGACCACGGTGACGCGTTTTGTGTCGTGACACTGTCATGATTAGAACTCCCCTATCAATTCCGGTCCCTCTTCTACGTTCAAATTGGCGGACTTTGCAGTATCCGCCTGGTCTCCATTGGATGAGGATGCAAAATTTTGCACCCGCAAAGTATAGGTTTCAAGGCTCTCTTTGAGATCCCTGATCGAATCACTAGCAAACTTTTCTAACAACGCATCAGCCAGGACAAAATTGACCATGGCTTTCATGACGACCGAAGCAGCGGCAATAGCACAAACGTCTGAGCGTTCGTAATGCGCGCGAGCCGGCTCAAACTCCGGAAAAGATAGCGAATCCAAACCTTTGCGCATGGTCGGCAGCGGTTTCATATAACCTTTCACCACCAGCCTGGAGCCGTTGGTCATACCGCCTTCGATTCCGCCCGCGTGGTTGGTCTTGCGCTTGAATGGCAAAACAGCGCCCGCGTCCGACTGATAAAGTGGGTCATGCACCAGAGAACCAGGCAAAGACGCCGAAACGACGCCATCTCCAATCTCTACTGCTTTGAATGCTTGAATACTCATCACTGCCTGCGCGATTCGACCATCTATTTTTCTATCCCACTGTGTGTAGCTGCCTAAACCCACAGGTAAACCGTCGACCAAAACCTCGACAACCCCACCCAGGCTGTCTCCTTCCTGCCAGGCTGCCTTGATCGCGTCTTTCATCGCCTCTTCGACAGTTTTATCGGTAGCTGAAAGTTCACTTTCAGAAGCTAATTTTTCAATATCACTAAGAGATATATCCACGGGTAGAGCCGCACATTTGACCGTGCCCACCTGGGTCACATGATTGACCGACCTGGCGCCGATGGCGGTCAGCAGCTGCTGGCAAAGCGCGCCGACGGCGACACGGGCAGCGGTTTCACGAGCGCTCGCCCGCTCCAGAACATCGCGGATGTCGGACTGGTCGTATTTGAGAGTCCCGGCTAAGTCAGCGTGTCCGGGGCGAAATCTTTCAATCGCCTTCTTGTCCGCCTGCTCTTTAGCCTCGGCGGTGGTCATGTCTGTAGGCTCGACCGACATGACATACTTCCAGTTGGCGAAGTCGCGATTGGCGACAACCAAAGTAATCGGCGCACCAGTGGTGACACCATGACGGACGCCGCCGAGAAAGGAAACAGTGTCTGTCTCAATCTTTTGGCGATTGCCCCGACCATATCCCTGTTGGCGTTTTGCAAGCTCGGCATTAATCGAGTCGACATCGATCATCAAACCGGCGGGCATGCCGTCGACGATTGCCGTCAACGACGGTCCGTGGGATTCACCTGAAGTAAGAAATCGCAACATAAAGGCGGTCTTTTTCTGCTCTGTTTCTGGTCTGGGATGAACTGTTTGGTGGAAAAGATCTTACAATACCTCTCTTAATTACTGTCGGATAAGAGTGAGATTGCTTTGCATAAAGCATTACAAGGCACTATAGCGGTCCCCGGGGACAAGTCGATAACGCACAGAGCGCTTATCTTCGCGTGCCTGACGACCGGAGAGACCAAAATAGAGGGGCTTTCGCCGGCTCATGACTGCTTGAGCACGGTCTCGTGTTTGCGGGCAATGGGCATCGAAATCGCATTGCCTTCCGGGCAAGACCAGCCGACGGCAATCGTGCGCTCAAAAGGCTGGGAGGGCGTTGGCAGCCCTGCAAACATTCTTGATGCGGGAAACAGCGGCACGACAATTCGCTTGCTGTCAGGATTTGTGGCAGGCCGCCCTTATACATATGAATTCGACGGCGATGCTTCCTTGAGAAAACGTCCGATGAAGCGCGTCCTCAATCGAATCGCTGAGATGGGCGCAAATATTGCTTATGAAAAAACCGACGGTCTGGCGCCATTTCGTATTTCGGGTGCAGACTTGGTTGGGAAACGTTTTGATCTGGACGTTGCGTCCGCTCAGGTTGAAACCGCGATTTTGCTGGCGGGTTTGCAAGCAAGTGGAACGACCACAGTGAAACTTCCTTTCCCCGCACGCGATCACACGCGAAGGATGTTTTCCTACCTGGGTATTCCTTTTGAATCGGAAGACGAGCTTACGATGAGCGTCTCCGCTCTAAAAGAAAGGATTCCGTCCAAGAACATGCTTGTTCCTGCCGACATTTCTTCTGCTGCATTTTTCATGGTCGCGGCAGCAGTTATTCCGGGCTCTTCAATTACCCTCAAGAATGTCGGCATCAATCCTGGACGCACTCTGATTCTTGATGTTCTTTCAAGAATGAACGCCGATATAAAAGTGA
>PNLN01000002.1 GCA_013823055.1 Cyanobacteria bacterium DS2.3.42
TGACTAAAAAACGAAAGGGCTAAACTTTCGCAGTGTGAAGATGATAGCCCCTTCGGCAAAAGGGAAAGCCCCTGGAGGTGCTCGCCCCAACAGGCTTTCCCGAATTTCAACAGCTCACTCGCTTTCCATTTCAGCGTTGCATTGCTCGATCAGCAACGTTGATGATCTACTCAGCTAGCAGCGGCTTACAACTAGTACTTCTTCGCCGAGGAAGTACTAGTTGGATTGTTCTTGGTGGCGCCAACCATTCAAATTTTCAGTGAAGCTAGCCGATGTGCTCCTGATTCTCGATCATCTCAGTGATGAGCCGGATCGTATCCGGTACATTGGCGGACTGTCCCCCATAAGTTTCCTCCGCATGGTATGGTTCAGATCCTTTCGGCTCTTCAAGTCGATACGAGATCTTGTAACCGTCGTAGATGAAGCGAGCCTTGCGAACGATGGGGGCCTGGGGCTCAAGACCCATGAATGCCTGAACACGCGTCAGCGGCTTTTGTATCTCCTCGACAAGCGTGAATTCTCCACGCTGATCGAACTGAATCAGCCCTTCGAAAACGAGGCATCGAAAGAGAGACCCGTTCTCGAAAAAACCGCGGTAGTAGACGCCGTCGATGAGCTTGGTTACACCTGGCTGCTCACCGCGGAAGGACAGTTTGCTGCCCTTGCTGATTGGTACGCAGACGCGCAACAGAGCGCCGTTCTCATCGTTCGCGGCATACGCGAGCGACACGCGATTGCCTTCTTTCTGTACGGCTGCGCGAATGATGTACTGCCCGAAATGACTGTTTGATGTGGAGCTGAAGATAAGACTATCATCAAATCCCACAGCTTTTCCGGCGATCTCGATCCCGTTGATGCGCTGAAATCGAATTCCGGGGAGGATCTTGCATTTGTCGAAAGTGAAACAACGCATGGCGTGTCTCTCCTTTGTTAGAGGTGACGGGAAAGTTACCTTAGAGGTCTAATCCGGTTGCAGAGCGGTGCAACCAAGGTGAATCGGTGTTAACGACGCAACGCACTATTTGCTGGTGTGTCGCGTCGGGTTGCGCCGATCTTCCTCTCTTGTTTGCGACGCAATAGACGCGTAGTTACTCCATAGCATTGTCTTGCTTTGACAGCACGCTCCATCAGTCGTGGTCGAAGCCGACCATGACGACCTCTTTTCTCCCGTCCGGTTCGATCACATGGAACTTTGTGTCTCGAGCCAGCCTGTCTCCGTCCCAGGAGATCTTTTGCGTGTAGGCGGACACAAGTTCGCGGCTCCTCTTCACCGCGACGCGCAGGTTACGACAGTTCTTATTCTCCTCCCGGAACGTCGCATTCAGATAACTGAGCTTGAGATACGCAAGCACGTCAGAGACCTGATTGACGCTTAGGTTCAAGGACGCAAGATAATCGCGCTCTTCTTCACTCAATCCGACGGTTGATCTCAGCATTGCATCGATTTTGGCGTGTTTGGCTTCTCTGACCTGATCTCGTGTCCAGAACATGCAGCGGAGAGTCTGATCACGAATTTGCCCATGACGCTCCGGCTCCAGATTGAAAAGTTTTACCGCCAGTTTCCAGTGCGGATAAGCCTCTTCAAAGCGACCCAGTTGGTTGAGACATTGTGCAAGATCTCGCGCTGCAAACGCCGTCTGGACTTGCTGCCTATGGGCAGTCTGACATCTAGACAGGAGATCCTGATACAACGGCAGAGCTCTTAACACCTGCCTTTGCTTGGTGAGTGCTCTGGCCGCTTGGCTGAGACAATAGATGCTGGTTTCGTGGGAAAGCCCTCGCAAGGATTGCGACGAGTACAGCGCCCTCATCCAGTAAACATGCTCGAGGTCTGGTTTTCCCAGTTTTCCATAAGCACGGCCCAGCGACTGGCAGGCATGCGCCACATGGAAGTGGACATAGCCGTGGATGCGATTCAGCTGCCTCAGTGCTGTTTCCAAAATCGCAATCGCCTCCTCTAAGCGGTGCGTATCAACGAGCGATTTGCCCTTGTTGATTACGCAAAACATGGTCCAGTCGTGGTAATGACCGACGACCTGCGCGCATCGCTCGGCCGCGGCCGACCACGCTTCGTAGGCATGGCAAGACTTCTTTGCTGACAGCTCCTTGGCTGCATTGATTAGCTCCTGGAGTTCAGCGCGCTCTTTGCTAAAAGTCGTCATGACCGTTTCCTTTCCGTGATTAGTGACGCCTCTTCAAGCTTTTGTGAAAAGGCGAGTCAATTTGAAGTTGTGCGAATGCAAAAGCGGTGCTCCACTCACTGCCTTACGTTCTGCAAGGCTCGTTTAGTTGACGGATGTTGCCTCTCCGACAGTTAGCCCGAGAGGTTTTTGATGTTGTCCACTTCCGGCAGGCGAAGGACAAAACCAATTCCAATCTGGTTGGCTTACGCTGCGCCGGATTGAGCTGCAAGCACCATAATGCTGAACGGCAAGAAATTGTTGAGCACGTGCATGAGGATTGGCGCGCCGATAGTGCCGGTCTTGAAGTAAAGATGCGCAGCGGCAACACCAAAAATGACGTGCCCGAAAAACATCGTCACAGACGTCTCGTGGTGAGCATTCGCAAAAAAGAGCGCGCTTATGGCAATCGCGGAGCCGACCGAAACTGCTTTGCTGGTTGCAGAACTCACCCCAGCGCTGTCGTAGACGGCAGCAGTCGTCCAGCGCAGAATGTTATACAGCGCACCACGAAATATCAGTTCTTCCATTACCGGTCCAGCAAGCACAGCCAGAATAAACAACTTTGCAGCACCCGCTTGATCGAGAATGCCGTGCAAAGCTTCCTTACCAGCATAGTCGATGTGCTGTTCGGGTGACACCGCTACCAGGATCATAAACAGGACAAGCTGAATCCAAGTGTAGTTGAGCGTGAGCACCAGCTTTTGCCAGCCGCTCATTTCTTTTACGGCAAATATGTTCATCGTCTGATTCCTTTCTTTTCCTGCGCTCTCTTGAATGTTTCTGCAGAGCGCGACGCAAGAGTTCTCCAGCCTGCTTGAGCCGACTGGAGCATTGTTTGCAAAAGAGCCTGACCTTTAACCTTTGCGTTTGGTATGGCCTTTAAACTTTGCCAGAGCTTCAGGCAGAGCGTCGGGTTTTCCGGCAATCGTTGTGGCGAATCCGAACAGTCCAAGCACGATCAGCGCAAGAGCGAAGGCTGCAAGTACGAACAGGACGTACGTAATAATCACTTTCATCAAAGCGTCGAGCGCCCCCTGCGAATTCCAAAAGACTTGCCAGAGAATTTCAGCCGGATTCATGAGACCTTTGAGCAGCCCCGCTCCCAGGAGCATCATCAGAAGGAACGAGATAAATCCCTGCAATCGGGTCATCGGTTCTCTTGGTCTCATTATTTTTCTCCTTCAGAAGTTGACCCAGCCCTTCATGAGAAGGCGAAGGACTTGAGGTTGCCGCTGCATGCGTGCCGATCAGCTCGAAAATCCGACCCCGATCGACGCAAGAATAGCGGGGCTCTATCGGGTTTTAGCCCCGTTAGGTGGACAGATGCTCCTCACGGACAGAACTGGTCGTGAGGCTTTCTTGAGGTAAGCGACTCGTCTTTTCTTACAAAGAATTCGGTCCGAACGAATCGGGCAAAAGCTGATCGACAGTCCACTTCACCACGACGGACTCCGTGTTGAAGACGTTGAGCACAGTGGCGTTAAGTCCGAATTCGCGCAGCACCTGCCGGCAGAACCCGCACGGAGAACTGCCCGGGCTCTTGGCGCAGACGACGGCCATGGTGACGAATTTGCGGAAGCCGTTTTTCACCGCCTCAAAAGCCGCCGTGCGTTCGGCACAAACAGTGCCCCCGTACGAAGCGTTTTCGATGTTGCAGCCGACAAAGATGCGGCGCTCACCGGCTTCATTCTCGGCCAGGATGGAGGCGCCGACCGGGTAATTCGAGTAGGGGCAATAAGCCTGCTTCGAGATTCCCCAGGCATGGTCGACCAGCGAACGCTCCATGGCGCTGAGTTGGGTATAGGACGAGACCATGGAGCCTGGCACTTTGTGCTCTTCTTCATCGGCGCGCATGATAATCTTGGCGCCGCCCTCGTCTTCCACCATGGCACCATAGTTGGCGATAATCGTCGAGCCTTTTCGAGCCCGCCCGATGGAGCCGTATTTTGCGTGCACCACAGAGCCGGACTGCGCAGTGAAAGTGGAGCCCTCGTAAGCGGAGCCCGTGGAGCCGTCCAGATAAACCCCGGTCGAGCCACGCTGTGCCACGACAGTCGACCCCGCCTGAGCGCGGAAGATCTCGCCATCGCCGGCGGTGTAGGTCTTGCCGCGGCGCACGAAGTGGACTTTGGGCTTGGAGGCGGTGGCATGCTTCTGATTGTGAGTTTTGCACTGAGTGCACATTCAAGTATTCCTTTTGCAAAGGCAACGATTGTCGCTGCCCCAACCATTCCGGTTGTGTTGATGCGGTGAGCGCACAGTCGCATTCCGCAGGGGGGCGCTAGCAGCTACACCAGAAGGAGCGGCTGCCGCAATGTGTATAGCAAAATCCCACGCATGCACTGCGAGGTAAGCTTGCCGACATTCTTTCAGGACTTGTGACCTGTTCTTGCCTGCATCGCTGCATCACAAGAAGTGCATTAACACCGGCATCTCACAACGCCGGTGTCACTCTGCATTAGGGGCGTTGGTCCACTGTAACTGCCTGCCTTGCTTTTCGATTCTGAAAGCAAGTTTTAGCAACTCATCCGAAGACGAGGTGCTTGATGTCGTTGAAGGTGCCGAGCACTGTCAGCCCGATGAGCAGAAGCGCGCCCACGATGGCGGCAAGTCCTCTTACCTTCTCGCTGACAATTCTGCCGGTCATTCCCTCGATCAGGAATGTAGCGATGTGACCACCGTCAAGAAGTGGTATCGGCATGATGTTTAGCACCGCCAACCCTATCGAAACAATGGACACATACCAGATGAAGTTGAAGGTATTTGAAGCCAGGGCGTTAGCCCCAGTGTCGATCATGAAGATCAATCCCCTCACCTCCATATCCTGCTTGACGGAGACAGGCTTCTCCACTAAGTGCAGTGCCATGCCGAAGCCCATCACGGTTTTTTCAATCGCCTCGGCAGTCTTGCCGAATGCAAGTATGGCCGTGCGGAGGGGAGGATGGTGGTGAAAGACTCGCTCCACGGCAGAGCCAAGCCCGACACCAATCCGCCCTCCTTCTTCCGGAGTGACGACCGCGGTGAATCTTCCGCCGGCGCGGTCGAAGACCACGTCGACAGGCTTGTTAGCGCTGTTCTGGAAGGCAAGCACAACATCGTCCTGCGAATGGACTTTCATGCCGCCCACAGACTCGAACCTGTCTGCGACCTTCACTCCGGCGGTCTCGGCAATTTTTCTTTCCGGCGAAAGAGACTCGACAAAGGTGCGTGTCTCCAGAACCGGCTGCCCGTAATAGGCAAAAGCACCGACGGTTAAAAGCAACGCGGCCAGAGCATTGAAGACAGGACCGGCAGCGGCAACTGCGATCTTCTTCCAGGACGCGAATTGCCTGGCTCGCTCGAGATCTTCAGGTGTCGCGTTTTCGTCACCAATCTCAGGGATGGAGACGAAGCCGCCCAGAGGGAATATGGCGATGCGCCATTCTGTTTCCAGCCAGGTGCCGAGCACGAGCGACCACTTGCGCGTCCCCCAGCCGATGCAGAACACCGGGGTGCGAAAGCCCAGTGTCTTAGCCACAGCCCAGTGACCGAACTCATGAACAGTGACCAGGGCTCCGAAGGCCAGCAGCATGCCGAGCACGCCCGGTGCGCCACCGCCCATGGTAGCAAGGACGGACTTCAGCCCTTCCAGCCCGCCTGCCCACCATCCAACTGCTATTAAGGATGGCGGGTATGTGTACATCCTGTTTATCATGTCTACCTCCTGCATTTAATTTGCTTCCAACTGAGCCGACTCGGCATGAGTCGACCACATCTGAAGCTGCACGGATCGGCATAAACAGCTGGTTCGTTGCTATCCAGCCGAAGATCTCTTGCTGTGATTCTCACCTTAATGCGAGTGCCGTTCTTTAACGGGACTAATCAAATCGAAGAAGACTGCTCTAAATCTTCCATCGGCCCAAGTCGCTGTTCTTGCAAGAAGTGCATTAAAACCGGCGTCTCCCGACGCCGGCGCCACTCTGCTTGCAAAACAAAGTTCGACTTGTGCCGGATTCCGCGCGTCCTGCGGAATCTGGCTCGTTACTTGAACGAGACGCTCACCACTGCTGTCAGGGGAAGCCATTCTTCGAGGCCTCGTTGAACTTGCCCCCCGAGGACCGGATAGCACCTGACGTTTTCGCCCTTGAAAGTATCGTCCTTCTCGTACGTCACCTGATTGTATTCGAATCTGGTACGAGCGGACAGGAGTTCTAGTTTTACATAACGCATAACCAATCTCCTCTTGTAGAATTGCCAGCCAATGCTGGGTTGCTATACTTCTCGACCGGCGGAGGCTTTATGCGGCGCAGATGACACGAGCAAGCTTGTACAGGTCAAAACGCTCATAATCGCACATTTCTTCAACCGGAATTAAGGAAGTGATAATTCCGCGTTCGTCGGTGCCCCGGATGCCATAATTCCTCTCCAGGTGAATGTCGCATGCAACAGCTCCTTTTTTGTTCGAGAGACAGATACGAAAAGGCGTGTGCTTCTCTATTTCATCGCTTGTCTCCTATAAATTCTACGCGACTCTAAGTCCGGGAACTAGCTGAGACCCAGCAGACCGGCGATCTCCATGCGGGCAATCTCTCCTTGGCTGAGAGCTCGTCGCGCCGACAGCACTCGGGCCAGACCCTGTATCTCCATGACTACAAATGTAGAGACATCGCCGGGCTGGAATCGGAACGGCGTCTTCTGTCCGAACTCGAACTTCAGCACCCTGACCAAAGCGTTCAGCCCTTCCTGGGAGCTGACATAATAGGTGCTTGCACCGTACGACGAGAGCTCTTTGCCGCTGGCGCAGCCGTCGATTTGCGCCAAGTGGAAAAACCACCTGAAGTTGAAAGCGTTGGACAGCTTTTCCGGAAGCGGCATCTTGAGACTCACAACCCAGTATGTCCGCGCACGCCTGAAGAGAACCTCCTGCCCGCCATTCATCGCGAGCGCACCGATAATGGTGGCATGCACTTCATGATTGTCGAGCAAGTGAATGTCGAATGCCGGAATGTCGGACTTTGCAAGCTCTGCTTCGACAATCAGATTTGCCGAAGTGGTTTTAACACCAGCAAGATTTCTCATGTTGAGCTCCTTAATCACAGTTAAGTCGTTTCGACAGTGCAGCGGCTGTCATAGCCGCCACGTTTGCGGACCATTCCGCGCAGACACATCGAGACAGACGTCAGCGCATGCGCTGCCAAGGGCGTTTGCCGATTGTGTCTTACAGGACTTGTGACCTGTTCTTGCGAGCATTACTGCTAAGCAAGAAGTTCATTAACACCGGCGTTTCACTTAAGAACGCCGGCGTCACTCTGCATCACTGACTGCTTTCGATCTTACTGGTCCAAGAGTGGGTTGCCCGTCCCGGACCAGCGCCGCGTTCGACAATCTTGCGTTCGATATTTCTGCGCAATGCGCGCGCATAGAAGACAGGTTCTTCGCCCGGCTTACGCTTAACCGCAAGCGCGAATGTTCCGTCATCTGCCGGCCTGGCGCCAGGCAGCAAGCCGCATGATGGCATCAGCGGCCTGTATCCTCGCCGAGCACAATCTCACTCAACGGACATCATGAGCTTGGACAGCATGTCTTTTGACGCCGCATGTGGTGCCTGACCCCGGATTATCCGCTGGGGTCAGGCGACGTGCAGTCAATTCACGAGTGCGGCCACCGTAGAAAGCCACCAGAAAACGGTCGCCAGTACAGCCGCCAGCCCTACGTAGACGCACAGAATCAGAGCGCGGTCACGAGAGTTGATGTTGAAGTAGCTCTCGTCATGCTCAGGCCGGTCTTCGCCGTCGGCTACGCGACCAGAGTTTTCACTGTCGTCAACGAGGATCTCCAAGCCATCTTTAACTCTCACGACCCTTGCGTTTGCCAACTCTGGGTTCTGCTGCAACCTGCACTTCAATTCATACTCAAGCTCGGCAAGCCTTTTGTTGCGGCGATGACGGCTCCGGACCTCGAATCCGAAAAGCACGAGCATGAGCGCAGCCAATAGCAGACTGCCAAGCACCTGGTTGAAGAGCACTCCATGCACGAGCACCAGCGCGATGGGAGTAAGGAATACCCAGAGGGGCAGCCGGGAGAAACGCTGGTGGATCTCGTACAGCCCGAAGAAGCCGAATACGAGCAACACGGAACTGTCCATGGCGAAAGCCATAACCACCAGCACTGACAGACCCAACCACCAGAAGCCCGGTCCGAACAGCGTGGCGACTCGACCGCCGTCCAGAGGCGTTACGGGAATCAAGTTGAAGAGGTTGATCACCATGCCGGTCGAGGCCAGCCAGAGCCAGAGCTTGTCGCCGCTCAGCCACCAGATTCCCAGGCAGGCAAAGGCGCCGAGAGAGCCGATGATTGGACCGCCCAGAGCCATGATTGCTTCATCCCTGGCGTTTTTGGGGCTCTCCTTCATACGGATGAGGGCTCCCAGAAAGGGAATGAAGACCGGTGCCGTGACAGGCAGTCCGACTTTACGAGCCGCCCAGACATGTCCCATCTCATGGATCCAGATCAAGGCGACGAAGCCCGCCGCGCCCCAGAAGCCGAGATTCCAGGCCCACCAGTAGCCAAACATCGAGATCACCATAGTGATGAAGGTGCCCACGCCTTTCATCTTGAGGAGGGCACCCAGAACCAACTTGCCCTTGCTGGCAAGAATGGCGAGAAGCGAGAGCAGCCCGTATTTGGACGTCTCGGACTTCGATGCGCGTGCAGCAGTATTTGCGTCGGTCATGTGATTTTACTCCGTGCAAAAGCCCCTGCGCCATTGAGGAGCAGGGGCTTTTTCTGTTTCAAGTTAACGGGTGGCTGAACCGAGGGCGATATCACGCCGACCCCGTCTTCCGCCAGGTCGTTATGCCAGCTATCACAGGACAGCTGCGATTACGCCGTGCACTCCCTGATAGGAGAGCCCAAGCAAAAATCGATTCCTTCTCGGCGAACCGCCGACAAAACGACATTGCGCACCGATTTGGCAACGCGCTCCCGCTCATCGATCAGGCCAAGCTTCTTCAACTTTGCCGACGCCGGGCTGAAAAGGTGATGGTGCGAAGATTCGCACTTCCACACCAATTCGCAAAGCGCGGCTCCATCCTCATCGAAAAGCATGCGTAGAGATTCCATGATTTTGTTGACGAACTTTGCGCTCTCGTGACTTCCGTTTTTGAGTTGAATCTTTTGCATAGCAGCATTTTCTCCTGGTTCTAGCCGGCTGTGACAGCCTCCGCCGCCAGCCCTTCATGGTAGCTGAGCGGGTACGTAGACAGCTTCTCTCCGACGGTCCGTATGATTCGCCCGGCACCAATGGCGGTGCCAAGCACCATGCCGGTGGCGCAGAGAAAAACCACCCAGTGCGATTTCTTGCTGGATTGCAAGAAGCGCATTAACACCGGCGTTTTGTGATGAAACGCTGGCGCTTCTCTCAGTCTTCGTCTAAGACGCTGGTTGTCAGAATCAGCGAACTGGACGAATATCGTAATAGTCGCCGTCACGTTGATCAGGCACGCGACGGATGCTCCATCCCGCGTTATGCAATTCCGCAGTAAGCTTTTGCATAGCATCGGAGTCGATGAAAGATGCCGCTAATTGAAATCGCTCACCTCCACTCCTTTTAATCGCTTCATTAAGGAGCGCTCGAGCCATATTGGTTGCCTGTTCCTGCGCGGCAAGTTTCTTCCGGCGCGCCTGGTCCGGAGTCATGATTGTAATCTCCGACATGTCTCATTCCTTTCTTTGTTGGATGAGTGAAGTTAAGCGAAAGATTGGCTCAGTTCAATCTTTCGCTTTGATATGCGTGATGGAGAAGGCCGGGAATTATCCCCCGCCTTTGTCACTCAGTTGTAGCCACATCACCGAGTTTCGAATATCGCTGTCGCGAACCCACCGAGCAGACAACCGATGTCCATGACGATGAAGAGCCACTCGGTCAATGTGAACGATGCCCAAGGAAGTTGTTCGCCGAAGACAAACGTCAGTGCACCAGCCATGAGCGCAAAGAACGACAGAAAAACGGCGCAGACCCAAACTGGGATCAACGGGTTTTCCGATCCGCCCTTCAAACTCACGCACCCGAAAGCGAGGCCAATAATGCTCGCGACGACGAATTTTGCCACAATGATAGTCATACCATACTCCTTACCAAGAGGCGTCAAGCATCGACGCCGTCCCGTTGAAGCCGACCAGAGTCGGCGTTTCAAATCGCCGGCGCCACGCTGCATTTGAATGACGACTGTGCCTTGGTTTCCGCAGGCTCTGCTTATCGAGCATCTTCATATTCGACAAGCAGTGCCCTCAGGCGGGCGCGGAAGTAAGAAGCTCGGGCGCTAGCCGCCCGGGAACGGGCTTCCAACCTGGCTTCCCTGTGTTCCAAGTAACTCTCGCGTTTTCTCTCCCGTGATTCCAAAATCTCACTGTAATCACGTGGATCGTAGGAGTTTGCTGCGGATTTCTTTTTCACGTAAGATTCCTTCTCCAGGTGAATCCGGCGCCTCTTCCCTGCCGTAGGCGGCTTTACGCCGCACAGATAAAACGAGCAAGCTCGTACATGTCGTAGCGCTCGGACTGGCTCATTTCGCCAATCGGAAGCAGGGACGTGATGATGCCCCTGTTGTCCAGGCTTGCAATGCCATACTTCGCCTCCAGATGCCCGTCTTCCGGCAGCGCCGGCTGGACAATTCCATAGCGGGCGAGCACAAGGGCGTCGACTTTGTTGCTATGCGACATGATGTTTCTCCATTCTTAGAAAGCGAATCTCGCTCTCAATCCGTAGATGGCTGATGCCATCGCCGGCAGTGCCGGATGCCGCCTCGGCAACCGGAGAAAAGTCACCGGACTTTCCTGAATGAGCAGGCACAAAAGGATTGACTGCGCATTCAACAAAATCAGGTTTCTACAAAAATCTTGTGAAAATGCTCTTGCTGTGTGATTTCGCCGTTTGAATCAACCGGACAGACCCGTCCGCGCGTTAACGCGGACGGGCACCGCCGAAAGCAGGGACGAGAGCGGAGCTCAGGCTGCTCCGTAACAGCCGGACGTTTTCAGACGCCGCGCCTCACGGAGAAATTGCGAGCGATCTTTGCTGCCCCGCTGCCTCTTTCTGTCGCATCCGCGACGGGCAGTGCAAGCCGGCGGCTCGTCCCAGGTTTCATCCTCGACCGGCTCAGCCGCGCTGGTAACGCACTGTTGGGAGCCAACACCAACAATATGAAGGCCTTCAGCCTGAGGCGTGTTCACTTCCGCCTGCTCCACGACCTCTGCCGGAGTTTCCCCCGGCGCGGGTTCTGAAACAGTCAGCTGCGGCGAAGACTCAGAGGGCTTCGCCGTAGCGGAGGTGAAAAACGTGGCAAATTTGCTGAGGATAGTCATATTACTTTCTCCTTCTTGAGGCGCAGCATTTTCTGCTCACAGAGCGACATGCATACAGATGCACGCGCCCATCGAGCAATGCTTGTACCCCAAGGAAAGCAAGCCCCTGCGAATGCACTGCAAGAGGCGCGCGCCGATTGATTTCTTTCCGGGACTTGTGACCCGTTCCTTGCTCGCATGCTGAGCAAATCGGATCGAAAGAAGACTGAATTCAATCTTCCATCGACCAGGCTCACATCACTTACAAGAAGTGCATTAACACCGGCATTTTCATTTCACTGAAAACACCGGCGCCACTCTGCGTATTCCAGAAGGTACGCCACCGTATCAAGTGGCGCGCCTTCTTGGCTGCGAGGAACCATTTCAAGAACCCCGATCATCAGAATATGCGGGGCTCTCCCGAGATGACCTTCGCGATCACCCGGTCGGTCACGGAGGCGGCGATGCCGCTCGTGAATTTGAAGAAGGGAGTCTCCCACTTGGTCGACTTCGCCGAAAGATAGACGATGTCGCGGGTGGCGTTGAGTTCGTCCAGATACTCGTCACTGGTCTGGATGAAGTCTACCAGCCCGAGCTCTCGCTCCATGCTTTCGTTGGCGGTGAACCAGTCACCGTCACAGATAGTCTCGCTAACCTGGGGGCGGTATTTCCGCAAAGCGTCGATGAAGATGCGGTGGATCTTCTTCAGCTTCGCCTCGGTTAGGGCTTTCGCTTCTTCCGTCGGCTTGTCGGTATTGGTGAGCAACCGCTTGTGTTCGCCCGCCACAGTCGTTATCGACTCGACACCGTGGTTGTCGAGCAGCTTGTGCACATTGAGCAGATGCTGGACGACGCCGATGCTGCCGAGAATCGCCAGCCGGCTGGCGATGATTTTTGTCGCCGGCGCTGCCATCAAGCAGCCCCCGGAGGCGGCGACAAGGTCGATGCAGGCCGTGAGCGGCAGACCCGACAGACGAATGCGCTCCATATGGGCATTCATGAGC
>PNLN01000138.1 GCA_013823055.1 Cyanobacteria bacterium DS2.3.42
CGACTCCATCACCTTCAATTCGGAAGTCTCTTTTATTGAAGAGTCGAACATCTGCTCGAAATTGCGAGCTGAAACTTCAGAGTCGAACTGACAAACCTTCGCTTGCTTTACAAAAAGGGCTTTCCTTCGCGTTCAGCCTCGTCTGCTTGCCGCCCCCAGGATTGAGCGTCCGCGTCAGCTACTTTTAACTGCGAAGACAAAAGCTCTTCATTGACTTCCATTTGTTCAACGACAACCGTCCCATGGCCCTGGCGTGTCGCCAGGACTTCCCCTCCATTATGGAGGAAAACGCCCAAATAAAAACACCAGCCAGATTGCTCTGCGCTGGTGTTCATACTACTGCCTGACTGCTCATTGCTGTGAGCTCAGTATTTCATCACGCTTCAGTCAGTCCTTCACGTGGTGCGGGCTTCTTGCTACTGCTTCCGGACGACGCCGTCCTAGTGTTTCCGCAAAGCCCCTCGGCTCAAAGTGGGCAACATTTAAGTGCTTCACTCACCGTTTATGCATCTAGTTTATCCGATTAGCGCATAGCTTCAACTACCCCAGTGGACATTTAACGATCAGATCCTTGGCATTACGGAGATGCGCTCTGGATATAACGATCGCGATCAAGAATGAGTTAACAAGCGCCGGATCAATTGATACAGCTATCGTCACGACGATCGAATATGTGCGACACCGCGCATACATATCGAATCGCTATTCACTGGATTCACAATCAGTCAACACTGCAGAATTTTGATCGTCTGCCGTATCTGCGCCATCAACTTTGGCGGAATTTAGTTCCAAAATTCTGTCGAAAATCTCGCGCTCTTTGTTTGCGAGCTGAGAGTGCATCGCCTTAAACTCATTGGTGCACATCACTGACGCCTCCAAGATTTTTCTCGCGTTTGCAGCAGAGTACAGTTTGTCCGTTTTCGCTATTTCCGCCTCGTGAACATCGAAAGACTTAGGATATGCTTCGCTGGCTTTTTTTGCCCAATTCAAGGCGTCTTCATATCCTCTATCGATTTCAGACGCCATCACCCGTTCAAATGGAATAACACTAAGAATTACCAGGCTTGCTTCTGCTGCGGCTAGTTCTATGGCTTCCATCAGAACTTTAAGTTCATCAACGTCCAAGCGATCAATCGAGAGGGCAGCGGTCCTCTGCGCAATTCGAGGAAAGCTCACATACCTATCCTCAAGGGCACTGCTGCCATAAATCTCAATCTCACGCTTTACGACCGACTGTTCCAAGCTGCGCTCAGCAGCACCAAGTGTTTTCCAGTGGTCTCTGGACAACAGCTTTTGCGCCTTCTTAGTAGCAAAATCCGCCTTGGTTTGAGCGACGAAGACTTGCTTTCGTGTATAGGCTTTTTGAATCTCAGTCTCAAGGTCCGTCAGCCGTGTCCTGAGGACTTCTGTTACTGCTTTCTGACTGCGCAATTCGCTCTCAGCTTCTGGCAATTTTTCAACGTCCTTGGAAGAAAGTCGCTTCTGCTTTTGCCTATCTCTTAGATTGCGAACCTTATTCTCTAGCGAAGCCTCTGCTGTACACGATGTCGCAGTTTCCCCACGAACTTTGACCAATTTGTTTTGTAAGTCCTGGTATGCCAGTTCGACCTCGGCAATTTCAAGTTCCAGGTGTCGAAGTTCCTTCTGCTCTATACGTTGCTCGGAGTAATACCTGGCTCTGGCAATCTCTCTTCGAAGATAAACAGGCCAGGATGAAATCGCTTTCAGACAGCCAAGAAGGAATCGGCTGCTAGAGGAAACTGCCCAGGTAAAGGGGATAACCCAGAGGCAAAAAATAATCGCTAATGAAATCTCGAAAATTGGCGACATGGTGTTTCGTCCACCGGTCCCAGCCGATCGCTGGAACAGTTCTTCCATTATGGAGGAAATTGCCAAAATAAAAACACCAGCCAGATTGCTCTGCGCTGGTGTTCATACTACTGCCTGACTGCTCATTGCGGTGAGCTCAGTATTTCATCACGCTTCAGTCAGTCCTTCACGTGGTGCGGGCTTCTTGCTACTGCTTCCGGATGACGCCATCCTAGTGTTTCCGCAAAGCCCCTCGGCTCAAAGTGCGCAACATTTAAGTGCTGCACTCACCGTTCATGCAATTAGTTTATCCGATTGCAAAATAGCTTCAACTACCCCAGTGGACATTTAACGATCATCCACCCGACAACACCAAGATGCTCTCCGGATATAACGATCGCAATCGAGATTGTGTTAACAAGCGCCGGATCAATCGGCCAGACCGATAGCGCAACGATCAAATATCCAAGATCGCCCAGCCGCATATACCAATTACCGACAGTGTCGCGTATCATCCTTATATAAGAACAAAAGCAAAACGCAGCAGCAGCAGCAGCAGCAGCAGCATGCAGACATCTGCTTAGCCGAAACTCTTACCTGGAAATTTCTCGCTCATCCATGAGTCATCGTATATGGTGCTCATGTAACCTCTGCCACCATCGGGAAGAATTGCCAGTACGTTTTTATCCTTGCCACCCAGTTGTTTGCAGTAAGCAGCCGCAGCGGCTGCAATACATCCAGAAGAACTGCCACCAAAGACTCCTTCCAGCCTCATCAAATCGTAAGCTGCTTGCACTGACTCTTCATCCGTAATACGGAAAGCTGCGTCGATAACATTCTGATGGAAATTGCCCGGAAGAAAATCTTGACCGATCCCTTCCACCACATATGGCGACACTGTTGTCGTGTGTCCGTCGTAAAGGTCTGCCAGGATGCTTCCCACTGGGTCAGCGAGAATTACTTGCACCGATGGTTTCTTTTCTTTCAAATACTTCCCTGCACCAGATAAGGTGCCGCCGGTTCCTGCACCCGCAACAATTGCATCCACTTCGCCACCTGTTTGCTCCCAAATTTCCGGTCCTGTCACTTCGTAGTGAACCTGCACATTGTCGGGATTATAGAATTGATCGACAAACCAGGCACCACGCTCTTCAGTCAGCCTCTTCGCAATGCTTATGAAATGGTCAGGGTCTCCAGGTTTCTTTCCAGTCGGTGAAATTATCACTTCCGAACCCAATCGTTCCAGCAGTCTCACTTTGTCTTTGCTGACTTTCTGCGAGACGATGCAAATGAGTTTATAGCCTTTGAGTGCAGCCACCATTGCCAGACCGATGCCGGTATTGCCGGCAGTAGCTTCAACAATCCATCCCCCAGGCTTGAGCTTTCCTTCACGCTCTGCTTGTTCGATCATGTTCTTAGCGATTCGGTCTTTGACAGAGCCACCAGGATTGAGAAACTCTAGCTTGCCCCACAAGTTATGTTTTAGCGGTGCAGCAAAACGCTTCATTTTCACTATCGGAGTATTTCCAATTGCATCTATTACTGATTCAAATACCGCCAATTGTGTTTCCTCTGGGTGACAGGTTCTTGTGCGTGTGCTCAAATCATCGGCAATGAGCCTGGACGACGACCGAGCTGGAAGGCGGACTCAAGTTTCTCGATATCGGCTTTCGAAAGTTTCAAATTGCACGCGGCGGCATTGTCCGCGGCATGCTTAGGATCTGCGGCCTTTGGAATGGAAAACAATATATCGAGCCGCGTGAGAAAAGAAAGAGCGATCTGGTGAACAGTTGCAGAGTGAGCATCAGCGACCTCTTTCAACACTTTTCCAGCGGGAGAGTCGTCCTTAGGGAAACCACCAGTACTCCCAAACGGACTGTATCCTACAACCGCCACATTGTGTTTCACACACCATGGAATAACAGCATGCTCGATCGCGCGCTCGTTGAGATGATAGAGAACCTGGTTGCACGCTATTTTTCCCTCACCTGCAATTGCGAGAGCTTCGTCAAGATCGTCCTCGTCGAAATTGCTTACGCCCCAGGAAAGAATCTTTCCATCGCATTTCAAATCCTCGAATGCTTCGATGGTATCACTCAGCTTGTATTGCCCGCGCCAATGCAAAAGGTAGCAATCAAGGCGATCGGTCTTCAATCGCGCCAGTGACTTTTCGCAGGCGGCGATGGTGCCTTTTTTTGATGCATTACTAGGCAAGACTTTTGAGACAAGAAAAATCTCATCGCGCCTTCCGGAAATTGCTTCGCTGACGATCTCTTCTGCTTTGCCGGCGCCATACATTTCGGCGGTGTCTACATGGGTCATCCCCAGGTCGAAGCCCTTTTGCAATGCCTTGATTGCTTCCTTGCGATCTGAAGTTTCAACATTCCAGGTGCCCTGCCCAAGAACAGCGACATCCAGATCCAGACAACCAAATTTCCGTTTTTGTTTACTGTGCGTCAACTGGAACTTTCTCTTTCTTTTCGAGGATATCGGCTTCCCGATCCAAAGCATCGCCGGCCGAAACCTTACCGGTTTGTTGCAATAAATCCGCATAACTGCGCAGGCACAGGAGCAGGACGTCGTCTCTTTTCTTCAGCTGGCGGGCTCGTTGCAACGCATCTTTCAACTCCGGCTCTGCACGTTCATATTCACTTCGATCGAGATCAAACTGACCCAATTTGTTCAAGGCACCGACCGCGGAGTTTGGATCGTCAGCACTGTGCACTTCATAAACTTGAAGCGCATGCGCGAGAAGTGCACGAACCTGAGGAAACTTACGCTGAGCGACGTAGCAATCAGCCAACTTTGTCTGGAGCTTCGCCACCATCACCGAATCGTCACCCAGCATTTTCTTTTCTATATCAAGAGCTTTCTTTAGCAATTCTTCTTGCTCCAGCCACAGCCCTTTACTGTATAGCTTGTTCGAGACAGAAACAAATTTCGGAATCTCCGCTTCAGCTTTCAGCATTTTGCTGCTTTGCGACACAGGAGAATTGTCTTTCTTCTCAAAAGTATCGAGCAACTTCATCAATTCGTGAAACTCGAATCTCACCCGCTCAGTATCGATAGATGTAATCTCATTGTTGACTTTCTCGAGATCTTCAGCGTGCCCTTCCCACTTTTCGTAGAGCACAGTCTTCGAGCGGAGAGTCGTCAGCAAGCGCTGTTTCAAATCGCCAAACACACGCGCCTTTGCTTCAGCTTTTGCAAAGTTTTTCTCAGCACTCTGGAAATTTCCTTTTTTCAAATCCTCTTCAGCGTCGGACAAATGCAACGACCAAATCAATTTTTCCAGAGGTGCACCTCTGTCATCCGCCGTACCTGGCCAGTAGGCGACAAACGCCAAGCACACGAGCAATGCACTCGCCACAGACGAAACGATCATCAAAGCAATTGGAGCACCTTTTTTTACTTTTGCTTTTTGCGAAACCGGTGAGCGAACGTTCGTCAAATTGGAGGAATGATCCTTACCACCAAGAGCAGACGAAATACTGGAGAGAACATCGCGAAGCTCTGCGGTTGTCTGAAAACGAATGTCCGGGTCTTTCGAAAGGCAGCACAATATCGCCGCTTCCAGCTCAGCGGGAACATCGGCACCGGGAGCCTTTTCGCTGATAAGCTTTGGATGATTATCAACATGCATGTTCATCGTTTCAAGATAGCTATTGCCAATGAACGGCGGCTCACCCGCAACTGCCTCGTACATCAAACAGCCCAGGGCGTAAATATCTGCGCGCGTATCGAGTTCTCGTCCTAGGCATTGTTCCGGACTCATGTAAATTGGACTGCCGAAAACTTCACCGGTCTTGGTTAATTGCTGCTGTTGTTTACCGCCCTGCGGAAGCAGTTTCGCAATACCAAAATCGACCAGTTTCACCATCTCACCGCCATCTTCGCGCTTCATCAAAATGACGTTGGCAGGCTTCAAATCGCGGTGAATAATGCCCTTCTTATGAGCCGCTTCCAGCCCATCACAAACCTGTTTGAATATTGCAATTGCGCGCAAGAATGGAATGCGCCCTTTTCTATCAATCAGATTTTCAAGGCTCTCACCTTCAATGCAATCCATCACGAAAAACGGCTCACCTGTTGGAGAAATTCCGAAATCGTAGACGGTAATCACATTCTGATGATTGAGAGAACTGGCTGCCTGAGCCTCAAGCCGAAATCTTTCCAAAGCAAGAGTGTCTTCCTTGAGACTGCGATGCAACATTTTGATCGCAACGGTGCGATTCATCAAACTGTGCTGCGCTTTGTAGACAATGCTCATGCCTCCGAGACCGAGCACGGAATCGATCAAATAGCGTTCGGCGAAAACGCTGCCGATCAGCGGATCGGTTCCAGGTCCGCGCAAAGGGGTCGAATCATGTGGGCAATTGACAATGGCGCCTTCAAACTGCCGGTAACATTCCGGACAGTACTTTTCCAGGGTAGCTGTGTGCGCAGAAGAACTATCCATCTTTCAATTAAACGTCTCGATCACGTACGGGTGGCGATTGCAGCTCTTGAAAAACATTGTCAAGCCCGCCCCACATATATAGGTATTACCTTTCTACCACGCGGTACCGTCAACTGGGCAAGAATTCCCGACTGTGTCACAATGGATATATTCCGCAATCCGCGTATACGGGAGGATTTGAGGCTTTGGAAAACAAAGAAGAAGCTGTGCGCTCGAGTGACGAAATTCATGTAAGGCTTGTCCTTGCAGGAAATCCTCACACATCACCATCGGCTTTTAAAAAGCTGGCGGAAGATCCCAGCGAGAAGGTGCGCAGTCGCCTTGCCGCAAATCCGAGACTGCCGGAAGAAATATTCAAGATACTAGTAAAAGACGAAGATCCCGATGTGCGAATCAGCGTCGGCGAAAATCCCAACGCACCAGATCATATTCTCGAATCACTTGCGAAAGATGAAAGTGAAGACGTAAGGCTGGCAATCGCTACTGTTTCCACGATACCTCTGCATCTCTTGAAAGCATTGGCAGAAGACGACAACATGTTTGTTGCTTCAAATGCGAAAAAGACGTTGGAAGAAATCGACGCAAAGAGCGACGCCAAATAAGCAGGAAGTTGAGGAACTAAACGCGAATTCAAGAACCACTTGATACCATTTGCGGTGGCACATTAACACGCGATACCAGACCCAATTTCTTCATGAGCAAAATGACCAACCATGAAGGATCAATCTCATGGCGTTTAAAGCCTGACTTTGCAGAGCCTGGACTGGCATGATGGTTATTGTGCCAGCCTTCTCCCAATGCCAACACAGCCACCCACCAAACATTGACGCTATCGTCTTTGGTAGCAAATGTTTTGTATCCGAGTTTTGGAATATGACACAAGACATTCAACATCAAGGGTACTTGAAAGACAGCGAATCCAGCCAGCAAGCTCGCCAAAGCAGGAATCCAACCAAACAAACATAACAAAACCACACGAAAACCTAAGCAAATTGCTGTAGCCAACAAATGTGCACGATGCCACGAGCCGCCTTGTTCGAGAAAGCGGTAAACAGGATCGTTTATCAGATCCTTGGCCTGAACATTCGGATCAATATGACTCTCATAGCCGGGTTTCATCAACCAGCCGACGAGAGCATTGAAAAGTCCGTACCTGGGTGAGTGCGGGTCAAGCGCCGTATCGTCATGACGATGGTGAGCCCGATGTATCGTCGCCCACCAAGTAGGCGAACCTTCAAAAGCAAGATAGCCTGAAAGCACAAAAAAGTACTCAACCGGTTTCGGACAAGCGAAGGTTCTATGTGCAAGAAGGCGATGTAAGCCCACTGTCACACCAAGCATGTGCCAGATATAAAACAGCACAAACAGTGCCAGGAACTCAACCATTTTCGCGCCCGCCCATAGAAAAATTTGATGAGCCCAGGTTCTCTCAAGGCTCAAAATTACTAGCAGCTGTAAAAGTGGCTTTTGTTGTGGCTTCCACCACTCAACCTCAATTTGCAGCCCATTGATTACATTTTGTAGTTGTTCAACTACAATAGCACGAACGGCGGGCAAAAAGCGACCTATCCAAATCCTCTGAAACGAACAATGCAACGAACTCAAGACCCTGTTGAGCCGACCCAGCCCGACAATTGGGCAAGTTGCAGAATATATGTCACAATGTATTTATATACGCTTGCTCGGATTTGCCGCGTATACCCTTTTTACAGCCGCAAAGTCAGGAATGCTCGCTGGGCCACCAAATCCTTGATCCTACATGCTTAGAGGATCTGATAGGGCACGAGAAGCTGCGTCAGCGGCTGTATTCAATTCTCAATCTCTTGCCACTATCCGACCCGTAAGCATGCGCTTCTGTTAATGGGAATTGGCGATGAAAATCCTACTTGTCGATGATAGTTCGGAGCAGACACATGCCGTGTCTGCGGCACTAGAGCGGCGTGGATTCAAAATCAGTCACGCGTCAAGTGTTGAGCACGCGATAACAGTTCTTGCAACAACGCCTGTGGAAGCCATTCTTCTAGATACTTTTCTCTTATCTGATGGCTCGGGCGCTCAATCTTTCTATCGCATCCAAGCCAGCGCAGCTGGGATTCCGATTGTCGTTTTCACGGCCGAAAACGATCAGGCGTTGGCGCTCCAGTTCGTCAAAGATGGGGCGCAGGACTTCCTGGTCAAGGGCGTCGCCAGTGATGATTCTGTTGCGCGTTGTCTGCAGTATGCAGTCGAGCGCAATCGCGTAGAGGTGGCATTGCGCAATGGTGAAGAACGGCTGAAAGTAATCTTGGAAAATTCCTATGATGCCTTCATTTCGATGGACTCAAAGAGACTGATCACAGATTGGAATGCTCAAGCAGAAAAGACTTTTGGCTGGAGCAAGAAAGAAGTGCTCGGACAAAATTTGTCGTACATAATCCCACCGCATATGCGACGGCGCTATGTGCGCGACATTGAGGAATTTTTTGCAAATCACGACGGCAACCTGCTCAAGACATCCAAGGAGCTAGTCGCAAGACACAAGAATGGAAGCGAGTTTCCTGTGGAGTTGACGATATTTCGTGTCAAAGAAGACGCGCACTACATTTTTTGCACATTCGTGAGAGATATCACAGAGCAGAAGCAATCGAATGCGGATTTGGAGCAGGTGATTCAAGAACGCACCCACATGCTCATGCAAAGCAATGAAGAATTGCACCAATTTGCCAAAATCACTGCCCACGATTTGCAAGAACCACTGAGAACAATACAAGGCTTCGCGCGCTTGCTGGCGGAAAACTGCAATGGGAAATTGGACAAAGACGGCAACGAATTTATCGAATACATTCTCGATGGCGTGCAGAGAATGCAGCTATTGATTCAGTCTGTACTTTTACATTCCCAAATTCCAACTGATGCAACTCCGAATTCGGTCGCTGATTGCAATTCTGTACTTGACGAAGTATTGAACAATCTTAGCGCCACCCTGACAGAAACATCCACAAATCTCGAAGTGGGCGTATTACCTAGCGTGGCAGTGGAGCGAACTCAGGTACTGCAACTCTTTCAAAATCTGATCAGCAATTCAATAAAGTACAGAAGCGAGATATCGCCGCAAATTTCCATCAGCGCAGAAGCAAGTGCAAACGAATGGCTATTCTCATTTTCGGACAATGGCATCGGCATCGATCCAAAGTATGCAGCAAATATTTTTGACATGTTTTCACGTCTCAACAATAAGACGAAATATCCAGGAACAGGCATCGGCCTGGCAATTTGTAAGAAGATCGTGGCATCGCACGGTGGAAACATTTGGGTTGATTCAAAACTGGGGCAAGGATCAATTTTTTTGTTTACTTTGCCGGCAATTAAAAAAGGCAGGAAAAATAAAATGACTGGCGCTATAGAAATACTATTGGTCGAGGACACACCGTCGGATATTCGCTTGACGCAAGAGGCGCTCAAACACGCAACCTTCAAACACAATCTCTCCATCAAGAACGACGGCGTTGAAGCTCTCGACTATTTGAATGAAATCAAGAATTCTCCCGGCGGCAGGTTGCCCGACATTATCCTGCTCGATCTAAACATGCCTCGCATGAACGGGCACGAAGTGCTTGCTGAAATTAGCAAAGACAAAAGCTTGAAAGAAATTCCGGTTGTCCTTCTAACTGTTTCTGAAAGAGAAGAAGACATCATGGATGCGCTCCATTCAAAGATGAACTATTACATCGCCAAACCAGTAACAGGCGAAAAGCTCTCAACACTCATCAACGCAATTCATGACCTGCAACATAAAGAACAAGCGCATGACAAAGTGCACACCAACGATGAAGTTCAAATCCGCATGGTGCTGGCAGGCAACCCGCATACCTCCAGTGTCGCTTTGAAAAAATTGGCTGAAGACCCCAATGAGCGCGTGCGCAGCCGTGTCGCCGAAAACGCCAGTCTTCCGCTAGAGTTATTTCGCAGTTTGGTGATGGACCCGAGCATCGAGGTTCGCAGCAGTATTGGCGAAAATCCGAATGCGCCGGAGGAGATTTTCGAGTTGCTGACAAAAGATGCAAGCGACGATGTTCGACTTGCACTCTCAGTTAATTCGATTTTGCCTCTCCATCTATTGAAGGTGCTGGCAGACGACGATAACATGTATGTTGCCTCCAACGCACAAAAAACATTGAAAACATTGGAAGAATCAGCAGCGAAAAAGTAAATTCCCAATACAACCCGATTGCGTGGTTCACAATTCACTCTTGTGAAAAAACAAAAAGAGAACAACAAATAAGATGACCCAAAATTGATCTAGTGAGACCTGAATATGAGCAAATTACTGATAGGTAACATCGACACAGAGGCAAGCGAAGACGGCGTTCGGCAATTTCTTTTGCCGATCATGAGCCAAGTTGTTTCGGTTGATATTCCTGTTGACCCTAGAACAGGCAAAAACAGAGGATACGCCTACGTTATATTGAGAACCGACGTACAAGCCGAAAACGCTGTCCGCGAACTACATGGCAAACCATCCTTGGGACGAAACATGACCATAACGATTGTGGAGCAAGAACCCGTCAAAGGTAAGTGGTACAAATTCGGCGCTCCATAAGCGAGTCCAATTGAATATACTCATCCCTAAGCCCAAGCGCGCCACATATACGCTTGCACCGCATCGCATACACCGGATCTAAAAATAAATGAGCCTGCCCCCTGGAATCTTTACCTTTTGGGCTAAATAGTCAAAAATAGCGTCTGAGAATTTGCACCTTATGCAAAGTTTGCGGGATAAGCGCTATGAAAGTCGTTCTGGCTGAAAAACCCTCCGTTGCACGCGATATCGCGTCAGTACTTGGCGCGAGCACAAAGCGCAATGGCTATTTTGAGGGCAACGACTACGCTGTCACATATGCATATGGGCACCTGGTCACAATCGCCGAGCCGGAGGAGATGAATTCCGCCTGGGGCGGTCCCTGGAGAATGGCACAGCTGCCAATGATTCCCGACCAGTGGAAATACAAAGTCGTCGACAAGACGGTTTCTCAGTTCAACGTCATCAAAAATCTGTTTACGGATCCCAAGACAACCTCGATTATTTGCGCAACAGACGCGGGAAGAGAAGGCGAACACATCTTCCGACTCATATATAAACTTTCAGGCACCCAAAAGCCGGTCGAGCGTCTCTGGATAAGCTCACTAACAGCAGATGCGATACGCGATGGTCTGGCGAATTTGAAGTCATCGCAAGAGTTCGACAATCTCGCCAATTCAGCCACCGCGCGCGCTCATGCCGACTGGGTAGTGGGCCTCAATTTCACACGCGCGTATACCGCGATGAACAGGCAATTGTGCACAATCGGCCGCGTGCAAACTCCAACTCTCGCTTTGATTGTTGATCGCCAGATCGCAATTGAAAGTTTCAAAGAAAAACAGTTTTTCGAAATCGTCGTAAATTTTGCGCCGGGATTTCTGTCTCGCTATATCACACCAACAGAAGAGCCACAAACACGCCTTCACGATCAAGCCGCTGCACAAGCGATTGTCGATGCGATCAAACCGGAAAAACACGGCACAGTTCAATCTGTAATAACTACAGAAAAGAAAAACAAGCCTCCTGCTCTATACGATTTGCTCACACTTCAAAAAGATGCTAACAAACGATTTGGTTATACAGCGCAGGAAACGTTGGATATCGCGCAAAACTTGTATGAAGAACACAAACTGATTTCTTATCCGCGTACCGAATCCAGGCATCTTTCAACAGACATGGTGGCCGAGCTGCCGCGCGTGCTTTCGACTGTACTGAAGGCGCCTACCACTTCGCAAATCGCGCGCGAAGCGCTGGAGAAAGAAGGCATTGTGCCCGGCAAAATTACTGCTGCCCTAATTCGTCCTCGCCTTAATAAGGCCTATGTGGACGACGCCAAGCTTACAGATCACCACGCAATTATTCCTACGTACAATACCCCTCCGGCGAACTTGCAAGATCGCCAGCGCAACGTTTACTCCTTGGTTGCATTGCGTTTCTTGAGCATATTCATGCCACCGGAAATTCGCGACGAGACAACGGTGATTTTGACAATCGGCGAGCATTCTTTCCGCGCCAAAGGTTTTGTCATCAAAGATGCGGGTTGGACCGCGCTCGAGCCAAAATCAAAGGACAAAGACGAAGAAGGCGATAAGGGCAAAGCCAAAGGCAAGAAAAAAGGCGATGGCGATAAAGACAAAGACAACGCCGAAGACGCGCAGCAGTT
>PNLN01000120.1 GCA_013823055.1 Cyanobacteria bacterium DS2.3.42
GGCGGCTTCGACGTAATGTCATAGACCACCCTGTTGATGCCCGGCACTTCATTGACGATGCGCGATGAAATCGTCGCCAACAGATCGTAAGGCAAACGCGCCCAGTCAGCCGTCATTCCGTCTTCACTCGTCACCGCGCGAATAACGATTTGATTTTGATAGGTGCGCTGATCGCCCATTACTCCGACTGACAAAGTCGGCAGCAATACGCCGAAAATCTGCCAGACCTGACGATACATACCATGCGCTTTGATTTCTTCGCGAATAATCCAATCTGCTTCGCGAAGCGTTTTCAGTCTTTCCTTGGTGACTTCACCAAGCACTCTGATTGCCAGTCCCGGACCTGGGAATGGGTGGCGGACGCGGATGCCTTCCGGCACATCTAATTCAGCAGCGACTCTTCTAACTTCATCTTTGAAGAGTTTTGAAAACGGCTCAACCAATTTGAATTGAAGGTCTTTCGGCAAACCGCCTACATTGTGGTGTGACTTGATTTTCACTGCGACGCGCTCGCCTGTCTTCGGATCGATTTGCGTGCCGGAAGATTCGATGACGTCCGGATAGAGTGTTCCTTGTGCAAGGTAGTCGAAAGTGCCGAGCTTTTTGGATTCTTCTTCAAAAACTCTGATGAATTCCGCACCGATTTTCTTGCGCTTCTCCTCAGGATCGATGATGCCTGCGAGCTTTTCAATGAATCTATCGCGGGCTTTGATAAAGTGAACATGAATCTTGAACTGATTTTCAAAAGCATCAACTAACCATTCAGGCTCGTTCTTGCGCATAAATCCTTGATCGATGAACATGCAGACGAGTTGGTCACCAATTGCTTTGTGCAAAAGGAACGCCAAAGTAGAGCTGTCAACGCCGCCGGACAAAGCCAGCAAGACGCGCTTGTCTCCAACTTTCGCCTTGACCTCGGCAATTGCGTGGTCGATGAATTGCTTCATTGTCCAGCTCTGAGTGCATCGGCAGATACGCACTACAAAGTTTTCAATGACTTGCTGACCGCCACGTGTATGAACAACTTCCGGGTGGAATTGCACACCGTAAAAGTTTCTCTCTTCATCAGCAATTGCTGCCACCGGTGTAGCAAGCGTACGAGCAGTCACCGCAAATCCGGCTGGCAGCACCGAAACGCTATCGCCATGACTCATCCAACTTTCCATTGCCGGGTCGAGTCCGTCGAAAAGATTGCCGTGATGGGCGATGGTCAAAAGTGCCCGCCCGTATTCCTTAACTTCAGATGGTTCAACAACGCCGCCCAGGTCTCGCGCCATAAGCTGCATTCCGTAGCAAACGCCCAAAATCGGCACGCCCAGCTTCCAAATTTTTTCGTCTAGTTGCGGCGCGTGCGCCTCGTAACAACTGCTCGGCCCGCCGCTCAAAATAATGCCCTTCGGATTTAACCGTTTGAGCTCCTCAGCCGAAGTGCTGTACGGCAAAAGCTCCGAATAGGTATTTACCTCTCTCACCCGCCTGGCAATTAGCTGCGAGTATTGCGATCCGAAATCAAGAATGGCAATGCTGTCTAAAAGTGCGTTGTCTGCAAGGTGGTTGAGTGCGCCTTGCGAAGTCTGAGTTCCGGTCACTTTGAAGTCTCCTCAAATGAGCTGGTTATATTATCCAGCCTTTTTAAGCTAAAGCCTCTACTGCCGCGCTTTCTTGTCGCACTCGTATAGAAAAATTATCAGTCGCTCAAATAGAGTACTTTTGCCTATCAATCTGAACAACCATCAGGGTATAAATGAATTGAATAAATTTGTTTCCGCCCCATGCCCCGCCCGGCAGGCCTATGTTTGCGTACGACCCGACTGAGCACAATCCCAATCTCCGTCAGATAGCAGAAGAGATCTACTGCGGCGGCCAACCGTCGGAGGATGGTTTTAAGGTGCTTAAACAAAAGGGCATTAAAACCATCATTAATCTGCGCGAGGAGCCCGGGCAGATTGCCAAAGAGAAAGAGCTTGTGGAAAGCCTCGGGATGACCTACTTGAGCGTACCGATGACCCCTTTTCAGGAGCCCAGCGAGGCTGCCATTAAGCAATTTTTGGAGCTGGCGCTGAAGCCGGAAAGCCACCCCATCTTCGTCCACTGCCTGCACGGGCAGGACCGGACCGGAGCTATGGTTTGCATATACCGCATGGAAGCGCACGGGCACACTTTCGACATGGCATATGAGGAAATGGTCGCAGGCGGTTTTCACAAAGAATTTTTGAACCTTCGCCGCGCTGTGCTGCGTTTTGCCAGCCGCAAGGGCCTGGTCATTTCAAAGAGTGAGTCGGCGAACCTTTAGCGCTTCAAACTTTAGTCTTGGAAACGGCGGCGACTGATCGAGCCTGGATTCGGTGACCTGCATGTGCCTTAGCAACGCTTAGAGAACCAGAACTAAAGCGCCAATTCTTTTGGTAAGATTCCTGCTGCACTAGAAGTCAGAAGGTATCTATCGATGAGCAAGCTATTCGAATCCGTCCAATTGAGAGACGTTAAAATCCGCAACAGAACGGTCGTTTCGCCGATGTGCATGTACACAGCAGAGGACGGCAAGCTCACAGACTTTCACTTCGCACACTTAGGACGGTTCGCGCTGGGCGGCGCCGGGTTGATTTTCGTCGAAGCGACAGGCGTCTCACCGGAAGGCAGAATCACGCACGGTGACTCCGGTCTCTGGAGTGACGAGCAAATCGAGCCGCTGAAAAGAATCGCAGCTTTTCTAAAATCCCAAGGCGCAACCGCCGGCATTCAGCTTGCTCACGCGGGCAGAAAAGCCAGTTGCCATCGCCCCTGGGATGGTGACGGACCGATCAAAGAATCGGACCAAAAACCTGGTGAAGCGGCCTGGCAAACATATTCCGCAAGCGCCATTCCGTGGGCAGACAGCTGGCACACCCCGAAAGAGATGGACGAAAAGGACATGGAGAAAGTGCGCAACGATTTTCTCGCTGCTGCAAAACGCGCCCTTGCCGCAGGTTTTGACGTGCTCGAAATGCACAATGCTCATGGCTATCTGCTGCAATCGTTCCTCTCACCAATTGCCAATCAAAGGAAAGATCAATACGGAGGATCGTTGGAAAACCGCATGCGCTTCCCGCTTTCGGTTGCTAAAGTTTTGCGCGATTTCTGGCCGAAAGAAAAGCCGATGTTTGTACGCATCTCATCGGTCGATGGCATTGAAGGCGGCTTTACAATCGAAGAAGCCGTGGGTTATGCAAAAGAATTGAAAAAACTCGGCGTGGATGTCATCGACTGCTCATCAGGTGGGCAACCAGGAAAAATGACACTGCGCGCCGCACTTGGGTATCAAGTTCCGTTTGCACGGCAGATCAAAAAAGAAGCGGAAATCCAAACCATGGCTGTAGGCATGATCATTGACTCGCATCAAGCCAATGAAATTGTTGCAGACGGCAGCGCTGATTTCGTTGCTCTTGCGCGCGAAGCATTGAACAATCCGGATTGGTTTTTCCATGCGGAGCAAGAACTTGGGCAAGCTCCGGCAGATGATCCGTTTGCCGAATGGCCAGTCCAGTACGGCTTCTGGCTAGGCAAAAGAAAACACACTCTCGACCGCTTGAATGCTGCAGCGGTAAAGTAATCCGCGGAACTCCGTATCGAAAAAAATCATCGAATGGTTTTTGACTAATGCTACAGAAATGCTAGTTTAAAACCATGGACAAACCGTCGACACTCAAAGTTTTTTCTACGTTTCCCCTTATGCTCGCAGTGATGGGAGCACCAATCTTTCTTGCAGCTTGGAGTTTCGCTTTCTGGCAAGCTTGGCTATTTCTGGTCGTCTTTTCGATAGCCACAACTACGCACGCGTTGATCCTGCTGAAGTATGCGCCCGACGTTTTGGTGCGCAGAATGAAAGCCGGTCCGACGGCCGAAACACGTCCGGTACAGCGCATAATTATGAGCTGCATCACTGCTTCTTTTGTTCTTTTCCTTGTCGTGTGCGGTCTGGACCACCGCTTCGGCTGGTCGAACGTTCCGCTGCCTGTGGTCCTTTTCGGCGACCTTTTGATTGCAATCAGTTTTTATGTTTTCACTAAAGTCTGCCTGGAAAACCACTTCGCCTCCGCAACAATTGAACTGCATGAAGGGCAGAATGTAGTTTCCACAGGTATGTACGGAGTAGTGCGACACCCTATGTATGCAGGCGCGTTGCTACTTCTTTTGGGTATTCCGCTCGCACTTGGCTCCGTTTATTCGGGGTTGTTGATTTTTCTTGCAACCGGCATCCTAATCTGGCGTATTTCTGACGAAGAAAAGTTTCTTCTGTCGCACCTGAATGGTTATACCGAATACTGCAATAAAGTCAGATACAGACTGATTCCCGGGTTGTATTAGAGCGCAAAAACTGCCTAACGTAGGCAGGCCGTAATTAGCAAGTCGCTTTTCAAAGAAAGGACTAGCGTGTCACTTTATCGACCGCTTCCTTGACACGTTCGTAGTAGTCCTGCACCAGCGCCGGTGGCTTCGGTGGGCGCGTGAAGCCCTCGCCTGTTCCCATCGGATTCTTGATACGCATGGATTCTGCGTAGTCCTCCGCATACTTCTTCATTTGACTATCCAAACGAGCGCGATCTTGCGGCGACATTTCCGAGCGAATTTGATCGGTGATCTGGCGCTCCATTTCCTTGACGCGCTCTTTAACCGTGTTGTGCATCGGCAGATTCGGCATCTCCGGAGGCGGTCCGGGATTTATGTTTGCTTGAGTCGCCCAGGACATCCATCTACGATTGTACTCTTCGAGCTGTTTCTCTTCAGCTTGAAAGGTGTCCTTCTCCTTAGGAGACATGTTTTTCATGACGTGCTCGTTGAGCTTGTCTGCAACCGTTTCCTTGCTGCCGAAGAAACTCTTCACGTCATGCCAGAAGCCTGCAAAACCTTCAGAGTGGTCGATCGCTTCCTGATCAAAACCCGTCAAATCCGGCGTCAAGAATCCAAGTTTTCCCAAATCACCGCCGCACTTTGCTCCGGCGATGCCGCCCATGCATTTTTGCGTGTTTTCAGAGGCGTCCCAAACATTAGTAATGGGTCGGAGGCTATCCTCCACTCCATGATAAAAGCCTTGTTCAAAAGCACCGGGTTGGCCCATGAGAGCTCCTTTTAGCGCTCGTCACGCGGCTCAAGAAACAAATGGAGCCTGACGCGCATGGCGCTTGATTGAAATTGGTGTGCATAGGGATATGCGTGCTCATGGTTCTATCCGAACCCGACAGGTTTTGGACAGGCAGGTCAGCGATTTACGCGATTTACCCTACAAGAAGTCTTGGCTTAGCTTTTCAGACTCACAGAGAGGACGAAATCTTTTTAGGCCCCCATTTATCAATCATCTCAGTCAGCTCCTTAATCTGATAAGGCTTGCTCAAATAATCGTCCATGCCGGAGCTCAAGCACAGGTCACGGTCTTCCTTCTCCGCCCATCCTGTGACAGCAATAATAGGCTGGTGGCGCCCGGACTCTTTCTGCCACTCACGGCAGAGCTTCGTGCACTCAAAGCCCGTTACCCCATTCAGGTTGAGGTCCATAATAATTACGTCAAAGTCCAAAGACTTGAGCAGAGACAGCGCGGAGAAGCAATCTCCGGTCGTTACTATCTCAATTCCCATACGTCTTGCAATCGCGCCGAAAAGGACTGGCGCTGCGTGGTCATCATCAATGGCTAGAACTCTCATACTGCCTTACGCCGTATAATTCCAAGCCCACCTGATTTGTTACTATCTTGCCTCAGATTCCTCAGAAAATCACGTTATTTCTGAGTTTCGATAGCCAAATGGACACTTATCTTCACCACAAAGAAGGCAGAACGTCCACCTCAGCCCGAATTAAGTGTCACTGAAGCCTTCCATAAAACGATGAATAAGATGAAGAACCTTCTCTGAAGGAATACCATCGCGCTGCTCCACCGCCAGAGCGTGATTGTTATCCGTAAGTATTATCTTGGGGCGGCTGGAATTGTCCGTGAGCTGCACCTCGCAGCTCATTCCCAAGGTCGAGGCGTAATCATCCAACGGCATCTCGCTTGCAAACGTAGCCTTAAAAGGCGGCTCCAGCCCTTGTTTGTCATCACTCCACAGCTCTTTATACCGCAAGAAATTCTTCTCGGAAATCTGCGCCCACGCACCGATGCCCCAATATCGCTGATCTTCCTGTACCGTCAAATGAACGACGCCCCGGACAAGATACCTTTCCATATCAATCACACAAATGTCCGGAGTGTAGGCGCACCGCTCCTTCCTCATGTCCTCGGGCATCTTGCTCATTTCGTGCGGGTAGTCGAACACAATGTCCATGTTTTCGACATCATGTGTTTCACCGCAGCTAGAGCACTTTTTCTTCATCGCCCCTCCATACTAAACTCAGTATAGATTCTTTGACGCGGCAACACGGAATTAGATGCTCAATTCATCGACCATGCATTGTGAATTTCAAATCACTCTTGCTCCACTGTGTGAAATTTACCAATCAGCAATTCAGCATCAGTGAGTGCTTCGCAGCGTTTATCTATTGACTCATAGGCAACCTTATTATCTTTGCGAAACCGCTCGTAATCAAATTGCGATGACCAATAATCGAGCGTGACATAGCGAGACATTTGCCCCACGTCTTTGATCACTTTGGTGCCCTGATATTTATCACTGGTTTTGAATAGTTCGGCCCAAATACCAT
This sequence comes from Cyanobacteria bacterium DS2.3.42, assembly GCA_013823055.1. GTDB lineage: Bacteria > Cyanobacteriota > Vampirovibrionia > Obscuribacterales > Obscuribacteraceae > QKMZ01. The sequence continues at coordinate 6,670 of PNLN01000120.1, forward strand.
GGTCACCGTACTGCTCCTCAAAGTTTTCCTCTTGTCCGGGCTTCACTTGAAATTCCCAGACAACCACATAACTCGGCATGTTCACAATATCTCCAATTCTGGTCAAATGCGGCGGTTGCAGTTATAAATGCGCCGCAATTGTGGGTCTAATATTCGATGACAGCGCGGAATCTTGTCTTGCCGCTGATCATGCATTCATACGCTTTTTCAACATCTTTGAAGGGAAAACGATCGAGCATCGGACGAATTCCAGTCAATGCGCAGAATTGCATGCACTCTTCTGAATCTTTAGCAGAACCGCTTGGCCAGCCGCTTATCGACTTGCGCGCACCAAGCAATTGCAGAGGTGTTACATCAAACGGCTCCGTACCTGCGCCGACAACCAAAAGTTTTCCACCAAGGCAAAGTCCATCAACAGTAGGCGACATTGCTTTTGTGCTGGTCACAGTTGCAAGAACAACCTTCGCACCACCTAACTTTTTCAGTTCCGCGGCAACATCCTGGCTCTCGGAATCAATGTATTGATGCGCGCCTAGCTCAAGCGACATCTTTATCTTGTCTTGACCACGTGCAATTGCAATTGTGTGAAAACCCATTTTGTTGGCGAACTGAACGCCAAGATGCCCGAGTCCACCCACTCCAAGAATGGCGACGACATCACCGGGCTGTGCTCCCGCGTGGCGCAATGCATTGAATGTTGTGACACCTGCGCACATGAGCGGCGCTGCTTCAGAAGATGTGAGCTTCTCTGGCACCATTGCACAAACTAATTCTGAAAACGTAGCGTACTCAGCATAGCCACCTTGCATCGAAATGCCGGGCGTCAGCAGTTTTTCGCACGCGATGAAATCGCCGCTGCGGCAGTTGTCGCAGACCTGGCAATGCCAGCCGTGCCAGCCCACACCAATTCTGTCGCCCTTCTTCAAGCGTTTTACATCAGGGCCAACTTCCTCAACAAGCCCTACAATCTCGTGCCCAGGCGTAATAGGATAAATCAATCCGGGAAAGTGTCCGGTGTGCGGAAACATGTCACTGTGGCAAATGCCGCAAGCCTGCACTTTGATCAGGACCTCATTTCCGGTCGGGCTTTTTCGCTCCACCGGTCCGATTTGGAAGCCTTTATTCGGGGCGGCGACTTGAGCAGCCTGCATGAGGCTCTTTGACGTTTCCACTGTCACGATGCATCTCTCCTTTGCGTGCCGACGTCCGGCGCCGGAATCGACAATTATACGAGCACTGCCATCTCGGAGCCGCTTTTCTAATGTATCGCTTCGGTTGACAAGCAATCGATACCACGCCCCAGCCGCGTGGTGCTCCTGTTCCTCCATGCGTAACAAACGTAAGATAATGAAGTTCGACTGGCTGTTAAAATTGCCAGCGCGATATAGGAGCACGAACATGCCGGCACATACGAATGAAATGTATGTCTCCGTTGAGGAATATCTTGCCAGCGAAGAGCGCAGCATGTTGCGCCACGAGTATGTGGACGGACGCCTGTTTGCCATGGCGGACTCGACCCTGAAGCACAATATTTTGTCAGGCAATCTGTTCTCACTTCTCCATGCGAAAGCAAAAAACGGGCAATGCAGAGTCTTTATTCATGCAGTGAAAGTGCGCGTAGAGGCTACCAACAGCTTTTATTATCCAGACGTGATGGTATATTCAGGTTTCTATGGATGAGCTGTATGGAGATGTTGATGGAGACGGCGCTACCACGCCAGTAGTGAAAGAGGACGAAACAGATTACAGCTGGATGAACGAATCTGAATCAGAAGAATGAGTAAACGATTTTATTCAAAGAAATCGGAAAAGCTGGCATCTGAAGCTCTGAAGGCTCACCAAGCCGGAAAGGAAGCGATGGACGTCCACGAAATCAGGCGGCTGGAAGAGAAACTGCGAACAGATCACACAGATGTTATCACGCGATGTTCATTGCTCGGCTTTTACAGCATATCCACTGCAGAACAAGCGCCAACCGCTTGGTGTACGCATGCCGAGTGGGTAATCAAAAACCTCCCCGATGAGCAACTAGCTTGGCTTGTTTTGAAGGTTCCTGATAGAGTTTCAGAAGGTCAATATGAAGCCCTGAAAGCGTTTTTTCTGGAGAAGGTCAAACGCAATCAAAAAAATGCAAACGTTGCTGGTCACGCAGCAGAGTTTTGCCGGCTGCAGGATTTGCAACTGAAGAAAAAGCTTTGCAAGAAAGCTAGACGGTTAGCACCGGACAACTACAAATGGAGCAGTTTGCTTTGTACCTTGTATTCGTATGAGGCCCGGCTGAACAATGATTCAACAATCGCAGAAAAGGCATACAAGGTAGGAAATAAGTTTGCAAGGAGATTTGAGCAGTTACCACATCACCGCGCGCAGGTTTATTATGTCCTCACACATCTATGTGAACTCGCATTGAAGTTCAACGACTTGGAGCGAACTGAAAAGTATATAAAAGAACTTAAGAATGCAGATTTCGATTTCATTAGTCCAAAAACGAAACATTACTATCGGGGATTGCTGGCGATAAAGGAAGGAAATGTCGAGGGTGCAAAATCGCAGCTATTGAAGTTTGCGAAGAAAGGAGGTCGGCTTCGCGACTTCAGGCTTGCAAATCAACTCCTAGAATTGGGAGAAATTCAGACAGTGCTGGATTATCTGCAAATCTGCTGCACAGAGGAATTTGATGCAGACAAATCAAAACTTGCCTTGCGGTGGATCAGAAAATTGCAGAAAGGGCAGAAAGTAAGTCTCGGCTTTCCGCGCGAATATTCTAGCCCGCTATGGGACTTCGAAACCAAATAGATCGCAGAGAGCCTTATTCCATGCCTTCGCGGAGCCCGAAATAAACAGCGATCGCAATGACTATACACAACAGACCTACGGCGACGATAGCGGCAACAATCATTGAGATGAACACAGTGTGATCCTCTAGCTGGCGGTAGCAAAAGCTTCCTTGCAAACGCTCAAAACATCAGTGTCTTGGAGGCGCGCAAGTGTTTGCGCAGCCCTCGCTCCCACATAGGGATTTGAATCGGCGCAAAGCATGCTGAGAACATCTCGACTGATGTTGTGGTTCTCAGCGATTGCGTATCGCACGTCGGGGCTGTCATCTGCAGCAAGAAACAAAAGCACTTCTTGAGGAGTGTTCAGATGGTCTGCAACAGCCACTCTCACTTCCGCGTCAGCACTTAATGCCAGTCGACGCAGAACGTATGCCGGCGTAATCACATTACGGCCTAACTGCTTGACCCACGATAGAGCGCTATCACCGGCCTTGTAGCAAGGTCGGGACGCGAACAAATCGACCGGGGACTCATCACTAGACGAAAAAAACTTACTTGGCGAAACCATTCACAACCACCATATTTCCACGGTAACCAGACCGAGTGCAAATAGCGGCAGTTCGATGGGTCTCAAACCCAGCAAGCACACTTCCACAAACCTTCTGATCGAAGCATAGCACCTATAGGAGGTCCGCGTTTACAGATTGCGCCCGCTTCTCTGTGTCAGCTTGCCTTCACAAGCTATTGCTTCTAACGAATTGCGGTCACCTAACGGTCATTAATTGCAAATACTATTTGCACGGTGGAGTCCACTCAACTGGATTTCATTATGAAATGAATTCGCTTCTCTAACTTCTCAGCTTCCGCCTCGCGTTTGAGAATCCTCAACAGGTTTGCGTAATGCTCAAGCACCGGCAACAAGTCTTTAGACATAGCTCCCACTACTGCTTCGCGAATCTCGATCGCTCGCAAATACTTTTGCTCAGCTTCATCATACCGACCTTGAGCCTTAAGGCACCCCCCTAAGCGATTGAGTGAGTGAGGTAAACGCTCATCGTTGATACCAAATTGTTCTGCAAGCTCAACAGCCTTAAGGAAGTGCCTCTCAGCCTCATAAAAATTTCCATTAACCATTGATTGCTGACCGGTCACATTATGCAAATTCCAGAGATCGACAATTTTAGCGGTTGCAGGATCGGGCTCCTGCTGTCCCTGCGGTGCTCGTCCGACCTGAGCATTCGCGGGGACAGTAGACCCGGGAGCCAGATTCGACTTTCGCAAAGTCTGGCTCAAACCAGAAGCTTGAGTTTGATCGATGCGAAACTTCTCGTGCATGCCGGAAGCTCTTTGCGGGTCTTGCGATTCAGGCCGAAACACCTGATGGATTCCGGAAACGCCTTGAGCTGATGATTGCTCTGCAGTTTTTCCGGAGCGCTTCCATCTGTTCGCTGCATCAATTGCCGCTGCCGGACGTTGTATTGCCTGCACCTGGGCGCCAATCTTTGCTATCTCCTCCAAATGCATGCCAAGCTCCGCTGCCGACTGGTAGCGGTCTTCAGGACGTTTCAGCATACACTTATGAATCAAGCTCGCGATTGAGATCTCTTGTTCCGACCGGCACAGAGTGGAGAGCGGTGCAGGTGAATCGTTGAGATGCATTTGGATCGTCTGCATCGCGTTGCCGCCTCGAAAAGGTGGATATCCGGCAAAACACTCATACATAACGCACCCAAGTGAGTAGATGTCGGCACGCGCGTCCACATGACGCCCCTTGCACTGCTCAGGACTCATGTATAGCGGACTTCCAACAGCCTCGCCGGTGGCGGTCAAATGCTGCATTGTTACGCCGCTCTCCGCCAACACTTTCGCAATTCCAAAGTCAATTAATTTCACATATCGATCGCCTTCAATGAATTGCAGCATTATGTTGCTGCTCTTCATGTCTCGGTGAATAACATTGTTTCTGTGAATGTAGTTGAGCGCTTTGAGTGCTTGAACAAAAACATAGACAAAGTCAATGCTCGAACACTTACCGCACCTTTTGACGAGTTCAGAAAGGCTAAATCCTTCGACGTATTCCATTACAAAATACGGCTCTCCATCCACTGTATAGCCAAAGTCAAAAACCGCCACAAGATTTGGATGCGACAGCTGACCGCCAGCCCTTGCCTCTTTCTCAAAGCGATAAAGGCTTGTTCGGTCTTGAATCAGGTCCATGTTTAGAACTTTAATGGCGACTAGCTTGTTCAGCTGAACATGCCTGGCTTTAAGAACCGTACCCATGCCACCACTACCCAACACACCGAGTATTTCATAGCGCTCCGTTGGAATCTTCGGAAGTCGCTGTTGCCCGTTGTTGATATTGCTGTGTGTCACTTGAGAAATCATGAAGTTAGACAACAAAATGAGAATGGCGATGCTGATGAATACTCAATGACCATCCGCCATTCAGAGCTCCATCTGCGTCTCAGACATCTTTATTGAATTCCATGGAATTTTAGTGACAACGCATGCTCATGCGTGAAACCACGGTTCAACAATGTGCGCAAACTCCTTTACGGAGCCTTATGCTTGCTCGTCTTCGCTAATTTTCCGGTCTTGTCATAAACGTGCCATTCGCCAACCTTCTTACCGGCGACAAATTCGCCTTCATCATATTTCTTTCCATTCTCCTGATACCGTGTCCACTTACCGGTCTTTTGTTCATCTGCATCGAATGATCCAGTCTGCATAAGCTCGCCGTTTTCGCGATACCACTTCCAATCGCCAATCATTTTGCCGTGCTCAAAACGTCCGATCGCCTTTAAGTTTCCATTCACCAAATAGTACTTCCATTCGCCGGATTTCTCACCGTTGACGAATTCTCCCTCACAGCTCACAGAGCCATTTTTGAAGTGCTCGACATACATTCCATTCAACAAATTGATATTGGCTGATTTCATTACTGTACTCAATTGAAGGATTTCAGAACGACTTATGATTATCGCAGATTAGGC
>PNLN01000238.1 GCA_013823055.1 Cyanobacteria bacterium DS2.3.42
AGTTCATCCTGGGGTTCCGCCGTCCCCCGCGCATCCTGGACCAAGAGCTGACAGTGGAGACGATGACTAGCAGCCTGGCACGCTCAGTTTGAAATCGATTTCTATTTTTGAAACAGCTGAACAAATTTCTTCTTGCCATACGCACGATAAATATCAAAGTCCGCATCCAAGCTAACTACGTCGAGTAAGTGGAAGCGCTCAGAAAGGGCGACGATAGACAAGTCGGCAAAGTCGCCAGGAAGATCTTTGTATTTTTCATTCAGCTCGGCGATGTACTTGAAGTCGGGAGGGGTGAGGGAAGCAACCGTAAACAACTCCCGCTGCAAATCATCAAGAAATGCATTTTGCACATGCCAATCAACACTGAGATGCCACATCACTTCGGTAACAACAGGCTCGGACGTTATCAACTTTCCTTTGAAAATTTCGAAGAATCTTTGTGCAGATGAATGCCATCTATCGCCTTTGTTGTAATAGGCGACAAGAGGTCCAGCATCAATTAGAGCGACTGTAAGCGCCACTAGCGATTCCTACGAGCAGCCTTTGAGGCAAGTTTTTCAGCTACCAAGGACTTTCTACTTTCGCGTTCGCTTAGATTTGCAGGTCCGTCAAGCAAATATTTTGGATGTCCACCTCTTCGCTCAACCAAGGTCTTATCAGCTTGTAGAGCCTCAAATTTCTCATTTATAAGAGTTCGAATAGCATCGCTTTGATTAGCCTGCATTGCAGTCGCAATTGCTTCCAACCTAGTTTGCTCTTGCTCAGCTAGTTTCACTGTCAGCGTCATGGCGTCGCACTCCAGGCCCTTTCGCAGTAATACGATGGTAATACCATATTATTACACAGGTAATACAAGCGCAAGACTCCGCCGTGATCGTCAATTAATACTGCCAAGGAGAGACCACGGACAGCAACGTTTAACTAAGCTACGATTTTCACGAGAAAATCATAGCTTTCTACAAGCGCCCAGTAGACGAATTGCTGCCCCAGCACTGATTTGCACGATTTGGAACTAATCTCCCTGAACGCCGTCTCCTTGCTATCGCAATAGGCAGGCGAGTTTGGTTTTTCAGTCACTCAGGGGCAAGTCGATGAATAAGCTAGTTGGACTCTTTCTATTGATAATGGTCACCGTCACGACCGGTCCAGCACCAGCCGCAGATGCAGGCAAGACTGAGGATGCAGAGTTTCGTCCCATGGCAGCGCCTGCTAATCGCGATCCCGCTGTCCTCGTGCCTCCTACCGAAGTAAGTGAATCCTCCAAAGAAACATTCGCGGAGAAAACACCACAAAAGCGCCCACGACTAATCCTCGCCCTTGGTGGCGGAGCATTTAAGTCAGTGGCGCAAATTGGCGTTCTCAACTGCCTGAAAGACAACGGCATTGAAATTGATGGCGTCGTCGGCACCAGCCTGGGAGCCACCATTGGCGCCTTGTACTGCGCAGGCATGAGCCCAGCGGAGATTGAAGAACTTTTTGTCGAAAAGAAAATGCAAAAGGCGATGATGAAGGGCATGATTGTGCGCACCGTCCTTAAACCGCTAGCACCGGCTAAACACTTGATTTTGGGTAAACCGCTTGCCGGTCTCTCAACAGGAAAAGGCTATTTGAGTCTGCTGCGCAAAAACTTACCTGAGAACTTCAGTCAACTGAAAAAACCATTTGCAGCTGTGGTAACGAACCTAACAGACGGTCAAACCACAGCACTCACTGAAGGCGACCTCCCTTTGAGTGTGCTTGCAAGCAATTCGGTTCCGACTGTTTTCCGCCCCGTTGAAATTGATGGAAAGATGTATGTTGACGGTGGCTTGAAAGCAAATCTGCCGAACCACATAGCCGACAAGCTGGGCGCAGAACTTACGATTTCTGTACTCTGCGACAAAGCCATAAAGCCAGTAGACAACAAGACTTTCAAATCTATGAAATCAATCATGCTGCGAGTCGCCGACATCATGATGGCAGCGGCAGATCACCCGAAGGCAGAAGCTTCGGACATTTTGATTTTTCCCGACGTTGACTTTGTGCCGCCGTTCACAAAAGATCCTGACGTAATAAAGAAAGCTATAGCTGTCGGTTATCACGCGACCGAGCAAGTTTTACCGCAACTAAAGAGTCAACTGCTCGCGCTTCAGAATGGTCAGGGCACTAAGCAAACCGCAGCAAAAAACCTAAAAGAAGAGTTGAGGTAAATTATGGAAGTTCAAGTTGCAGCAGGCGAGAAGCTGGAGCTGGAACACAGAACCGGCCCCGAGCCCACGCTAAGGTCTTTAGTTGATGATTTCGACAAACATGACGCTCATCCGGCGCTGATTCAATTCACTCGCACGGGTTCAAATACGATTACCTACACTGCTCTTGCTGAAAAAATCCGCAGAACTGCGGCGGGTTTCGAAAGGCTGGGAATAAAGAACGGCAACACTGTAATTGTGTTCGCCGCCAATTCGACATCATGGATAATATGCGCACTGGCAGCCGTTTATAGTGGTCTCATCGTGGTGCCGGTCGACCCGCAGCAATCAGCAGAAGTACTCGAACACATTGTCAAAGATAGTAAGGCTGTCCTCATTTTCACCGATGAAAACGGCGAGAAGAAACTGGAAGAAGCAAAAATAAAGGTCGAACAACCGCATGCATCGCCGGTTAAGAAAGGCATCCTGCGCCTTTATCGTACGGACATCGAGCAAGGCGTAAGCAGTTGGACAAAGCTTGAAAGTAAGCGACAAGACTACGAACAGTTGCTCGAAAAAAATATAGTGCCAGAAGACGATACAGCAATTCTCTTTTATACATCAGGTACGACTGGAATGCCGAAGGGTGTTCCGCTCACTCATAAAAACATTCGATCGCAATTGGATGCGGCATTCGGGCAAATGAGTTTCATCGGGCCGACAGATAGAATCCTACTTCCGTTGCCGCTTTTCCATGTTTACCCGCTCAACATCGGATTGCTGGGACCGCTTCATTTAGGTCTGCCGGTCATCATGCCTCAATCACTAACCGGACCTGAGCTAGTCCGTGCTATCAACGAAGGTCAAGCCACTATCCTGGTTTCGGTCCCTCGCATTTTGCGCTCACTCTTTGATGCGATGAACAAGAAAGCACATGCCAGCAAAATCACTGGCGCCATATTCGATACCATGCTCGGCATCGCACAGGGTTGTGAACGCTTTACAGGAATACGAGTCGGCAAGCTCCTTTTCAAAGGCGTTCGCAACAAAATGGGTTCTACATTGCGCGTTTTCACATCCGGCGGCGCGCCACTAGATCCGGATTTGACCCGCAAATTCAAAGCACTCGGATGGGACATCGCCGTAGGATATGGACTGACGGAAACCTCTCCCCTTCTAGCTATGCGCATGCCCGGCAACTCCGACATCGAAGGCACGGGAGTGCCTATTCCAAACGTAGAAATCAAGATCATTCCAATTCAAAAAGATGAAGAGGACGAACAGAAGGCGACACAACCAAAATCCGAAGAGAATTCGAAGTCCGAAGACAAGTCGAAGGCAAAAGGGCAGCTGAAGTGCGAAGTTGAACTTGAAACTAGCGATGGCGCAAAGCCGAAAGCTTTGCCGCACAATCCCAATGAAGGCGAAGTAGTGGCGCGTGGACCTAACGTATTCAAAGGTTATCTGCATCTCGAAGATAAGACAAAAGAAGCATTCACCGAAGACGGTTGGTTCCGCACCGGAGATCTTGGTTTTATCAAAAACGGTAATCTCCACATCACAGGGCGCGCCTCCTCAATGATGGTTATGGAGGGCGGAAAGAAGTTTCAGCCGGATGATGTTGAAGAAAAAATTGCCCAACACGAAGCGATCAAAGAGATTGCATTACTCAAGAAAGACAACAAGCTGGTAGCAATGGTGGTGCCAAACTTAAAGTCGACGGGTGAAGGTGATGCGCGTGAGGCGATATCGTCTGCGCTCAAAGCGGCAGCATCAGGAATGGCTTCCTACCTGCATATTACCGATTTCGCCGTAACTAGAGAACCACTGCCGAGAACAAATCTAGGAAAGCTGAAGCGTCATGAACTGGAAGAAAAGTATGACAAAGCAAAAGCAGAAGAAAAAGCCGACAAAGGAAAAGGAGAAGTTTCCGAAGCTGATTTCTCTCCTGCGGATCGAGCGCTCATCAATGATCCTGCCGCCAGCGCATTATGGCAATGGTTGAAAAAGCGTTTTCCAGAACATCAAATAACACTCGATACAAGCCCGGAGCTGGAGCTAAACATCGACTCTCTAGAGTGGATGAATCTCACGCTCGAAATGCTCGAGACGACTGGCGTTGAAATCGACCAGGAAGCATTGACGAGAGTAAGCACGGTTCGCGACTTGCTCAAGGAAGTACAAGCAGCAGCGCAGCAAGGTGGTACAGCAGCTAGTCCAATCAAAAATCCGGAAAGATTTCTAGATGAGAAGAGTCAAGAATTCGTCGAGCCGCTTTCTCAAGAGCAAGAAGTGAAAGCTAAAAACGCCAGAAATTTTGTCCGCTGGCTGATGAAACCCTTCCATGTAGAACCGATTGGGTATGACAAAGTACCTGACGGTCAGGTCGTCTTTATACCTAACCATACAAGCTTCATAGATTCGTTCGCACTGACTGCGGCTCTGCCCGAAGAAAGACTTCGCGACACGCAATGGGCAGGGTGGGTAGGCATCGCCTTTGGCAATCCGATATTCTCGCATTTCAGTCGCCTGGCGCAGGTGATTCCAATCGATGCAGAGAAGTCCATGCTCACCAGCCTGGCGCTAGGTGCTGCAGTACTCAAAAAAGGCATGAGCCTTGTCTGGTTCCCCGAGGCTAAGCGAACCATTGATGGAAAACTCCTGCCATTCAAGCAGGGCATCGGCGTTCTGCTTAAAGATCAAACCATTCCCATTGTTCCGGTGTTTCTGGATGGAACAGCGAAAGCCCTTCCCATAGGCGCCTTCTTCCCCACCCCAACAAAAATAAAGGTGTGGTTTGGCGAGCCGGTTCAGGCTGCGCAGTTGATAAAAGAGGGCCAGGGCGCAACCCCACAGGAGCGCATCGCCAATGCATTGCGCGATCGCGTTCACGAGTTGGAACTGCGCGCCAAGGATTCAAAAACAAGCTAGAAAATTGATTCTGTCGACGAGTGGCGGGGAATGTTTCCTTTGGTATGGCCGGGTTGCCTGAGCAAGGATAAGAGGTGCCTTTAATGTTTCGCTCACACCAGTCGATGATCCCATTAATCCCGTGCCTGTTGGCGCTGACTCTTGCTGTTTCGGCAGGGCAAACTCCAACACTGGCTAAGCCCGGCAAGCCGGCTCCTCCACCGCAAAACCCAGCTTCGTTGGGCGAAAACCTCATGTATTACACCCCTCCACCCCTGCAGTTCGATACCGCCGGAAAGCCAATTCCCAACATGCCGAATCTTGTCTATCAAGCCAATGCGTACTTCGAAGCGGGGCAGAAGGCGTTCTATAAGAACGACATGGAGTTTGCCGAGTCCTATCTGAAGAAATCCATCGAGTGCCGAGACAAACTCAACAAAGTGCGCGAGGCAAAAGAGTACGTGACTGGTGTGAACCTGCTGGGCAAGGTTTTACGCAAGCGTAATAAGTGGGAAGAAGCGGAGAAGTATTACCGCCAGGCGCTTTCGATGGCCACTCAGGGTCTCGGCGTGGACGCGTACGAGGTAAAGGAGTGCCAGGTTAATCTGGCTGAGTGCTACGAGAAGCAGAATAAGTATAAAGACGCGCTGATCTATTACAAAACGCTTCTGGCGACGGCGGAAAAGAAGTATGGTGCCGACGACCCGGACGTACAGGACTACAACAAGAAGATCCTGGCGCTCAATATAAAAGGCGGCAATTATGAAGCTGCCGAGGGGATTCTCAAACAGAAGATAGATTTCGAGGAAAGCCAGGGGCGCGGGTCGGCGGCGGCAACAGTGCAGCTTTGGGATCAGTACGCCGATGTCTTGAAACGCGCGTGCAAAATGGAAGAAGCCGCCGCAGCAGAGGCTAAAGCGAAAAGTCTCAAGGAAGCATCGGCTCAATAATCCGGCGTTTTCGGCGCCTAGCGCCATGCCCGTAGGTTAAAACTTCCTTTCAAGCATGGTGGAATTACGAAAGCGTCCTTGCCAGCGCGGATAACGGCGCCTAAGATAAGGGGAGCAAGTTGTGAAGTGCCGAGCTTCCCTTTTGCTACTTTCCCTTTCAACTAGATGACACAGCTCGTGGCCAACCGCCCGAAACTAAACGATTTTGGTTTGGAAAGGTTTCGGCATTAGTAAACGTAACGGAAACCATGTCGCGCACACCTGAAATAGTTCCACGTAACGACGGTGATGATCACGCTGGTGATTCACACAATCATTCGCATGCACCGACTCACAAGTTTCATGCATCCGTTAGTCCGGAAATATTTGGCTCCAGCAGAAGAAGTGGCGACGGAACCACCATAAATGATGGCACCACGTCAACGGCGAGTGTTTCCTCTGGCGACTCGCTAGATCCCAAACTGGCGCCGAGCAAACAACGGCGAATTGTAGATAGGACTGCCGGCAGAGCGGAGGCATCGCTTGAGGTTCCGGACATCAATGACAATACGCCGCCCAAGATTTCGCTGGCGCTGCAAGACTTAAATCAACAACCACCTGACAAACCTCACTTTGTAGTGAAGAAAGACGGCAGTATTGAAATGCACGGCGACCCGGAAGCGATGCGCGCCAAGGACATCAAGATTCAGCTGGAGCGATCTGAAGGTCAACTCTATCCTTCAGAAGACCAGAAAAAGGCAGCAGAGGAATTGGTTTCCTACCTTTCACAGCGCTTGAAGAGCCAAAATCCGGAGCTGGCGAAAAACGGAGTTGAATTGACGGACAATGCTGCCGTTGTTTCACCTGAGGCGCGCCAGAGAAATGGAATGCGTCAACCGCAGGAAAACGCGGGCATGACGCCGGAAACGCAACAAAATGTCGGCAACATGAACCGATTCAAAGGCAGCAACGGCGGCGAGATGCCGATGCGCAACACCAACGATTATTATCCGGAACGCAGCGTGCCGAGACAGGCCAACGAAAACGATCAACAGGCCGCTGTTAAGGAAGCTGTTGCCGGCTTGTTCAACGCCGATCGCGAAAAACCATACGAAACTGTACGCAAGTCTCCGCAAGGCGATTATCGAGCAGGTCGCTATGGCTTTAGCGGCAGGCAGATCAACAACTGGCTGGCCGGGCTAGATTTGGGCGATCCGCCTGATCCGGCAAAAATAGAAGAATTGATCAAGGCTGGAAAATTGCCTAAGGGCTTCAACGCCGAATCGCTCAAGAAGCTGCAATCAATGGCGGCGAAGATGGGCAACGGCGAAGCTCCAAGCGCTGATGACATGAAACTCTTGCCAAAAGAAATGCAAGAGACCATGGCTACAGATATGGTTGGGCAGTTCAAAGAACGTGTTGGCGACAATCCCGGTGCAATCGCTGCCGGCATGATGAGCGGCAAGCCTGCCGGCGAATTGACTCAAGAAGACCTTACGTCACCTACCGGCAAGCAGTTAACGGAAGCCGGACAAAAACTCTACGACATCGCCAAAGTCAGACAACAGCCGCATGAAGATACCGATACCATGAAGTGGACGGCCGACGGCAAGGTCAGCATCGGCGACGGCAAATGGCTTTCAGGTCCAGCCGGTCAGGCATTTAAGGCAGCACAAGCTGATGCCCGTGCTCACGGTGTTGAAATAAAAGTCAATTCCGCCGGAAGAACCTTTGAGGAACAGGCCCATTTGTACCGCAACCGCGGCACGCCTGGAATCTCGAGAACAGTTGCTCGCCCGGGTACCTCAAATCACGAACACGGTGATGCAATCGACGTCCAGAATTATGCCCAAGCAAAACCATTCCTTCAAAAGTATGGCTTTGTTCACGGCGATGGTCGCGGACCGATTGCCAATGACCTCGTGCACTTCAAGTTTGTGGGCGGCCGCGGCGACAACACAAGATACGCATAATTTGAGCTCTCAACACAAAGCGTCAGCCTCTCTCTGAGGCGAGCGTCCCAACATGCGTTTCAACTTAGCGCAAATTGCTGGGTCTCGTTCCGATTTCGAGAAATTTTATAAGCGTAACGAAATCGGCATTAAAAGCAAATCCGCGCGAGTTCTCCGTAATCGAGTGGCCTTCGTCCGATAGGACCTTTCGCATATAGCTGGTCAACAGACTAGAGATTCTGAATAGGTCTTTGGCGTAATCGTCTTCGAGCATATCGTCGCGGTCGGGGTATTCCACTGATTTATTCCCGTAGGACGAAACGTGCAAATTGAAAAGCATGACGTTGCCGTCGCTGCTCTTCATGGATGTAAGTTCTTTGGCGGCTTTATCCGGGTTGCCGTCAGATGCTTCACCATCAGAGATGTTGATGACAATTGGTGGGAAACAGTACGGGTTTTGGGCCATGAACGGTTTCAAAACCTGAGAAGCTTTTGTAAGCGCAGCACACATGGGGGTGCCGCCGCCGCATGTCGGTTCAAACCAAATAGGTGAGTTGACTTTTCGATCGGCAAAACCGCCGCGCCCGTCTGCGACTTGCTTGATGCGTTGCTCGACGCGAATCGGATTGTTGCCTACCATACTGATTGGCACGAGTTCTTTGCGTGCCAGTGCTCCACCGAATGCGGGCGCCACACCACCGCCGCCGTAGCCAATCACACCGACGTTGTAATAATCACGGATTCCGTCGCTCTTTGTGCATTTGGACACCAGATTTTGCAGCAGGTTGTTGACCGCATCTGCGACTCCTTGCGCCTTGGTGCCGCCACTTGCACCGCCAGCGAACAGATCTTTCATGGACGAAGATTGATCGACCAGGAAGAGAAAGCAAGATGGGTTGGTGCGACTGATTTCGGCTTGATACGGCACGCCAGGAATCCTCATTTCGAGTCAGGCACATGATCATATTGCAGAAACGCCCCAAAGGACAGGACTCTTGCCAAGGGAATCCGATTCGGCAAAAGTGGGGCGGATGGGGATATAGGCGGGTTCAGCTGTGGTAATAAACCAATAGAGAGCGCGTTCAGGTAATGCCATGCAATGGCCGACACCGCAGGATTATAACGAGACAGTCCAATCACCGGATTTTTGCTTTGACAACCCGGAGCTGCAGCAAGGCGCTCCCGAAACCAATGCAATGGGGTTGCCGAAGGCGATTTGCGGCAATTTCGCCAGTGTCTATCAGTTTCAATGCGCCAATCGCAGCATCGCTGTGAAGTGCTTCCTGCGCAATGTCTACAATCAACACCAGCGCTACGGCAATCTCAGTACTTTCACGGAATTCAACCACGTCTCGACCCTGCTTGAATTCGAATATCTGCTCAAAGGCATTCTCGTCAATGGAAGTTGGTTTCCCATCGTAAAAATGCCCTGGGTCGAAGGTCTGACGCTGGACCAATTCGTGCGAAAAAACATGCACAACCGCCAGCAGCTCGATCGTTTTCTTTCGCAATTTACTGATCTGGTTTTAGAACTCGAACGCAATGGTATCGCCCATGGTGATTTACAACACGGCAATATAATCGTACGAAACAAAGACTTGATGCTTGTTGATTACGACGGTATCTACGTTCCGGCAATGGCAGGCGAGCAGGCAAACGAGTTAGGTCACGTCAATTATCAACATCCAGAACGGGCTGCCGAATATTTCGACGCTACCATAGACAGATTTTCTGCGTGGATTATTCACCATTCGCTATATGTTCTGCGGCTCGATCCGACTCTCTGGCAGCGACATTCAGGCGGTGACGAGAGGTTGATTTTCGGCGCGTCCGACTACAAGTCACCCGAGAATTCACGCTTGCTTGGTGAGCTGATGCGGCATCCAGTTCCGGAAATAAACAAGCGCGCATTAGAGATCAAAAAACTTCTGTCTCTAAAACTTTCTGAGATTCCGCCGTTCAGACCGGCCGGAAGTGATACACGAGTCGATAGGCCTGTAGAAATTCAAGACAAGCCTAAAGCGACACCACCGCCGGAACCGTCTAGAGAAAGCGTAAAGCGCGATTCTGCTGCGAAGCCGGCGGCTTCTGCCGCACCACCTGGTGCTGCAAGAACGGGAAATGCCCCTGATGCTGCCGCACCAAAAGCTTCAGCCACGGATGCTGCAGCCTGGTATGCAGAAGCCGTGCCCCCGCCAACCAAAGCGGCTCCAACGAGTTCAACTGGTGGGGCCGGAACATCTGGTGGCAGGGGAGGACCGGGCAGCATCCTGCGTGCCGCTCAAAATTACACAAAAGCATTGGACGATGCAGATTCGCCGGAAGCAAGAGGGCTATCACCTCTTCCTCCACCGATGCCGCCACCTCCACCGCCACCTCCGCCTCCGCCTCCCATGCCTTCACCACAGCCGCGGACGCCGGCAACTTCCGCGCCCGCATCAGGCTCAAGTGCACCTTCAAAAGCAGCTACGGAAATACACATCCCTCAGCGCTTCCCGCGTCTTGCAGTAATGAAGGACGCGATTCTGCTCGATGACGACGCGTTTTCAGATCCTGAATTGAAAATGGGACGCGTGCTCAGCTTCGACCAGTGGGAAGGTAAAAACGGCTTCGTGCTGCGCATCGCAGGACAGGAAAAACATTATGCAGTAAAAGTTTTCCTCCACGACAGCGTTGATCGAAAACAAAGATACGAGGCAATTGCGCGTCACAACATGAAAGACGCAGGTAAGTACCTGGTCAGTTTTCAGTATCAATCACGTGGACTGCGCGTCGGCGAACAATGGCTGCCTATCTTGAGAATGGGCTACATCGATGGAAAGCGCATAGATGACTATGTCCGATTTCAATTGAGAAATGAAAATAAGCACGAGATAAATCGCATCATGAATCAGTTCCGAGACATGATTCTTGCTCTCAACAGCGCAGGCATTGCACATGGAGATCTGGAACCAACCAATATTCTCGTGGACAGTAGAGGAAACTTACGACTGGTGGATTATGACACCATGTACGTGCCAGCACTTGCACACCTGCAGTCCGCAGAAATAGGGCATCCTCTTTACCAGCACCCATCGAGAACGCCTGGACACTTCGGCCCTTATCTCGACAACTTTTCTGCACTAGTCATAGACAGCGTTCTTACATGTATGGCTCTGGCACCACATGAAAATCTCTGGAATTGGGACACCTTCATTCAACAGCTGCGCCCGTCCAATTCCTGGAAGGCGTCATCCGCCAATACCGCGCAAGACGCCATTCAGCGCGCTGGAAAGCTGGTCCGAGAGATGCAAAAATACCGCATCGATCAAGTGCCAACACTAACGGCTGGGCGTTGATTCCGCTCAACGTTCGTCATTGCATTATGCATTCTCAATGCGGCGTAGGCAGCACCAAATCCATTATCGATATTGACGACGGTTATACCGGCAGCACAACTGTTGAGCATTGAAAGCAAAGGCGCGAGTCCTTCAAATGCAGCACCATAGCCAACAGAAGTTGGAACCGCAATTACGGGTCCGTCCAGGATGCCGCCGACAACACTGGGCAAGGCTCCGTCCATTCCAGCGCATACCACTGTGATGGCACCACGTCGCAAAATCGGCAAATTATCCAGCAGCCGGTGAATGCCTGCCACACCGACGTCGTACAGTTTCTGGACCGGAAGTCCTGCAGATTTTAGAAACAAAGCACACTCTTCAGCAACAGGAATGTCGGCTGTTCCTGCAGTAACAACGTTGACAATCAACGCACCAGATATAGTGTCAGGGGTTTTTCCGAACACAAGGGCCCGAGCAAGTTTTTCATATCTCGCTTCCGGGTATGCTTTCAAAACCTTCTCAGCCAGTGCCTCATCAGCTCTAGTTGCAATAACCAGCTCGCTTGACTCTCTCAATTTTTGAACTATTGAGATTATCTGTTCGGCAGTTTTGCCGGGTGAGAAAACAACCTCTGCGTATCCATGCCGCAAACTTCTGTGCAAGTCGAGGCGGGCAAAACCAAGATCAGCATATGGCAAATCTTTGAGTTGCTCTAGTGCCGACTCCGGACTCTCATTGCCCGACGCAATCTCTTTAAGCAAGCATAGAAGCTTGTCTTTATCCACGGCGCGTCAGCTCCACAGGGACATATTCCTGATCAGACGCCCAGGTTGAAGGTTTTGATCCGACATTCGACGACCCTTGTCTGTAGCCTTCCAGATCTAGGGTTACAAACGAAAAGCCGGCACCTTTGACTACATCCACAAGTTGATTACGCAGAATGTCATTTGTTGAAACTTTCTGCAGATCAAGAACATCCAATTCAAGTCTGGCCAGCGCCAGCTCCGCGCCGTCCATTTGTCCGTTCGTATTCAAACTGTGAAAGCGAACGCGGAAGCCTTTAAACCCGAGCTTCCGCAAAGCCATCTCGGCTTTCTCAACTACTTTCAAACGCTCCGGAGTTACTTTTTCGAAAGTAGGAAA
>PNLN01000188.1 GCA_013823055.1 Cyanobacteria bacterium DS2.3.42
GGAAGAAACGCCCCAAATGTTATCCAAAACAAACACTTACCGAGGTATATCCATCTAGGGGCACGTGGGAGTCATGGATGAGCGACGCGGATAAGCAGGCAGGCTTGGGGGCAAATCCGCAACCCGAGATGTATGAAAGTGACAATACGCTGGGGCTGACTTACGGTCCGGCAGCGGACTTGGTCCCTGGGCAGATTGTGGCCGAGAAGTATAAGATTCTCGGTGAACTGGGACGCGGCGGCATGGGTGTGGTTTACCGAGTCGAGCAATTAACGCTCGGTCGCATTCTGGCGATGAAAACTCTAAACACTCACGAAGTGTCCGATGTAACCTGGCGTCGTTTTCAGCTCGAGGCCAAAGCAGCGGCCCTTCTCGATCATCCAAATCTAATCAGTGTTCACGACTGCGGATTGATCAACAATGAAGTGCCTTTTTTCGTCATGGACTACATTGAAGGCACGACGCTTGCCAAACTGATCAAAGACAAGGGTGCGCTCAGCATTGAAGAAACTTTGACCATTTTTATTCAAGTCTGTTTCGGTCTGGCTTATGCACACGCAGTCGGCGTCATCCACAGAGATTTGAAACCAAGCAATATCATGCTTGTGCCGCCGCAGGCGGACAGCAGCGGCTTGAGTGTGAGAGTGGTCGACTTCGGCATCGCCAAGCTGACCGCAGAAGAAATTCAGCCCACACAAGCCTTAACGCGAACCGGTGAGATTTTCGGCAGCCCGCTATACATGAGCCCTGAGCAGTGCCTGGGTAAACCAGTTGATTTCCGAACCGATATTTATTCACTGGGTTGTGTCATATTCGAGTGTCTCACAGGCTTGCCGCCTTTCATGGGCAGCACAGCGCTGTCCACCATGATGCAGCATCAATCGAACGACGTTCCATCGCTTAAAGAGGCGACTCTGGGAAAAGAATTTCCGGCGGCAATCGAAAACATCATCAGGCTGATGCTGGAGAAAAATCCGGATGCACGCTATCAGGACATGAAAACGATCGCACGCGACTTGAGTCTATTGCAGCAAGGGATTTCGCATCACCCTCAAGTAGTGACAGAAACAAAGGCCGAAACCACTGCGCGCGTCAATAAATTTCAAATCATGAAAATGGCTACCGCCTGCGTGTTGAGCGCTGCAGTTGGCGGAACTGCTGTTTACTTTGCAATGAGTAACAAGGTCGAGGCCGCATACAAGCAAGGATTTGAATCCGCACGGGCGCCTTCCACAACAAGCTATTTCGAGAAAGAGGCAAACGAGAATAAAGTCGGTGAACCAATCAGTACGATCACAGTCGACAAAAACGGCAAATCCTGCCGAAGTTTCGATTTTGGTAGAAATAGTGGTTTTGGAGTAGGCTACATTTTTTTGATGGATAAAAACAAAGCTCTGCCGGCTAAAGGAAAGATGTCATTTCCACTAGAAGAGCCTCTGCGCTTCGACGTCGAAGACAAAATGATTGTCACCAATCCGAATTTCCTTTTGCGTTTCAATAGAAACGAATTCACAGGCTTGCGCTTCCGATTCAATTTCGGTGTAACAGATAACACATTCAAGTATCTTGATCAGCAACAGAATTTAAAACTTCTCGATATCACCGGTTGCTATGTCAGCTCGCAAATAATCGATATTTTGAACAAGTTGCCAAAACTGGAAGAATTAAAAGTCAGCCATACAAATTTGATTGGAAAAGACTTAATTAGGCTCAAACGCCTGACTAAGCTCAAGCTTATCCACATCGCTAAACTGCCCGGACAGACAGAAGTGCTCAAGAAACTGAAAGGAACGACAGAGCTTGAGCAGTTTCGATTAAGCGCCGAAGAGATATCCCCTCAGGATTTGAGCCTGATCTCAAGTTGCAAAAACATGCGCACTCTCTGGATTGAAAAAGCTACCAAGCTGACGGATAAAGACGTCGCCTGGATAACAAAATTGCCAAAATTGCAGGAGTTTTACGCGATGGACGCTCAAATTACGTACAAGGGCGCAGTTGCCATTTGCCAGATGCCGAACCTGAAAGTGATTGGCATCAACTACAAAGTCTGGTCTAAAGCGGACGTGGCGCGCTTGCAAAAGGCGTTTCCAAAAATCGTAGTCTCAATTGACAGACCCCCAGCTGAATGAAACAGCTACAATCTTGTAGATTTTGCCTTCGAGGGTGCCGCTTTTAGCATTTAATGAAGATCCGCCTTACATTAGCAAGAAAGCTGATCGCGATTTTGATTTTGACACTGACTCTTGAGCTTCTGCTCCTGGGTTGTTTGAACTATTGCAGGCAAGAGTATCAAGACGAAGTGGCAAGAGTATTTGCTGCCAAACGCGTTAATGATGTCGTCAACGTGATTGAATCCGAGCTGTCGGAACTGGACGCCATCATGAATATACGGGGTTTTACTTCCGTCTTTGTGCGCGGTTTGAATCTGGGTGCTGTAGAGCGCTGGAAGCAGTATTACGACGCACTGGGCGAAGCTGTAAGAGGTAATGCACAAGAAGAAAAGGCAGTTGAGAAGTCGCATCAAGCCATCAAAGAAGCCTTCAGTGCATTAGCCAGCTTGCAAGCCCACCCGCAAGTTCTAGACAATGAAGTTACTAGAAAGTATTGGGTGACTCGGCTGAGCAATCTTGGCGCAGAGGTGCGCTCGGCTGAGTTATTGGCAATCAATAACAATGCTAAAGACATAGTCAATCGCAGTCCCTTAGTACAAGAGGCAATTCAGACGAAAGAAAAAACTGTCTTGCTGTTCGGTGTCTTTTTCAACGTGGCAATTTCAGTAATTTTCGGTTCTCTGTTTGTGCGAGAGATTTCAGGCAGATTGAATATCGTTGCCGACAATTCGCGCCGGCTGGCATCTGGACTACCACTTCGAGATGCGCTCAGAGGTGATGATGAGATTTCAGGACTCGATAAAGTTTTTCGGCAGATGGCAACTTCCTTGAGTGAATCCGCACGCAAAGAAAGAGCAATAGTCGAAAATGCGCGCGACGTCATTTGCTCAATCGACGAAGACGGCAAATTTGTCGCTTGCAATGCCGCTTCCGAAAGTGTCCTCGGCGTCGATTCCAAAGACATTCTGGGCATGCGCTACATTTCGCTTGTCGACAAAGATGATGTGCACAGATTGCTTGCCACAGTAGAAACAGTGATGAAAGGCGAGGAGGTGCAGCCTTTTGAAGTTCGCATGCTGAGAAAAAACGGTGAATTGGTTGACACATTTTGGACAGTCTCCTGGTCTGCCTTAGACAAGTCGCTTTTTTGCGTCATCCATGACGACAGCGACAGGAAGCAGGCAGAACGGATGAAACAAGAAGTGGTGGCTATGATCACTCACGATCTGCGAACTCCGGTTGCAACCTTGAGAAACGTGTTAGAAATGCTATCTGCTGACATGTTCGGCAAATTGGATGAGCGCGGCAAAGGCATGCTCAAAGTTGCCGACACCAGTACGGCGCAAATGCTCTCTTTGATCAACGATTTGTTGGACATCGAAAAGATCAAAGCAGGCATGCTTGAGCTCACTTTGACCGATGTGAATCTTGACTCCGTGCTTGAATCCACTTGCGGCGCATTGAAGCCAATGGCAGACGAAAGACAAATCCATATCCAAGTAAGGTCTGCTAAGGCTTTTGTTGTTGTTGCAGACGAAGAACGTCTGATTCGCGTGGTCACAAATCTAGTCTCCAATGCACTTAAATTCTCACCACCCAAAACGACTATTACTGTCTTTGCTGAATCGCAAGAGGGGTTTGCTACCGTGTCCGTACAAGACCAGGGCAGAGGGATTCCAGAACAATTGCTTGCAACTATTTTCGACCGTTTCACGCAAGTGAAAACATCCGACGCCCGCCTGAAAGGGGGCTCAGGACTTGGACTGTCCATCTGCAAAGCGCTAGTTGAATTGCACGGTGGCACAATTTCTGCAACCAGCACCGAGGACAAAGGCAGCACCTTTTCTTTTACCGTGCCGCTGGCAAAAACAAGTACCTGACCGGCGATGTAGCGATTTGCGATTTTGTAGATTACTCCGAAATATTTCAATTTTTTCGGAGTAATCTACTATCTCTTATCATGAAAGCCGCGAAAAAAAGTGAGTGACACAGCTTGCGGCTGTGTCACTCAATGTACTATTTCTCGATCGTGAAGCGATCGACTTCGTCGCCATCCGTATCTACCTGGCGTAGCAAGAGCTTTTTACCCTCCAAGTCGATGACAGTGAATGAATTCTTCCGGTCTCCGATCTTGAAGCAAGACTCGCTGAGTCCATGCGTTTCAGGACGCATGTTGTTACTGACAAGCAGTCCGCCAGCACCTGAAACGATGTAAATCACTCCGTCGGGCTTCTTGTTGGTGACGCCATCGAATTGCTTGTCCAGGACGATCTTCCCATCGGGATTGAGCTTTCGTCCTGGCTTTCCGCCGTTGAGCTTGTACTTGAGCGGATAACTTCTTTCGTAGAAGTGGCAGTGACCGCTAAAGACTAGGTCAACTCCAGCGTCTTCGAAGACCGGCGAAAGTACGCGCATGCGCGTATCCGACTTGTACTTCGCGTCGCTGTTGAATCCGGGTTGATGGAAACACACGAACTTCCAGGTGCAGCCGTCACCCCTGGAAAGCGCTTCCTCAAGCCACTTTTGCAGGTCCGAATTGCGCCAGTCCATGTATTCATTGGCATCGAGAAACACCCAGAAACTGTCGCCCTGGCGGAAGTAATAATTGGACAGCCCGATGAATTCCGGACCGTAAAGCTTGAGCAATTTGCGTCCACTCTTGTGCCGCTCCACCATCGTGGAGAGGGTCTTTGCGTCAAGCTTGGGGCCGTTATCCGGATGTCGAAAAATGCGGAAGAACGCGAAGAGATCTTCATCCGAAGCGTGCTGAATGAAGTCAAATCGGTCCGGCACACGCACATCGTGGTTGCCCGGCGTAGCAGCCGTAACAACTGAACGTCCGATCGGCACACCCTTTTCGCCATCTCCGTTGTAGACAGGATCGAAGTGCCGGCGATACTCGCCATAGAGCCCATTGTTGTAAACAACGTCTCCTGCCAGCACAACCATGTCTCCCTCGGCTTTGTGAGCTCCTTTTGCGACTTTGGTCGCTTCCGGGTCTCCGTCGGCAAAATCGCCGAACAGCACGACACGAGTCTTTTCGCTCTTTCCAGGAGGGGTTTTAGCTGTGGCGGCAAACACCTGCTGCCCGGAAATAAGGACACGATATTCAAAACTGCTACCTTCCGGAATTCCGGAAAGTGAAGCGCGAAAACGCTTGAATTCGTTGTCCTTGATTGTGACGCTGTCGACTTTCTCAACCTTGCAGGAAGTCCAGGAAGTGGCTCCCTGAAGTAGGTAGTCCACTCGCCAGAGGCTGGTTTTCACGTGAGCGATCCAGACCAACTCGACAGACACCGAACCGTCTTTGCCCACTTCCGGAGCAAACTGCAATAACGGCTTGATGACAAAAGGCGATTCACCGCGCAGTGAGTTAACCCGCGCATTATCTTTGCCTGCTGGCTTGTCGCGAGCAGACTGCTTACGTTTTCTCTTCATGACAGGGCTCCAAAAGTCTGTCCACGGCACAATTGCCGCGAATCTTTGAACGAGAGGAATTTAGATATGCCAGAACAGCGCCAACGGCAGAAACAGCCGAGAGCGCGCATTTTCACCAAACCGATGAGAGCCGTCGTCACCCGAGCAGCTATAAAAGCTGATTTATTTGCGGGAAGCTTGAGCGTTAGTTTTCTTGGATTTGGTTTAGGACTTGAGAAAGAAAGATAAATAGAGGCCCGACTCTAGTGCCTTCAAAACCGCCACCAAAAGAGCCTGCTGCCAAGCGGAAACGGCATGCAAAGACCCGAATTTTATTCCTGTAACAGCACTTCACCCTGATGAAAAGAGATCTGGCGTCAATTTGAAATTGTATTCACTACGCACGCATGCAGTTAGCAGACCTAGCAGATCTTGCGAATCTAGCACATCCTGATTACTCGCTCTCTCGCTAGAATTGACACTACCTCTGGTGCGAACTCGATATACGCCCGGCTCCTCTTTCACCTTTGGCTGTCCCTTCGCCTGCACCCTTTCCCGCACTTTTGGCTGTCCTTTTGCCAGCACCTTTTCCCGCACTTTTGGCTGCTCCTTCACCTTCACTATGCTCTCCGGGAAAGTAAGCTTCGCAAACGGGTACAAACGCCAGGGAGCATGAATATTGGCTCCAGGAAACTCAGCCCTGAAATGTTCGTGTACCCACTCAGGCACCCAATTTGCTAGCTCCTTGAACCGCCTGTGTTCTTCTGTCTCAAAATTCGCTTTCCTCAAGATCGACTGAAAATCGGGATAAGCATCTAATGTTGCATGCCAAATTCCCGCCAAAACTTCACCAACTTTGTGCTGAGCCACAAAGTATTTTCGAGCGGCAATGTGCTTCAATCTAACATATCCGTGGATTGTCAGAAACTCGCTTGTAGTGCCAAGTACTGCAAAGGTCGCCTTAGGATTTGGACGGTCATCCTTTGGAAGCTTCCTTTTCCTTTTGCTGATTCTCTTTGGCTTCTCCAAGCCTAATGCCGCAGCCTGCGCCACTTCCGACGGTATCAAGAATTTTCCGAACGCACGCGCCTTCGCCTCCGCAATCTGCTCAATCGTCAGTTCCTCTAATCCAAGATCATTGCGCACAAACACACCACGAGCCTTTCTTAGAATCATCGCGGATGCAACCATTGCCTGCGTACACTTGTCTACACTGTCCCGATTTCCATACGGAAGTAACTCCCTGGTTACGAACGGCTGCCCCTTAGGCAGTTCGTTCACGTACTTTCTGCAAAGACTAAAAACACCCATAACTCACCTCCGGGTATTTGAAAATTACTCCGAAAAATTTGAAATTTTTCGGAGTAAAACTGAAAAGACAAAAAGGGGGTAAACACGATCAGGGAGGGGTTTCAAAGCGCACAAAAATCTTGCAACCCCGTATTTCTTAGTACGTAATTGAGAGACAAAAAGTTCAATTCAAGTTCAAAAAACATTTATACGACATAAAGTAGTAAAAAATCCTACAAATAAAAAATCGGAGAGAAGCGGCTGCCCGCCCCGATTTTTCAAGTTTCACCACTTGCTGGCGGACCCCCGATGGGTGTCGAACCCATCCACCCGGCGAAAGAATTTCGCCAGGTGACCACTTACCGGTAGGGGCATGACTAGCTGATTCACTCAGCCTGAAGTTAAACATGGCGGCACCATCTTCCTCGCTTAGAAGCCGATGTCCACCAGGAGCATGCGCACGAAGTTTTCGGGCGTCGTCTCCGTGATGTTGATGATCTTCGTGGTTTCGTAGTCGGCAGGGCTGATCCGCGGTCCAAGCTCATCGCTTAGCGACTGCGTATGGAAGTCCTTCTTCTGCGACCAGTAGCCGTCGCGTTCGATGAAGTACACCGGCGCACCAGAGAGAAGCCCGTGCTTGAGGCGATTGAGCAGGTCGTAGAGTTCGTGCATGGTGCCCAGCCGCCCCCACAGGACGCCGTGAAACATCGAGCCGAAGAACAATCCGTCATGGCGCGAATTGAAGTCGGGCATGTTGAAGACATGTCCGCCTTTTGCCACGTAAGGGTTGAGGTCTTCTTCGCCGTTGAAGAAATCGGCGCATACTGCCACAGCGCGATCGATGCGGCCGGCATCTGCACATCCCTTGTGGGGTGCTTCCATGAGTCCTGGTCCGCCGCCGGTCTTGCTAGCGATGCCAGCCAAAGCCAGAAGGCGAGAGACTTCGGCCAGCCAGCTATATTCGGGCGAATCGGGGCCGAGTTTGCGTGAACCGAGGAAAGTTCCCTGCGGCCCGATGCCCTTCAAAGTGCTCAGTACGCGCTGCAAATGCAACGCATTGTGGTTCACGCGATCGAGGTGAGCATCAAGCCTCAATGCGTGAGCAGTATCCAAAAGTTTGGACATACTAACTCCGTTCTGTTTTTCTTGACACGCTAAGCTCAGAAATGGCTTATTGCGTGCGGTTTATGGAAAGCGCCGAAAGAAAAACTC
The DNA here is from genome assembly GCA_013823055.1 of Cyanobacteria bacterium DS2.3.42. Taxonomy (GTDB): domain Bacteria; phylum Cyanobacteriota; class Vampirovibrionia; order Obscuribacterales; family Obscuribacteraceae; genus QKMZ01. Next base: position 8,031 of record PNLN01000188.1, read on the forward strand.
TCGACACCAGATACAGTGGCGCGTCCGCCTTCAGTCCTTGACGTTCGCCAGAAGCTCGCGGAGATTGGCGCGCAGAGCGCGGAAATCCGCAAAGTCGGCAAGGTCGACAGGACGACCGGCGAGGTAGAGCCGGTAGACCATGAGGATGAGGTCGTGTTGAGCACCATAACGGCTCTCGGCCTCGGTTGCGGTCCACTTCACCTCGCGCACATCGATGAAGATGCACGACTTGGCTTCGCCATCCAGCGGGTAGGGCTCACCTTCCACCTTGGCCAGGTAGAGATAATCCGGCACGCCGTAATGCCCGGTAACCGGCATCGAACGCTGGTCGGCAGGGCAGAGGTCATGGGTGAGTTTGCCGAGCGTAGCCGGACGAACGTCCGAATGTGCGTCGGTCTTGATCGCCCAGAGCTTCACGTCGTGGAGCTTGGCTTGCTTGCCGCCGGCTTCCTGGTCCCATTCTTCCAGAGCGCACTCGAGGTGCGTCTGAGAAGGCATGATGACCTTGCCGCCGACCAGCGTCAGCCGGCCCTTGTGCTTGCCGTTTTGCTCGATGACGCACACCTGGTAGGGGTCGTTCGGCTTGACGGCAATCACACTTGAAGTAGGTACTACGATGGAAACAGTCATGTTCATTTCTCCGTTTCATGGTTGAATCCCCAGCCTTGCGGAGGGGGATATGACAGATATCCAGACATCGCACCAACCATCGCTAAGAACCAAAATCCAACCAATGTCCACCTGCACAGCTTTCGCTGTCGTCTAGAGGTCTGAATAAGCAGCTCTAAGTCGGGTGTTTAGGTTTTTGGCTCGAAGAATGGAAGAGGCAATAGAAGATACTTCTTGCTACCAGAAGAACTGCTTAGAACGTATAAAGTGCAGCTTCACAGAGCCGCTTTACAACCAGTTACAACCCTATGCCTGTGAAGCTTTCAGCTCCCAAGAGCAAGCCCGGCGCAGGCGTCGCAAATTGCATCAGGCACCGCAGAGCACCATGAGCGGCGAATCAGAAGCAATTTACTGCTTCAAATCGCGCAAAAAACTACATGATGCGGCTGCGCCAAGTCCTTACTGCAGACTCTCGGCCAGCGACGCTAACTTGCAAAAAACTGGCGACAAAAGAGTCATTGCCCTCTAAAGCAATCACTCAATATCCACTTTGATCTGCCAAAATTGAAACCGACACAAGTCTTGTCACCAAAGAGGCACCGAAGAGAGTTTGCGGAACAAGGCAAAATCACAAGGCAAGTTGGTTTGGGTGGGCCCCCTGGCTCGGGCGATGCGAAAGCAATTGAGTCTCTGTATCCTGAGATCATAAGCCGAGCCTCTGAGGAGAAATGAAACTTTCTGCAGCTTCTAAAACCATTCTCGGCGTTACCTGTCTACTTTGCATTCTCGGATTTGCCGGCAGTCTCACTCTAGAGCAGCGCGAAAGGCAAATCCAAAGCCGTCTTGCTCTTTTGCATACTTACCAGGTAATAGGCGCGCTGGAAGAGCTCGAACTGGCTTTAAATGAGGCAGAAACTGGCCAGCGCGGTTTTATCCTGACCGGCAACGAGCGATATCTGGCCCCGTTTGAGAAGGCCGGCAAGAAACTCGACGGCGCCATCAATCAAATTCGTTCTTTGACTAAGGACAACTCCGATCAACAGCAGCACATTGGTTCCATTTCCACGCTGACAAAAGAGAAATTGCGCGAATTGGAGAAAACCGTCTCGCTCAGGCGTGAGGCCGGTTTTGAAGCAGCGCTCAAAGAGATCAAAAATGACTCCGGACAGCGTTTTATGGAAGAAATGCGCAAGCGCATTGAGGAGATGAAGTCCACTGAACAATCGCTACTCAAAAACCGCTCGCAAAAGCTGGATGCAATTACAAAAAGAAGCTGGAGTACGCTCGTCCAACTCCTGCTCTTAACCATGGGCACAATCGCCGTCGCATCCGGTGTTCTCTATAAAATCTTCATGGCTGGCAAACGCTCTCAAGCCGATGTCGAAGAGAAAAAGCAAATGCTGCAGATCATGTTGGACACGATGTCCGACGGTGTAATAATCGCCGATACCAAGGGAAATTTCGTCGTCTTCAACCCTTCGGCAGAAGAGATGTTCGGCAAATTGATCAGCATTGATCCACAGAAGTGGTCGGAGCATTTCGGCATTTTCGAAAGCGATTGCGTGACCGCGGTGCCTCCGGAAAATCTTCCTCTATCCAGAGCTATGCGCGGAGAATCAGTCGATGATATGGAGACTTTTGTACGCAGCGCTGACAGACCGCAAGGACGCTGGGTGTTAATCAGTGCCCGGCCAATCGACTCACCAAGCTATCGATTCAAAGGCGGAATGGTCGTTTGCCGCGATGTTTCAGAGCGAAAGGAAGCAGAAAAACGGGTCAGCGAGTTCTATTCGATGGTTTCTCACGAGCTGCGAACACCGCTCACTTCCATTCGCGCGTCTCTCGGTTTAATTGAAGGAGGTATTGGTGGTGAAGTTTCGGAGAAAGCAAAAAAACTCGTCATCATTGCACGTCAAGCATCAGATCGTCTGATCCGGCTGATCAACGACATCCTCGACATCAGCAAAATTGAAGCGGGAAAATTCGAACTCTCCAAGAAAAAAGTAGAAATTGAAACACTGGCCACTAAGACTCTGGACGGCATTGCCGGTATGGCGCATGAGAAGGGCGTATCAGTGACGAAAGAACTGAAAACTTCCGGTCCGCTCGACTGCGATGAAGATCGCATTATCCAAGTTTTGACCAACTTGATTTCGAACGCGATTAAGTTCTCACCCCAAAATTCTGAGGTTATTCTGCGCCTTGAACCCGGTAGTTCCGGGTTTTTCAAATTCTCAGTAATCGACCAGGGCCCGGGCATTCCAAAAGGACAAATGCACAAACTCTTTGGAAAATTCCAACAGCTCGATTCCACTGATTCGCGGAAAAACGAAGGTACCGGGCTGGGGTTGGCCATCTCAAAAGCACTTGTCGAAAGCCACGGTGGAAAAATGGGTGTTGAGTCCGAAGTCGGCAAAGGCAGTTCGTTCTGGATAGAACTTCCCGCTTCTTTCAATCCTCGTTTGCTCAGTGAAAAAGAAGAAAAAAATCATGGACACCACCCGGCCCTAATAGTCGAAGACGATGACGGTATATTTCTCACGCTCAAGGAACATTTGATGCTGGACGGGTTTTCAGTTGCCCGGGCAGAGACAATTACAGAAGCAGAGAAGATCTTGAAGGACGTCAAGCCGCTTGTGATTATTCTAGACTTGAACTTGCCGGACGGCAGCGGCATCGATCTCTTTCACAAATTGAGCCTGGATGAAGAGCGAAGAGATATTCCTGTTATCGTCGTCACAGCCACCGAACGCGGTTCTCAGCTGTTTGCCGAACCGGCATTAATTGACTGGATCACCAAACCGTTCGACGAAGGCCGTTTGCACAAGGCTTTGGATGTCGCTCGCGAGAAGCTTGGGCCGGCCAGAATCTTGCTCGTTGAAGATGACTCTGCCACTAGGGAAACAATAAGAACACATCTTGAATCAATGGGAGCCAAATGCATCGAGGCCGCAGACGGAGCCAGGGCATTGACCGCAATCAGACAAGAGAATCCGGACTTGATCATTCTCGATCTCGATATACCTGCGCCCGACGGCTCCGCAGTTGTAGACATTCTCAAATCTGAAAAACACCACCTCAAGCCGCTCATCATCTACACAGCCAGCGATTTAAATGAAGACCAGCGCCAGAGACTCCAGCTCGGATTGAGCGCCCATTTAACCAAATCACGCACCACCCAAGAAGACCTGGTACAGACTGTGCGAGCATTTCTGAACGGACTCTTACTTGGAAAAGAGCCAAAAAATTAGTCCACAAATTTGCCGATCGGCAAGTCCAATTTCAGCCGAGCAAGGTTCTTGCATACTTCCAGTTTTTCAATACTGCCGGTGAAGAATTGCCTAATGTAGCGCATCTCGCATAAGCCCCGGTAAAGTGATCGGCAAGGTGACCTTCGCCTGACAAGATTGTCCTGAACTTATAACCGCGCGCCCGAGATCAGAGTTTAGACAGGCCTCTGAGATAAGGCTTAAAACCTCGCACGCGCAGAGGTTTTAAGCCAAGTAAAGCATTGTTGTAAAGCGACACTTTACTATTTAGGCTTTCTTTTACTGTGCTATCCCGAAAGTATCACTAACTTCCCCAGTCCTTCTTCCATCCCAGAAAAAAGCGCATATTGCTCAGTCTTCGAGTTTTCGACCACGGCCACAAGCTGTTTGTCGCAGCACGCTTTGAATAAAAAGCTGGATTACCTGAACTTTGATGGAAGACCAAGCACAATGGCCTGATGTCAGTTCTGCCCTTGCGGCAAAACTGAGTCGTATGAAACGTAAC
>PNLN01000140.1 GCA_013823055.1 Cyanobacteria bacterium DS2.3.42
GCAATTACCCTCTTCACCGGCCGCGTTCAACCAGCGCATTGCCTCAGCTCTTTCGTTCTTGTGACCTTCCTCGTCAAATTCCTCGGTTGTGGCAGAACTCAAGCCTTTTTCCAGCGCCGAATCCCACCAGCGAATCACTTTGTTTCGTTCGCGCTTGACCAAGTTTTTCATGACAAGAAAACGCCCGAGCAAATATTGCGCTTCACTGTCTCCGCTTTCGGCCGCCTGTCTGTAATACCGCAGTGCTTCTGCAAAGTCTCGACCGTCTGAATTATAGAAGCGGTAGTAATAGGCAAGGCCAATCATCGCCTTGGTGTTTCTTTTATTGGCGCAAGTGCGCAAGAATGCGTCGGAATCGGTAGGAAAGATATTGTTCTCATAACACAAGCGCAAACAAGAAATAGCGTGCTGCTCTGCAATGTTGCTGCCTCGATCGTAAGCGGTTTTGTACCAGGAATATGCGCTGCTGTAGTCCTGCGCGACGCCCATTCCCATTTCCAGTACACGCCCCAAAAGCAGCATTGCTGTCTCACTGCCTTTTTCTGCCGCCGGCTCCAGTTCGCTTATTGCCTGACTCAATTCACTGTCAGGTGCAACCTTGAGAAGCACCATGAGTTTATTTTCTGCGACATCCACGGCATTCACAGTAGACTGTCGCATCCATTGATCGACATCTTCTACGGCAAGACTCGGCGCTGCACCTTCGGAAGTCAGCTCGACAAGCTTTTCCTCGCAGCGAGTATCACCAAGTGCGCTTCCTGCTTTGAACCAGTGAATTGCTTCATCAGTGCTCGCCTCGACGCCGTCGCCGTAGAGGTAACAGAGAGCAAGCTCATACTGAGCTGACTCGTGCCCGTTTTCTGCTGCTTTTCGGTACCATTGGGCAGAGCGGACGAGGTCCTTCTCCACACCGTCGCCGTTGAAATAGAGGATACCGAGCATGTATTGCGCGCCGTCGTTTTTGTCATCTGATTCTGCCGCCTTAATTAACCACTTGAATGCTTCATCGTATTTCTTGTCGCTGCCGATTCCATAATAGAGACAACGAGCATAATTGCTCATGCCTGTTGAATAGCCATTCTCAGCTGATGCCTTATACCACTTGACCGCTTCTTTCGGGTTGTTTTCTTCCAGAAAATAACCATAAGAACTCTGCGCTTTGGCGTGTCCCTGCTGCGCCGCCTCACCATAAAGACGAATCGCTTCTTCTTCGTCAGCCTGTACACCCAGCGCGCCCCATTGATAAATCGATGCCATTTCGTATTGTCCATCGGGACAGCCGGCATTAGCGGATTTGCGGTACCAGACAAGCGCTGCTTTCTCATCCGCGTCGATACCGGTGCCATTTTCCAGTGCGACCGCGTACTGATACATGGCATAGCTGTCGCCGTCTTGAGCCCTTTCCAATAGAAACTCCGGACTTGTCGGTTTTTCATCGGGCACCACCTTCGGTGCAGGATGATTTTCAGGATATGGAGAAAAACCAAACGGCTCGGGAGCGGAGACAACTGGTTTTGGTTTAACAACGACTGTTTTCTCTTCATCCGGCTTTTCTCTTCCCGATGCTCCCTTTTGAGACCAAAGGGAAGTCATCGCCTGCTCGAGTTCTTCTCGCAATTCCACAACTGACTGATGTCTGTCGCCGGGTGATTTCATCAAGGCTCGAAAGACACAGCGCTCCAGCGTATCAGGCAGTTGGACGCTGCCTGCCACTTCACCAAATGAACGCGGTTGTTCAGAGACCTGCTTGGTGAGAGTCTCTAGTGAACTTTGCCCTGTCAGCGGGCGAACCCCAGTAAGCACGTGATACATCACGCAACCCAATGAGTAAATGTCAGAGCGTGTATCAAGCGGCTTTCCAAGACACTGTTCGGGGCTCATATAGCTGGGTGTGCCGATAACAGAGCCGGCAGCAGTGAGATCGGAATCCTGCTCGAGGAGCGGCTTGGCGATACCAAAATCGACCAGTTTAACTACTTCATTGCCCGTGTCATCCTTGAGAAGCATGATATTGCCGGGCTTCAGATCTCTGTGAACGATGCCGTTCTTGTGAGCGTGCGCCAGGGCCTGACAGACCGACATGAACATAGGCACGGCTTTGGCAGCATTCATGCGCATCGAACGCTTGAGCACATCCTCGATGGTTTCACCGCTCAAAAATTCCATCACCAGGTAAGGGCGGTTGTCTTCCAATACTCCGAAGTCAAACACTGTGACAATATTGGGATGCTGCAAAGAAGCCGCCAGACGCGCTTCGCGCTGGAAGCGCAGAGCGGCAACCGTGTCGGAACTCATCTTGTCCTGAATGACCTTAATGGCGACAATCCGCTCCAGCATTATGTCTTTGGCGCGAAAGACAACGCCGAGCGCACCTCTACCCACCTCCGACTCGACCTGGTAGCGATTGCCGATACTTGTTCCGATGAGATTACTGCCGCTTTCTTGCATAGGCCCTCTCAAGATTGCTTACCCTCTTTAAAAACGAGTTTCACTTCTCAAGTCGACAATTAAGAGAACATCTCTTGCTAACATATGGGTGCTCCCTCTGTACCTATTGGCATGGCAAAAATCCTCCTGGTTGAAGACAGCCGCGAAATGGCATCCACGATTGTTACCTGGCTGAACGCCGAGCACTATGACGTGGTTCATACCGTGGACGGGGTGGAAGGGCTGGATCTGCTTAAATTCGAAACCTTTGACGTCGCCATTCTCGACTGGGAATTGCCCGGAATGACGGGCGTGGACATTTGCAAAGAATACAGGCAGGGCGGCGGAAAAATCCCTGTGCTCATTTTGACTGCCAAGCAGGCCATTAATGAGCGAACTACCGGTCTCGATTCAGGAGCCGACGATTATCTGACCAAGCCATTTGCTCTGCGTGAGCTTTCCGCGCGCTTACGTGCGCTTTCGCGACGAGCTCCGGAAATAAAGAGCAACGTCCTTGAAGTCGGACAGATTTCTCTTGACACTGTAAAATACCGCGTACTCAAAAACGGCAAAGAAGTACAGCTGATGCCGCGCGACTTCGCCTTGCTAGAATTTTTGATGAAAAACGTGGATCACGTGTTTAGCGCAGAAGCTCTTCTGCAGCGGGTTTGGGCAAACGACAGCGAGGCGTCGCCTTCAGCGTTGCGAACAGCCATCAAACGAATTCGCCAAAAACTTGATGATGGCGAAGACGAAGGAAGTTCAATTATCGAAAACATTCCGCGCGTCGGCTATCGCCTGCGCGCCAAGTAGAACTAAGCCCGGATATCAGACGTGTTCCACATGTAAGGCTTTAAGTCCATTTGCCGAATTCGGCGCCTTGATTCTTGAATTTCTTGAATTTCAATTTGCCGTTGAGTGCGCTCCAATCCTTCCCCAAAACCGCAATCGCTTATCTCAACGCGTTTTTGAGAGTCCTGTGGCGCCACCAAACCACGCATATCACCGCTTAAAAGTCGGTATGTTTCCCCGCTGAAACCGGTAGCTGATGCGCCCGGCATCTCCTCTACAATTTTTTGACCTTCTGCTTGTTTCTCCATCTGCTTCATTTTGGTCAAGCTATCTTGAATCTCGCCTTTCCATACTTGCGCACTCAAATTCTGTATGTGAAGGTCGTTTCGATTGGGCAAGTCGCCTTCCAAAATGTGCTCCTGTACCAGCGGTTGAGAATTTTTCTCGCCGACACCGTTGCCAAAGTTTTCAGCCATGATTAACCTCATTGTTCCACTCTCCCTGCGCCGTAAAGTGCGCACAGAAACAGCATCACTAGATTCGAGTGACAATTCGGTAGTGAACTTGTAGCGAAACTGTGTTGGCCGGATTAAACGGCAACTCACGTTCTACTTTGAAGCCGGTACACCCGGTGCCTGCGTCGCTGGCGTCTGTATTTTTTCCGGTGCCGCGCCTGGATCGTGGAAATAGCGCGAGCGGGTATCAGGCACAACAAAAACACTATCATTCAGCATTCCAAACATCAGAGGCTTGATGCGCAGCTCACCACTAAACGGACTGCTGTATGCCGCTAGCAGCCAGATGTTTAGAGCCAGAGTAGCCGCCACCATCGTGGTCATAAATCCATGGACGTGCTCGTACTTAGACATAAAGACGTACGTGAAACCAATGGTGATGACCGATCCGAAAACAACGACAATCCAGAGCGCGTTTGGCAAATCCTGCTGGGCCAGAAGCAGCCGCGCCCGCCTGTGTTCGCCGACGCCCATCATTGCTTCGTTAAGCGCCTGTTGAAGATTGCTCTCCCTATCGTTTTCAGGTACTACCGCAACAACCCCTTCCCAGAGTTTCTGATAACCAGCCCAGCCATGGTTGATCTTCTCGCGCTTTTCCATTTGATCCCATTCAATTTCAAGCACTTCCTTGGCGTAATCGCGACAAAGCTGACGCAGCCGGGGTCTGTCTACATCGCTCAAACCGCGCGCCAGCCGAAAAATACTGGCAACATTATTAGCTTCTTGTTCGACGTGCATCTGGGCGTCGCCATATCTCGCCATTGACGCCGCCACCATGAATCCAAGCAAGACCGAAAATAGCGTTCCGACAACGCCAAGCATGCCCTCAGCAGCGCTGTGATGCTCCTGCAGTACCTCGATCTTGACGCGCCCTTTTACCAGCCACTGACCGATTAGTGAGATCGCCACAAAAACGGTAACAAGAATCACTGCATGGCCTAACGTATTCATCTTTTACCGCCTCAATTGCTCGCCTTAATTTTAGCCTTTTGGACACAGACTCCATTTTTATGCGGCTAAACTAGGGACAAGCGTACCAAGATCGTCCCCCGAGCGGGTGAATGTGAGCAAATTCAGGCGAAATGGCATTAAATGCACACTAGATCGGTACCGAGTGAGATTAATAGGGCAATTACTTTCTAAGTGCGGCTACTTGACCCTTAAGGAAATCTAGAAATGGCGAATACCAATTCTCTACTCGGAGAACTGTTGGTTGATTGGCAACTAGCCTCCAGGCAACAAATGGAGACGGCGGTTTCTGAATCGTTAAACCGCAATTTGCCTTTAGGACTGGTTCTTACGATGCTGGACATTGTAGACCCGGAGACGCTGCATTCGGCAATAGCCGCGCAGTCATTCCTCAGAGACCATTTAATCTCCGCCGACCAAACAACACAGGCCATGAACCTGGTCAGGAAAAAACACATTACCTTTGGATTGGCGATGGATCTACTCGGCATTCAAGCCGCGACAAAACCGCGCAACCGCCTCGGCGACTATCTTGTCGAAAGTGAATCGCTGGGTCGCGAGCATATCAAGTCCAGATTGAACCTGACAAAACAGACGGGGCTGCATCTTGGCAGAGTGCTGATAACTCTTGCCGACGCCCATCACGACTTGATCACCCACGCCCTTAACCTGCAAGAAAAAGTGCGCAATGGAGACATCACACGCGAAGAGGCCATCGACAGGCTCTACTCTGCGCGCCGATGCCTTGAAGTAATCACTCATGTCGGGCACGACGCTATTGAAACCCAGTCGCGACTGGGGCAGCTGCTGATTTCATCCGGATTCATTCAAGAGAAGGACATGGAACTGGCACTATGCGCAGCCAAAGAGCAAAACAGAATGCTGGGAGAAATTCTGGTCGAGCTTAATTGGGTGAAACGGCAAGTGATAATTGTCGCTTTGGAAGTTCAGCGCTTAATTCGCGGCGAGAAAATTTCAATCTATCACGGGCTTGAACAATTGAAAAACTTGCGCAAGCGCGTAGGTGTTTCAGAAGACGTGCCTACGGCACCCGAGCTGAAGGAAGAGCCAAACTTGAGTTTTTACTGTTTCTTGAAACTGGCAAATGTTTTGCCGGGCACTGATTCTAATGCTCAAGTTGCTTCAATAAGCAAAGGCGCATGGGAAACACAGCTGGAAGAAACCTGGCAGGAATTGAAAGCAACTCCGCCCTCACCGCGTTTGCCGGAAGACGTCCGCGATTTGCTCTCGCGCTGCGGCTTTCTTTCAGACGACCAACAAGTGATGGTGCAAAGAGCGGGAAGAACGTACAAACTGTTCCGCGAACACCGCATGAATATCGAGCAGGCATTGATTCAATTCCACGTTGCTCAAACTCAGTCGGCCGAGCCCGGTCAATGGTCCGGCACTTTCCCGACCTTGCCGATTTTCTAAGATCGCCCCGCAAATGTAGGGGCGATGCCATGCATCGCCCTGCCGGACATTTGCAAACTCTCACAGATACCTAAATTTGGCGAACTTACGCCGGATTAGCTGCGCGGCGTGCACCGGCCATGCGTTCTTTTATTTCTTTAAGCGCAGTCCTAAACTCCAGCATTGATGCCGGTCTATCCTCAGGACGTTTTTCCAAACACTTCAAGATCAGGTCATCGAGCTCCTGTGGTATTTCCACAATTGTTGAAACAGATTTCGGTTTTTCATTCATCACTTTGTTGAATGTCTCCAGCACGGACTGCCCAAACAAAGGTGGGTTGCCGGTCAAGCATTCATACATAAGACAGCCGAGTGCATAAATATCTGTACGCGCATCGGCGGGGTCACCGACACATTGCTCTGGACTCATGTACATCGGACTGCCTGCCGAGTTTCCTTCCTTCGAAATCTTCTGATGACCGGGATCATCCTCCAACATTTTCGCCAGCCCGAAATCAACAACCTTCACCAACTCACGTCCTTTGACGTTTTCACTGATCATGATATTGGCCGGCTTGATGTCTCTGTGCACCACACCATTATCATGAGCGTTAATCAGCCCCTCTGCGATCTGCAATACGATCGCTATCATTTGCCCGACAGAGAGTCGCGCGCGCTCTTGTATTAGAACATCCAATCCTTTGCCATCGACAAAATCGAGGAGAAGAAAGGGCACCCCCTCAAGAAAACCGCATTCATGGACGGTCAATAGATTAGGGTGCTGCATACGAGCCATCGCCTGCGCTTCGCGCTGAAAGCGCTGCACGAACCGAGCATTGCCCAGAAGATGCGGCTGCAAAAGTTTGAGCGCAAGAATCTTATCGAGGACTATATGTCGCGCCTTATAGACTGTGCTCATGCCGCCTGCACCGAGATACTCGACAATCTTATATTTGCCGTCCAAAATCTGACCTTCCAGTTTATCGACGACTTTCATCGGCTCATCATCATCGGGGCAATTCAAGACTGTCGCGGAGAGCTGTTTCCCGCACTTCGAGCAAACGGCATAACGAGGACTGAAACCAACGAGATTGCTGGAGCCGGTATTGTTCTTGATACCTTGAGTCACTTGCGATGAGAGATCGGCGAGCTTTTTTTCTGTGTCACGACGTAGATCTTGCTCGCGACGATAGGCATAGACAAACTGAGAAATGACAATGGAAACGCCCGCCAATAGGTTGAGAACGCTTAGCGCTGGAGACGCAGTATTCTCATCGATGACATGCGCTGCCACTGCACCCGCCTTTATTACGGTGAATAACGGAAGCAAGACCATCAGAGCAAACAAGCTGCGTCTGAGCGCGGTGCCGAGCATATCCGGCTCGAGCAGCAGCGCAAACCAACCGGACCCGGGTCTGAGCGAATAGACAGCAAACGACAATACAAGCGTGGACACAGCCAGTGTGACAGGCACTTTTACACATCCCCAGAGCCCGCAAAATTCAGGAATACCCTGCAAAAAGCCGATCACCGGCAAAAGCGCTACAGCGCCAGTGAAAGTAAGCAGCATTTGCCAGATCGGATCAAGTCTGGAACTATGCATAGTCATCAGGAAAAGACTTGTGGAAACAAGCAGTATGCCGATGATGCCATCCGGTGTCACCTGTCCGGGAAACATCAACACGACTCCATTGGCCAGCTCACCTGAAAGTGGGAAATTGAACCAATCCCAATCAGCTTCCTGGATTGTCTCAGCAAGTTTTACAGCGCCGCAGAGAGCAACAAGAAGCGAAATCGACGCGCCTGCGAGACGCACATCTTTGCGATCAGGGAAAAGTGCGAGCACGAGCACCAGGCACGCTAGCACCATATATGATACTGCGGCACCAAAAGGAACTGCAAATCCGAAAAGCATTTTCAAGGACTGAATGTCGCAGTACCAGCCGATTACAACAGTCAGGCAATAAATGAATACCAAGCTGCCGGAAATTATCGCGCTCAGCCGGAATGAATCCAGCAACCGCGGCTTTGATTCCAGCGTATGTGGAATCATTGAAATTTACTCGTCAATTTGATGCTCATCATCAAGTTGATCACTTCGCCTTCATAGCTCGCTCTAGAGCAGCCTGATACACGCCTTTTGTCTTCGGACCGGTAAGATATTTTATGCATTTTCGCTCGGGCGAAAAGAATCCGACCACCGGCACAAATTTCATATTGTCGTTGTAGAACCAGAGCACTCCGTTCTTCTCGGCAAGAGCTTTAGACTGCGCTGTGTGCTCTTCACCAGTGTCAATTTCAAGATATGAAACCGACTTTGCATACTTAGACTGAACTTCGCGTACGGTTGGACGCACTTTATCGCATGTGTATTGGCAGTGAGGGTCGTAAATGAAAACGACCAGGACTTTTCCTTTTGAGTCCGCGATGTTGTCGGCAACGGCGAAAGGACACGCAGTCAGCACGAAAAGAATTACCAGTAAAAGCGATCTGGCAAACAACATCAATTCTCCCCCCAGCCCATGCCATCATACCCAATATCAGACAGAATTAGTCGCCGGCAGCCGCCAGGGGCGCACCTATCCAGGTTTAGAAACTGGAAAACAAGCCGCTGGCTAATATCAGACTACTACTATTTGCTTTCAATGGGCTTTTCCGGCAGTGGCGCATTTACTTCCGGCAGTGGAGCATTTGCATCTGGAACTATCGGCGTGATGGCCGGATTGGAGTTGCCGGATGGCGGTGAGTCTGCTGCAGCTTCTTTCGAGACGGGCGTTTCGCTCGATGGTGTTATTCCACTTGTGGCAGCCGCTTCGGTTGAGGGAACAGTTTCACTCGTGGTAGCTGGAGGAGTCGTAGCCGACGGGGCCGTCGTGACCGCTGGTTCGTCGATTCCAGCACAGGTATTAACGACAATTTCAACGCGCCTGTTCAATGCACGTCCAGGAGGATTGTCCTTACCATCAGGTTTTTCATTAGGTGCGACGGGCTTCTTTTCACCATAGCCGACTGTCGAGACCGCTCGTTTTTCAACAATTCTATGTTCCAAAAACCAGTTGCGCACCCGCTCTGCGCGTCGCTCGCTCAATTGTTGATTATAATCATCGGTGCCTTTACTGTCCGTGTGTCCTTCGATAACAACCGGATGCGCGCCCACATTCTGAATCATCGGCCCAAGAACCGTAAGCGTCTCCTCCGCTCTGGGCGTGAGAGTGGCCTGATCGAATTCAAATAGCGTGTCGGCACCAATGAGAAAACGCTGACTGCAAGGGGCAGATGTAGTCTTGATCGCCTTCAACCCTTGCGGCGCATTTATGTTGCCTGCGTTCTGAATCTTACCGGGTGTTTGCAGTTTTCCAGGATTTTGAAGATCGCCCACGTTCTGCTTCTTCTGCAGGTTCGGGTATTTTTTGTTGATGTCATCGAACCATTTGTTGATGTTTTTCACATCCTGTGCAAGAACAGGGCTAAGAAGCGCTCCCTGCGTGACAGCTAAGGCGAGAAGAGCGGCAAGATATTTGAGTTTCATACTTCGTTGGCTCCGCACCGATCATTCAATAACTTCCCGGCAGGCAAGTAATGAAACTGTTGAAATACTACAAAGCATTCAAAAGCGAGAGGGTAATATGCTTTAAAGAGCCACCGCCGGTTTTGAACCGCACCGCAGGCTCAAATACCAAGAACATCGCGCATCCCAAACTTCATTTAGCTTTGCCGTACGATGAGCACACATATAGAAAAAGCCTTGCTTCTCTTTGAACGTCGACCTGAATTGGCCGCCAAAGAATTGCTTGCTGCGCTCGTCGAAGAGCCGGACGACAGCTACACTCACGCCCTTCTTGGGCTGTGCCTGATGAACGCGAAGGACAAGGAAGGCGCTTTTGCACAAGTAAAAGAAGCGATAAGGCTTGATCCGGAGGACGCCTTCGCATTCTACGCGTTAGCGAAATGCCACTTTGATGTGCTTAACATGCTTGATGCGGAAGTAGCAATTGATGAAGCTTTGCGCCTGGCACCCTGGAATGAAACATACTGGGGGTTGTTGTCCAATATTCAGATCGAGCAGGGCGAATGGAAGGAAGCCTTGAAGTCCGCGGAGAGCGGGCTTGAGATTTCGCCTGCAGACGTGCATTGCCATAACTTACGAGCGTTAATCAAGACAAAGTTGGGTCAGAAGGAAGAGGCAAAACAGTCGCTGGACACAGCGATGGCAGCAGCTCCCGATGATGCATTGACGCATGCATACCGGGGATGGGCGCTAATTGAGCATTATAATCACGCCGATAGCATAAGCCATTTCCGCGAAGCGCTGCGCCTCGATCCAACAATGGAATGGGCAAGACAAGGGCTTATCAAAGCTCTAGAAGTGCGGCACTGGGCGTTTCAACTGCAACTAAAACTCGGCTGGCGCGGACCTTTGGCGATCATTTGTTGTTTTGCTGCTCTGCTTGCCTTTCTGCAAACATCAGTGAGTGTCTCCCCGGGCACAGCGACAGACACACTTCAGGTCATAAAAAATGGTTGCATGATTGGCATCATATTTTTCCTTCTCATGCTGATACTGCGGCGCACCTCCTTGCTTGACCCATTCATACGTTTTCTTCTTCTCTTCGATCGGGACGGAAGACTTGTTTTGACAAGAGAGGAGAGAATTTTCAATACGCACTTGGTAGCATTTATCACTGCAGGAGCAATAGGAATTGCCTGCGCATCTCAGTTTTCAGCATGGTGGATTGTTGGACTGATTGCGGCACTTTATTTCCTTACAGTGACCCTGACTATACCTGAGGATAAGCGTGACAAAAAAATGTGGCTGACCATGAGCGCAATGGCAGTTTTGTGCGGTGTCATGACCTTTCTCTGCACCACCGCTTATGTTGGTTGGGGCGCCTTGCGCATGGGTCTCGCCTACGGCTTGACCAAGGGGTTAATAACTGCGGGTGGCGCCAAAGCAGTATTGGGTGCTATTGGCTTGGGCGCAACAGCTACCGCCATGAAGGTGAAAGAAAAGCAGAAGCTTAGAGAACAGATGCTCAATCAGCAAACGGATTCGACAAAAAAATCGAAAAAGTCGAAATAGCTTATCAGTCTAATAAACATACGTAGATATAGAAATAGGTTGGAAAAAGTTGGTTTCGGGGAACCTTTCAAGATAGCCGGTAAGTTCAAAAAAATGGACGGACGGCGCAATGGCAACAGCGGACAGACTGCAAGAGAATTTCTCCATGGCGACCGAAGAACCGGTATCCGTACTTCTCATTGGCGACAACCGTACTGATTACGTGACCATCAGGCATCTGCTGGTCGACGAAACTCGTGGGGAGTATCAAGTCACGTGGTCGCGCACGTTATCAGACGGTCTCAATCTACTCAAAACAAATACTTATCAGGTCTTACTCTTTGACCTCACCACTTCGCTCGGACAGAGCCAACGGGCATTCAGCGAATTTTGGCAGGAATTAGTCAGCCAGCCGGTCATTGTCATTTGTCCGCCAGAAAACGAAGGGGCGGCGGTTGATGCGGTAAAAAGAGGCGCTCAGGATTACCTGCTGCACTCCCATATTGACCGAGAAAGATTACATCGCGCCATCAATCTGGCTCTTGTCCGCTCTGCCTTGAGCAACGAACAAAAGAAAAAAGCCGGTTTGGAAAAAACTATGGGTCTGAGCAGGCTAAAAGAAGACTTCATGGGTCTTCTAGCAAACGAAGTCTGGCTGCCGCTTCTGGGCGGACGATTGGTACTGGAACACTTGCTGGAAGGCTCACTGGGCGACTTGAATGAACAGCAGAAAGTGGCTTTATCGCAGCTAAAAAAGGGCAACGAAGAATCGCTTGCAGTCACGCAGGAATTGCTCGATGTTTACACCTACGATCAAACGCGGCAACAACTGGCGAAATCAGACATCGACTTGAAAGAGTTGATCGAAAACTGCATCAAAGAAACGGCGCAAATGGCCAAATTCAGAGGCATCAATGTGGTGGCTGATTATCCGCAAGGAGTTTCAGCAATCAAGGGCGATCCGTCCGGCATCAGGCGCGTATTTACCATTCTTCTGGATAACGCAATCAAGTATTCACCAAACAGACAAACGGTGGACGTAAACGTCGCACAATTGCCAGATGGCGTTCAAGTGTCAATAAACGATCGAGGCCGAGACATTCCTCCAGAAGATCAAAAGCGTCTTTTTAGCCGCTTCTGGGTGGGTGAAAACGGGCGGAAATATTCCAACAAGTGTGGAATGCATCTTTATTTGTGCCAACGCATTATTGACTCACATGG
>PNLN01000189.1 GCA_013823055.1 Cyanobacteria bacterium DS2.3.42
GTGTTGTGCAGCTTGTTGTTATACGATATGTGGTAGTAGTAAAGGTGGGAAGACAAATCGACAAGGATGGGAGTTTGGTCCGGGAACGGTACCATCCTGCCATCCAAGTCGATTGCCCGAAACCGGCAGAGTCAGCCTTCCATCCTTGCGGAAGGAAAGACTGCTCTGCCGGCTCTATCGAAGGTCATTCCGTTTCCCAAGCTTGCGCCGGGGTTAGGTTTCCTTCTTACCTTTTCGCTTGCCCGAGGCGAACTGAGCAGCTTCCCGTTTGACGTCGCGGTCAACCGGTTGAGAAACCGTCAGCTGTTTGCCGTTGGGCGCCGTGGTCGGCTTGTCTTCCTGATACACCTTGCCGCGGATGAGCAAATGCAGGCGTCCGCCGTCCGTCTTGCCAGGCATGAACGGAGCGACACGACCGTGCAGAATGCCACCTTCGCCGACGATCCACGAACCGATCGAGCTGGCACGGCGATTGTAGTCGCCGAGGTGTCCGTTGGCCTGACGGCTCCAGAGGTAACCCAGCTGGTAGACCGCCATTTCCTTGAACACGCTCTCCGGCAGGTTGCTGTCGGTACGAGTCCACCATGCACTGGACGACTTACCGTCGACCGACATGATGACGTTGTAGCCCGTCTGCTCCCACTGCACGTGCGGCGCGTCACCGGGCTGCCGGCGACGGAATGCGCCGATGGTGGCGATGGTGTTGTTGTTGATCAGGATGCCGGCACCGAACGGAAGCACCTGGATGTTTTCCACCCCGGTCAAACCGAACGCTTCCGCGATTCCCTCCGGCAGGTCAATGCCGAGGGTCGAGGGGCGGTCAGTCGCTTCCGGGTTGTTGGCAGTCCAGTTGTCCAGGACACGCTTGGTCTGGTGCGCATCCTCGAACATGTCGTGCTCGTTCGGCAGTCCCAGGTTGATGTGGGACGGCAGGTAATACAGCTGGACGCCGGGCACGGCAAAGCGCTTGATGAACTTGCCGCACTGCTTCCAGAAGTACATGATCCGCTTGTCGTAGCCGCGCTGCTTGAGCGCGTCCTTCACGACCTGCGGGTCATCCTGCGTGTGAATGAAGTTCATCTCCTTGTTCCAGAGACCCTTCGCCGACTCTTCGTCGACGGCGGGACCGAACATGATGACGTGCACGGTGTTACCCGTGAGCGACGCCACCTTGGCGATGTCCTTGATGTGGCGCAGAGCGAGCTGCACCTTGCTTTCGTCGTGCACCGGGAACAGCAAGTTCGCGACGCCGATCAGCTGGTCACCCTTCTTCAGGTCGAGTCCGTAAATGCCGGCCTCGAACAGAGACTGCACCGGGTGTTCCCGGATGGTGATCTGCTTGAACGTATTGTTCTTCTTAGCCATGGTTACTTACCTCCTGTCCCGACGATCTGGCCGTTGGCTTCCAGAGCGTCAAAGAACGCGATGATATTGTCCGCCACGACCTTCCACGTGTCCTCGGGCTTCGCCTGAGGTTCGACGCGGAGGATACCCGGGATGCCCGAGCTCTTGTTGTAAGCGGTGGGGTACAGAATGGCACCGAGACCCTTCTCGGCGACGTCACACGCGGTGGCGAGGCGATCCTCGATGATCAGCGGGATTTTCACCCCCTGGTCGAGCATGTGCCACGACTTGCCGTGCGTGCTGAGGAAGACGATGTCGTTTTCCTCGACGGGGAAACCAAGCTGCTTGAGCAGGTTCTTGGTCGCCAGGCGCGCCGCACCCGTGTTGTGGGGAAGCGCGTCGGTGTACTGATGGTCGCTGGCGCCCGGAACGTAGGTCATCACCTCGATCTCGATGCCCGCAGCGCGAAGGCGCTTGAGCTGGTCGATGGCGCCGGCAATCGCGGGAAGCGAACCGTAACCACCGCGAGACAGGGCGATGAACTTGTTGAGCGCGCGCTCGAATTCGATGTAGCCGATGTTGGACTTCGGGTCGCCGGCAACGTGGTAGACGTTGCGGTCGGGATTCATGCTCGCCTTGGGGTAAAGCTGAGCGAGGAATTCGCCGAAAGGACCGTCGAAGTCGAGAACGGTTCCGTGCAGATCAAGACCGATCCGCTTACGAAACTTGCGACCGCACTGGAGGATTTCCGCAGGCGGCCACGAGGTCTGAGTTTTGGTACTCATAATTTTCTCCTTGTGTGTGGCGAGGCGAACGGCAAGCTTATGCTGCCGCCCCGCCACCGCCTGGTTAGTCCTCAGTGGTGTATTCGCGATCGCCATACCAGAACGAAAACCGCAAGCGGTCGTTCGTCAGGGCCTGGATGATCGGAACCAACTCGAGGTTGACGGTGCCGCCAATGACCTCACCAGCCGCGAAGCCGGGGTGACCGTTGGACAGCAGGTTGTGATAGGACATCTCGGCGCGGTTCGGGTTGGCCAGATAGCCAATTTCCTGCGCAGAAAGGACCTCGGTGAGAGTCTCGCGGTGGTTCTCACCGATGCGGTGAGAGTGACCGTGCATGACCGACTGGCCAAGCTGGTCGGTGAACACGCGAGGGCTGCCGCCGGCGCGGGGGCGCAGAGGCAGACCGTGGATCAGACGGATCTGACCGTTCAGGATGATGCAGCCGCCGTAACCACCGAAGCCACGCTCGTCGGAAACGAACGTGATCTTCTCGTCGCCCTTGTAGCCGAGCAACTTGGAGTAGTTCATCACGGGCTCCTGGGAGTCCATGTCGACCAGCGTGCTGATCTGCGGCGCGACTGCGCTCAGGAAGGAGTTGGTGCGGTTCTCGTGGTTACCTTCGGTTTCGAAGGCCCAGAGACAGCCGCTCACCTTGATGAGGCGGTCGTGCAGCTCGCGCGACTCTTCCAGTTCCTGCATCGCGTTGTAACCCTGCCGGGGAGGCTTGGGCCAGCGCGAGAGGAAGAAGAAGTCAGTGCTGTCGCCGATGAAGATGAGGATGTGCGGGCGGTATTCCGCGAGGAACTGTTCGATGGCCCAGAGCCACTGCTTGTTGTGCGCAGGGGCATGGATATCGGGCAGAACCACGATTCGCAATCCGTCAGGCAGATTCAAGGGCATGACGCCCTGGTAACGCAGGAAGCCGTATTTGTGGAGCGGCATGTTGCCGCCGGTGCTCGACTCGTAAGTGATCTGGTTGAACAGATTCGTACGAGCAGCATTAGACTCGTTGGCGTAAATACGCGACGAACGGGCCTTCCTGACAGCTTCCTCGATGGTATTTGCTGTCATAAGTTTGGACATTTTGTGTCTCCTTCTTGCCTCGTTCCCGAGAGGCGAAGTTGTGGACTAGTTGACTAGTTGCGCCTCTCAGTTAGAGGCAGGAGTTCTCTTCATTCAGCTCGGGCTCACAGCACAAATCGGCGACCTCCCACACACTGCAGAACAGTGAAAGATGTGGAAGCGAGAAGTGCTATTAGAGAGCTTATTGGTGGAACTGATGACCGAAACTGAGGGAAACGAAAAGGTAATTTGAGACTAGGTTTAAGCAATAGGCAGTAGCAAGTCTTGAAAAGCTTATAGAAGCTTAGTTTTGGGATCTATTACTAATGCTTTGCGAGGCTTTACTAGGTTCTGAAATGGGGGTAGTCAACAGGAAGCCTGAGTGGGGTTGGTTTTCCGGGGTTCGAACCCCTTGCCAACCTGAAAAACCTGTAATAAAGGGACTCTTGGCGATCACCGTGTGATGATTGGCGTAGGTTCGCAGAAGTCTTCAAATATGACGCGGCTACGCATCAGGGCAAATTTTATCTGGAACTCATAAAAGCTCATGGCAACCAGTGATTGGAGGGCAATGTGAATGTCCCCTACTGTTAGTAGTAAGGAAAAACTTGAAGCCACTTTTGAAGGCTTTCGGAACCAAATTTCGAGCCTATATTTCCAGCTGCAATTGCCGACCGAAGTTTCCGGTTCAAGTTTTCCGCTAAACTTCCACAAACCTTTCGGCTCATTTTTATTCGATTCGAGTCGGAGGCGTTTGTGGTGAAGCCTTGAACAGACCTTCACGTGGACTCGGTTCTTGCGAGTGTTCTCTCATCTGTTTTAGAAGCGCCAGTTCTTCTGCTGTCATTTTCTGCGGAAAAACAACGTCGATCGAGATGAGCTGGTCGGCGCCGGCCAAGCCGAGGCCTTTGAGACGATAAACTCGACCAGGGTGGGTAAGCGGCTGAATCTTCATCACCACTCGTCCTGTAGCGGTTGGAACTTCTATCTCTGCGCCTAGCAGCGCTTCGTAAAGGGTCACAGGAACATTCAAGGTTATGTCCCTACCGAGTACTCCCAGCACAGGATGCGGCAGTAGCTTTACTTTGAGAATCAAATCGCCCTGACGATTAGCGCGGATATCGAAGCGCCCGCAGCCTGGTCTGCGAATTTCCATACCGTCATAAGTGCCTGCTGGCAAATCCACATCTGTCACTCTTTCGACGTTGAAATAACCAAGTCCGCGACAGCCCTGACACTGCATGCGGTTCACTGTTTTCATGGCATTGCATTGTTCGCAAGGTCTGGGATCGCTGAGTCTGATTTCTCTCGTGCAACCCTTCATGGCTTCTTTCAGGGTTATTTCGCACTCCAGCTCAACCGCTAGCGCAGCCGCCTTAATGCCAGCCGCTTGTATGCTGTTTTCTTGAGTGTCACGGGGCTTTTGATCCGCGGATTTCTGCCACAGGTTGCGCAGGTCGCCCATGCTTTGACGGAGCTGAGCGCTGTTTCTGTCATATTCCTGACGAAGTTTCGGATCCATCAAAACTTCGTACGAATCGCATATCTCGCGGAAGTTTTTGATCATGATGTCAGGGTCCATGCCGCTGATATTCACGTGCGGGCCGAACTTTTCGTACAGTTGTTCGTAAGCTTGTTGGATCTCGCGCGAAGTCGCATCCGGCCGAACACCCAGGATGTAGTAATAATCCTTCTGCGTTTGGGTTTTGTTCTGGGTTCTTTCGTCGACCATATGCCCCTTCAGAACCGCCATCTTCTAGTTATGGAGATGCCACGGCAAGGCAGAAAATTCCTGCTATTTGCATACGCAAAACACACAAAATTGCTTATAGCCAACATGATACACAGGAAACACTCAAATACGGCGATCAAACCCCGCCAAATTAGGGCGAGACAGAGTCTCTGTTAGTGCCTCAGGTCTCTTAATTGCCAGTTTTTTACATCGCATAGGAAAGAGGAGCCGCAAGCGACTCCTCTTCAGTGTTTCCGTTTTTCGCCGGATTTCCAGCCTGTATCTGATTCCTGAGATACCAGTGTCTCCGGGGTTTCCAGCATTTGCCTCAAGGGCAACTTGCTTACTTCGGCATTGAAAGAGAGGCCGTGCCTCTCCCTCAATGCCTGAAGACCTTAAACTAACCGCACTTGCTGAAACCGCAGCCCTGGCATACCATGCAGCCATCAATCTTCAGCCAATCGCCGGCCCCGCATTTACTGCAAGTGGCTAACGAGCGAGCGCTTCCAGTCAACTCAGTATTGCTTGTTTCAATTGCCATGGCAGGCTGTTGGTGGCTCACCGCCTGGGCTAGGTTTTCCATCAGTTTTGCTTCACCCGGTTTGTTGTGAACTCGTCTGTAGTGCTGAATGGCCTTTGCCAGACCATCGCACGGCGATTGAACCACCACTGGTTTTTCCGAGTCGCTGAACTTAAACCAGGCGGGATAGCCGGATTGGATATTCACCAATTGGTGAACAATGGTGTCTTCCGCTTTGACTCGTTCCTCTTCACCAAATTCTGCTGCATAGCGCAGGAAAGCTGAAGACAAACGCCCGACTGCTTCGAACAGCCCCGATTCCACTGCTCCCGGTTTGCCCATGCGAGCATAGATTTCAATCAGCTCGCCAGGTCTTGTCGTTTCGTGGTTGAGACTGACATGCAATGTTGAATTGCCATCAGGCGCTCCCACTCTGACTTTATATGTTTGACCGGCAGTTTCCTCAGTTTCGATATTACGGCGCTCGAAGTGCCCGAGCAATGTGAGCAAGTCGAATTCGCGCTCGTAGTCTTCTTTGGCGATCTTCTCGACCGGTTGGCTCAATCTCGAGCCGTCTGGGTAGAACGTGATGTCTTTGACGCCCAGGCTCCAGGCCAGCATCGTCGAGTCATAAACTGCCTGTTCGCTGGAATCCAGAGGAATCGAGCAAGTGTTGGAGACCGAGTTGAATGTTTCCGGGAATTCGTCGGCGCCTTTGTGAATGGCCGAGAGATGACGGATGTATGCTTCCGGCTCGATCTCGACGCGAATCGGGAAGGCCTTTTGCACTGATTCCGGAACTTCAGCAATGCCCTGGCAGGACTTGTGATTGTTGCGGATTTTCTTCATCAGCGCCGCTTGCTCATCTTCCGATTTCGGCCACGCATCCGCCTTGATCATGGCTTCTTTGAAGCCTGGAGCGACGAAGTCGACGAAACGCGAGCGCACTTTGCGGGAGAAAACGATTCCGTTGTGCGGATCGACGCCCCAGCTTGTTTGCAGGGCCTGAGCCAATGTGCCTGTTGGGGCATTGTTGGTCATGCAGGAATTGCGAACGCGCAGGTTTTTCTTCTGGAACTTGCTGCCTTCCCAGAGTGGGTAGACGCCGCGTTCTTTAGCCAGTTCTACCGACGTTTCTGTAGAGGCTTTTGTGTATTCGCGGAAGAGAAGTTCCGTTGCTTCCAGCGCTTCGGCGCTGCCGAACGTATGGCCTAGCCGCGAGAGATATTCGGCAATGCCGGCAAAACCGCCGCCATTGCGTCTTTCCATGCGGGCCGTCATGTTCTGCGCAGGGATCGGATACCAGCTCACATCAGTGACGTTATCCATGAAGCGCTGCTGAATGCGGGCTACCGCGCGCATCGCTTGCATATTGAACGTGCCATCCGGGCTCCAGAATTCTTCATGGGCAGCATGCATAGAGGAGAGGTTGCAGTTGCCCATGTAGGTTCGACCGTCTTTTCCTGGTCCGGCTGGCAAGAATTGCTCGCCGCAAGGATTGCAGGTAGTGAGGTCGTATGCATGGTCGTTTGCGTTGGCGTTGTTGACTGCTTCGTAGAAAGCAATGCCCGGTTCACCTGAATCGCGCATGCCTTCAACGATGCGTTGGAAAACTTCCGGTGCATAGAAATGCGATTTGACGCGCACGAAGCGATCAGTGATTTCTACTACCGCATTTTTGACTTGTCGTGCCGCTTCAAGCGACTCGGGAAATTTCAGAATGTCTACTGCGTACTCTTCGTAGGTCGGTTCTTTGGTCAGTTTGTTTACTTTGACGGCACCAGTCTTTTCGTCCATCACTGGCTTGCGTGGATCATAAACTGCTCCGGTCCAGGCTTCTTTCATGAAAGTCGTTTGGATAAAGCGTTTTTCTTTTACGGCTTCCATAAACCCAGGCATCGCCAAAACGGTGATGTTGGTGTTTTTCAAATAGTTCTGGCGCTCGATGTACTGGTGATAGAGTTCACCGTACTTCTGCTCGGCAAGCGAGAGAATGCGTTTTTTGTACGACATTGAATCTTCGCCGGAACTTTGTTTTTGGAAGGACAGCATCTCTTTATATATGCTCGACAGGCTTGGCGGTGGGAAAAGCTTCTTCTTGTCGATGAAGAACAAAATGTCCGGGTGATCGGAATTGCGCAATTCAATAAGCGCTCCGCCGCGACGTCCGCCCTGCGCTACGGCTTCTACAGCTTTAGCGATAGTCTTTTCATAGAAGCGGTCTGGTCCCGAGGCTGCTGCGCCGTTGGAAATAATCGAGGACCACGGACGCAAGGTAGAGGTATTAAGACCCATACCCATGGCTGCTTTAGCTGCCAGAGCTTCAATACGTGCTGCTTCCTGAATCCCTTCCAGGCTGTCGACCACATAGGCCACGCCGCATGCAGCCAGGCATCCGGTGCCGCGCAAGTTGGCAGCCAATTCGCCCATCTTCACTTCGTGCTCGCTGAGCTTGGCGACATTGTCATTGATGACGGCAATTCGGAGTTCTTCTGAACGATTCCAGATTTCCTCTTCCTTCATTTGAGCAATTTTGCCGTGTGCCCAATACTTAAGTACGTTGAGGGCTACCGCGGGATCTGCATTGATGTTGGCGGGTGTATTTGCCCAGAATCGCTGAGTCCCGATTGAATCGGCGAAAGTAAGCGCCCACTGTGCGACTTTCGGATGCTTGAGCGCACTCTCTAGATCGATATCGATCAATTCTTGCGGTGAAAGTGCATATTTAAGTTCGGCAATTGCAACCGACGTTGCAACTCTGTGAATGATGTCGTTGACGGTTTCAATCGGTAAGCCGGTTTTTGAATCCCGCTTCGCATATAAGCCAACTAGAGTCTCTTGAGTGGACTCCCAATAACGGTGAGTGTAATCCTCCTTCTGCACCTGACCCGGCACTGCAGCCTGGTCTTGCTGAGAATTTGATTTCAATTCCTTTTGAACTGTCATCATATGCGGCGGTTCCCTTCTATGGAATGTGTGTTGTGTGTGTTTGGTGAAATCTGATGCTATGCAGAGACACTGCTGCGCCACGAAGAGCCCCCATTTAGAGGGCTATTCGTTGGCTTGGCTTGCAGCAAACCTATTTAATGGCTCAATATGTCTAAATACGCGCCAGCTTTGCCCTGATGACTATGCAAAGCATGTCCGGGCTTTATCTGCCAGCTAGAGTGGGGACCACTCGGTTCGCAAAAATTTCGATGTGATTACGATACTACCGATAGCGTCATCAGAGCAATGGGGAATTTTGAATGAAAACGTTACCGAGTCTGAAAACCCTTGTATGGCAATGCTTTCCGGCTGGATTAGAAATAACTCTTGACAAGGCACCACTAGTGGTGGCACACTATATATCGATCAGGCGGTGGTCTCGAAAAGACTGTACAGTACGCCTTTTCAGAGTCTGATATATCCGCTGCAAATCCAATTGGAGTCCAATAAATCTAAATGTGGCGGTATATGTGGTGGCACTAAATAGTATGCCGGGCCTCTATAAGCGTCCAATAATCAAGGGTCTCGGGCGTTTCATCTGCTTTCAAAATGAGCTGCTGATAATACAACCACGTGTGGTGGCACGAGAGTGGTTGATCGTATATGCGCTTGCGCTCGATCTTGGTGTTCTCGATATGCAAAACATTTACGAACGGAAAAGCTGTGAGCCCTCTAATCTGGGGCGTTTCCATCCTATCTATAGGAAGAGTTTTGACCCATCGTTAGCTTTCCCAATCGCCCAATCGCCCAATCGCCCAATCGCCCAATCGCAAATTCTGCTTATGAGCGCTTTTTCAACTCAGACACGTCGATGTAGTCGATTACCCCGGCGGCATCCGAGTTCATTCCGCCCGGTCCCGTCAAAGTCTTGTGGGTCCATTTTGGACTGATTTCGAGACTCGCCTTCAAATGGAGGTCTTTGTCGCCCGGGAAAACGTTTTCCTTGGCAAACTCTTTTTTTCCGTCCACATACTGAACGACATCGCCCCGTCCGGTTTTTTCGTTGGGTGTAATCACGATCGTATATGTGTGGAAGTTTCCATCATTGAAGTTGACGTCTTTGGGATGGGCGCCACCGCCATAGTGGTCTTCAGATTTACCGGATTCGCCTTTGGTTGGGTAATGAATAGCAATGTCGGCTCCTCCGCCTTCTGCCGCGTCGTATTCAATTGTGTCGCCTTGTCTTTCACCTTTGGCGGGATCCGCCGCCCAGCGCTCCGTCATAATCCAGAGAGCGTTGAACTTAGCGCCGTCTCTGGTTGGATGTTTGGCCCGTACTTCAATGGCGATGCCATCCGGATGGTCCTTCAAATTGAAGTTCAGCCCATTTGTCGTATGCATGGAGCCTTTGGTGTAATTGACGTATTCTTTTCCCACTTCGTCATATGTTCTTTGGCGCACAGGAAAGAGCTGCAGATGCCCTTCTCCGTCCTGGACTGTGTTGTTTGTACTGATGATTCCGTCTTCGTGAATGCTTTCGCCGCGCTGGCGAGTCTTGCCGTCAGCTCCTATGTGAGCTGTGTCGAAAACAGCCTGGTTGGGACGTTCTCCGCGCTCACCGTTGAAGTCGTCTCGAAATATGGTTCTCCCCCTCGTGATTCCGGTGTCTTCGTAGCGAGAGCCGGACGGCCGATCGGTATTGCCTGAGCCTGGCTTGTCGCCGTCGCCGCCGTTGCTGCTGCCGCCGCCATCGCTGCTGCCATCGCTGCTGCCGCCGCCATCGCTGCGCCCTCATCTCCATTTGGTCTTTCCGACCCCGGTCTTGCGCCCGGGTTGGCGGTGTCGCTCCTCGGGTTTCTTGGTTGTGCCGGTGGTTGTGGTCTGGGGCGTACGGTTCTGGGGGCTGGCGTAAAGTCGCTGTCCGGATTGGCAGCGCCCGAATCCGGTCCTACCGTGGGTCGGTCATAGCCACCATATCCGGTATCGCCGCCCTGGTTGCCGCCTCCCGCATAGTTTTGTTGCATCCATCGGCTGTAGAGCATACTCAAGGCCACAAGCGCCTTGATAAAGTTTTGAATAGCCTCGCCGAGCTGCCTGGTTTGCTCTTGTCTTTCCTGTTCTTCTGTGTTTCTTTCCTGGTTTTGAGGGGCTCTGTCGTACTGGAAAGTCTGCTGATCATTGGCAATATCATTGGTGTAGACAACTCTTTCGCCAGGTTCGCTGTCGTTTATGTACTCGATTAGGACTCTGCCGGTGCTTTGAGTTATTCTGCGTGTGCCGTCATTGAAGTCGATGAAATCCGGCTCTGTTGCAGCACCTGCGCCGAGTATGGAATTGTTTTCCGGAGCGGAACTATTCCTGGATAGCTTGGCGCTGCGCATTTCATTGTTCCAGTCGAAAAAGCTGTTGAATGCGCTGTTTGTGTTGCTGCCGATGCTGTCTCCATGGTCGGACAAATATGACTCTGCCATGCTTTTGAGTGCCTCAGGAGTTCGGGGTTTGAGTTTTAACTGGTAAATTTACCGGCGCAAAGCCGCTACACAAGAGAGTAGCTTCGAACCGCTGTCTTTCTGCGACATTACCGGCCGAAAGGCCGGATTGGGTATTTGTGCAATGTGATGGGAGGGAGCGCTGATCT
Organism: Cyanobacteria bacterium DS2.3.42; assembly: GCA_013823055.1. Lineage (GTDB taxonomy): Bacteria > Cyanobacteriota > Vampirovibrionia > Obscuribacterales > Obscuribacteraceae > QKMZ01. The sequence goes on from PNLN01000189.1 coordinate 11,011, forward strand.
CTTTTGAAAGTTGAGAAACGTAATTCGCACTTTGTTATATGCCTTTTGCAGGCATCAAATTGCGAAGGGCGGCGTCAAAACTTTCGAAGGAGCGAATGTGTTGGGATAATATCGACCAAGTATGACGGGCTTGTGACAATGGCAGGGCAAGTGTTTCCAGGTTTTGAATGTGGCAGAAAAATAACGGCGCCGTCATTTTTGCGCCAATAGTTTGTCACGAGTCGTCCGTAAATTAGCAGGGACAAGTCCACCTTCCCCCGATTCTAATTACTAAAGGTCCTGCCCATGCAAGAGCAATTCGAGGCGGCAACTTCCGCACGTTCGTTCGACAATTCCCTCAACTTGAGCGATCCCTACAGCAATCTCACTTTAGCCGGGCAAAACAGTGCTCTGGCGGAAATGAAGTTTGCCAACGCTTCGGCATCAACATATCTGCCCGACATCAAGATCGAAGGTATTGAAACTGCAGGCTTATCTGCGCCTGTTTCTCCTGCTGTTCAAAGTGATGGCCGCAACAATGGTGCAGTCAGCACTGCCAGAGAATACTGGAAGGACTATGTAGACGAATCGGTGACGCAGGGCGGAATCAGTGGTTTTGCCAACTATCTGTGGGGAAATACAATGGGATATGTTGTTGAAGGCGTTCAAGCCGCTGTCGATGCCCGCGATTACTGGGCCGATGCTGAGAAAAACGCGACTAATCCTGTGTCGGCAGTACTGGCGGCTGGCATGCACGACATCCTGGTTCCTGCTGCAGTTCTCGATCACATGGGTGCGGCGTTGAACGACGTCAGTTCAGCAAACTTCAATCAAGTTGAAAGCGGTTTGAGATTGGGTGTTTTGAAACGTGAGTACGGAAGCGCACAGGATGTGATGCAAACAGTCGACTGGCTGGACAAACAGATTCCCAGAGACGGCACAGCGGCAACCGAAGATCGCCGCACAGCCTTGCTTGTTGCACTGGCATCTGCAGAGTCGCAGAAGCTAATTTCTGATCCAAAACAGCAAGAAGAAATCGCATATGACCGCCTTTTCGCACTGAGAGCCGGTTTCGTTGCCTTCGACAAGCAGTTGCCTGAAAGCATGAGAGGACGCGAACTCGATCCGGATTTGGCTGCCGCCGAACACTTCTTTGAAGTTTCCAAAAGAGTTGCCGCAGACACGATGGAGATGGGCTTCCCTGGCGTCGGAACAACAGAAGTCTCGACGAACGGATACATCACCGCTCCCGTTTGGGCGACAATCGGAGCTGGATATGCTATTGCCAAAAGCGCCGGAATTCTCGGTGGCTCGCAGGCAGGCGAACATCAGTCTTCATGGGAAATGGCAGGCATCATGCGCGG